>NZ_JBIUUU010000003.1:220547-588951 GCF_044742595.1 Streptomyces sp. NPDC087859 | reverse complement strand
GCTGGTAGCGCCGGGCCTTTTCCCGCCCCCGCCGCCCTCACCCGTCCCATCCTCCAGGGGCGCTGCCCCTTCGACCCCGGTCCCGGGGGGGGCCCCCCCCCGCCACCCCGCGGCCCCCCAAGGGGCCCGGCCACCAAAAACCCCCCCCCACCCCCCCCGCCGCCCCCCCGGGGCGGGCCCCCCCCCCGGGGGTGCCGGGGGGGGCCCCCCCCCGGGGGGGGGGGCCGGCCCCCCCCCCCCGGGGGGGGGGGGGGGGGGCGGCCCCCCCCCCCCCCACACCCGGGGGCCCCGGCCCGGTTTGACCCGTTCGGCCGTGGCCCCGTAACCTTCACTGTCGGCGTGTCGACTGACACGTCACATCCCCGTAAACCCTTTCCTCCGGAACACCTGGGTGTTGTGGAGAGGCTGTCCGCGTGCCGGGTGGCTGGACTGCGGGGGTGCCGTCCCGAGCGAGAGAGTGAGATCCGCGTGTACGCCATCGTGCGCAGCGGTGGTCGCCAGCACAAGGTTGCTGTCGGCGACATCGTTGAGGTTGACAAGATTTCCACTGCCAAGGTTGGCGACACGGTCGAGCTCTCGACCCTGCTCGTTGTCGACGGCGAGTCCGTGACCAGCGACCCGTGGGTGCTGGCCGGTATCAAGGTCCAGGCCGAGGTCGTGGACCACCACAAGGGCGTCAAGATCGACATCCTTCGCTACAAGAACAAGACCGGCTACCGCCGTCGTCAGGGCCACCGCCAGCAGTACACGGCGATCAAGGTCACTGAGATCCCCGCGGCTGCGAAGTAAGGGACTGAGGAGAGATGGCACACAAGAAGGGCGCATCGTCCACCCGTAACGGTCGTGACTCCAACGCTCAGCGCCTCGGCGTGAAGCGTTTCGGCGGTCAGGTCGTCAACGCGGGTGAGATCCTGGTCCGCCAGCGCGGCACCCACTTCCACCCCGGCGCGGGCGTCGGCCGTGGCGGCGACGACACGCTGTTCGCCCTCGAGGCCGGTTCGGTGCAGTTCGGCACCCACCGTGGCCGCAAGGTCGTGAACATCGTCCCGGTCGCCTGAGCTCAGGCTTAGGGCTTCAGACCGAACGTTTCGCGAGGCGGACCTCACTTCCCCTGTGGGAAGGCGGGTCCGCCTTTCGCGTGTTACAGCAGTAGAGAACCGTACGAACATTTCAAGTGCTGGAGGCACCCCACATGACCACCTTCGTGGACCGCGTCGAACTGCATGTCGCCGCGGGTAACGGAGGTCACGGCTGTGCCTCCGTCCACCGGGAGAAGTTCAAGCCGCTCGGCGGCCCCGACGGCGGTAACGGCGGACGGGGCGGCGACGTCATCCTGACCGTCGACCAGTCGGTGACCACGCTCCTGGACTACCACCATTCCCCGCACCGCAAGGCCACCAACGGCAAGCCCGGTGAGGGCGGCAACCGCTCCGGCAAGGACGGCCAGGACCTGGTCCTGCTCGTGCCGGACGGCACCGTCGTACAGGACAAGGCGGGCAACGTCCTCGCCGACCTGGTCGGCCACGGCACCTCCTACGTCGCCGCCCAGGGCGGCCGCGGCGGCCTCGGCAACGCGGCGCTGGCGTCCGCGCGGCGCAAGGCGCCCGGTTTCGCGCTGCTCGGTGTGCCCGGTGACCTCCAGGACATCGTCCTGGAGCTGAAGACCGTCGCCGACGTCGCGCTGGTCGGCTACCCGAGCGCGGGCAAGTCCTCGCTGATCTCGGTGCTCAGCGCGGCCAAGCCGAAGATCGCCGACTACCCCTTCACCACCCTGGTCCCGAACCTCGGTGTGGTGACCGCCGGCTCGACCGTCTACACCATCGCCGACGTGCCGGGTCTGATCCCGGGCGCCAGCCAGGGCAAGGGCCTGGGCCTGGAGTTCCTGCGGCACGTGGAGCGGTGCAGCGTGCTGGTGCACGTGCTGGACACGGCGACCCTGGAGTCCGACCGTGACCCCGTCTCCGACCTCGACATCATCGAGGAGGAGCTGCGGCAGTACGGCGCCGGGCTCGACAAGCGGCCCCGCATGGTCGTGCTGAACAAGATCGACGTCCCGGACGGCAAGGACCTCGCCGAGATGGTGCGCCCGGAGCTGGAGGCGCGTGGCTACCGTGTCTTCGAGGTGTCCGCGGTGGCGCACATGGGGCTGAAGGAACTGTCGTTCGCGCTGGCCGACGTGGTCGCCAAGGCGCGCGCCGCGAAGCCGAAGGAGGAGGCGACGCGGATCGTCATCCGGCCCAAGGCCGTCGACGACGCGGGCTTCTCCGTGGTGCGCGAGGAGGACGGGCTGTTCCGGGTGCGCGGCGAGAAGCCGGAGCGCTGGGTGCGGCAGACCGACTTCAGCAACGACGAGGCCGTCGGCTATCTCGCCGACCGGCTCAACCGCCTCGGTGTCGAGGAGAAGCTGATGAAGGCGGGCGCCCGCTCGGGCGACGGTGTCGCGATCGGCCCCGAGGACAACGCCGTGGTCTTCGACTGGGAGCCGACCGTGATGGCCGGTGCCGAGATGCTCGGCCGCCGTGGTGAGGACCACCGCTTCGAGGCTCCGCGCCCCGCGGCTCAGCGGCGCCGCGACAAGGAGGCCGAGCGGGACGAGGCGTCGCGGGAGTTCGACGACTTCGAGCCGTTCGAGCAGTGAGCCGGCCGGTGACCCAGGTCGTCGGCTGAGGTGGTCGACGCCGGGAGAACCTCCGGCGTACGACAGGGCAACCAAGCGTCGTTCCGGTGAGTCGTACGGGGCAGCGTGGACGGGGATCTTGATCCTCTCCACGGTCAACTGCCCTGACGACCACCGGAGTTCACGTGTCCCTGTCTGCTTCGTCCGCCTCGCACAGAACCCGGCGCGCCGTCGTCGCGGCGATCGCCCTGATCGCCGCCACGTGCGGCGCGCTGCCCGTCGCGCAGGCGCAAGCGCAGCCGAAGGCCGAGGCGCCGCAGGACTTCAACGGGGACGGGTACGAGGACCTCGCCGTCGGGGTGCCGTACGCCACGGTCGGCGGGAAGAAGGCGGCCGGTTACGTCGCCGTCGTCCAGGGGTCGGCGAAGGGCCTGGACCTCGCGACCAAGAAGGTCTACTCGCAGGCCTCGCCCGGTGTCCCCGGCTCGCCCGAGGCGGACGACCGCTTCGGTGACCACGTCATCCCCGTCGACCTGGACGCCGACGGCTACACCGACCTGGTGGTGCCCGCGACCGGGGAGCACTGGACGTCGGGCGGCGAGGCGCAGGTCCACAGCCAGACCGTGCTGTGGGGTTCCGCCACGGGTCTGTCCGGCGGGACGCTGCTGCGGCCGGGGCGGCTCCTCGCCACCCACTCCAGCCTCCCCGGCGACTTCGACGGCGACGGCCACACCGACCTGGCCATGCCCGGCGGCGTGCGCTTCGGCCCCTTCACCCGGGACGGCGTGCCCGCCCGGACCCAGGAGATCCCCGTCTACGACAGCGACGACTCGGTGCTCGACATGGCCGCCGGGGACATCGACGGCGACGGCATCACCGACCTCGTCTCGCTGACCATGCCCGCCGACTGGGAGCCCGGCGACCAGGGCTCCAACCACCACCTCAACTACCTGCACGGCACCGAGCAGGGCCTCGCCCCGCTCACCGCGTTGCGCAACGCGCAGGGCGCGAAGATCGAGGGCGGCAGCGACATCGAGCTCGGTGACGTGAACGGCGACGGCCGCGACGACATCGTCTTCGGCAGGCCCTCCCCGGCCAACGGCAACGAGGAGCCGAACGACCCCAGCCAGTACGGCGACCGGGTCGGCGTCGTCCTGGGCACCGCGCAGGGCCCCAAGAGCGGGGACCCGCGCATGCTGCACCAGGACACCCCCGGGGTGCCGGGCGCCGGCGAGTCGGGTGACTTCTTCGGTGCGTCCGTCGCGGTCGGTGACGTCGACGGTGACGGCTGCGCCGACATCGTGGCGGGCGTCCCGCTCGAGGACTTCGCCGGTGTGCAGGACGCGGGCACGGTCGCCGTGATCCCGGGCGGGGCGTCCGGTCCCACCGGTGCCGGGTCGAAGGTGTTCAGCCAGAACACGGCCGGTGTCCCCGGCACCGCCGAGCGCCGGGACCGCTTCGGCGAGGCCGTCACCCTGCTCGACACCGACGGCGACGGCCGTGCGGACCTGATCGTCGGCGCACCCGGGGAGAACGCCGACGCCGGCTCGGTGTGGGCCTTCCGCTCCACCGCCGCCGGGGTCACCACCAAGGGATCCCTCGCCTTCGGCGCCAAGGCCTTCGGCACGAACCCGGACTCCGCCCGGCTGGGCGCGGACTTCCCGCACTGAGCCGCCGACGATCCCGGGCGCCCCGGTGGAGGCGCCCGTACTGATTCCCAGTCAGGCCTGTTGCGGCAAGCAGGTGTTCGTGTGCCGCGGGGGGTCTTCTGTTGTCTGTCTAGTTGTCATGCACCCGAAGCTCACGGTTCAGCGGGCGGACCGTCCATGGGCGTGAGCTTCCCAATGTCCAAGAGGCCAGTGAGGCAGGGGAGTTCGCTGATGACCGGAGCAACATCGCCCGACCGACGCCGCTTTCTGACCGCCGGGGCCGCCGTGATCGGCGCCGCCGCATCCGCCCAGCTGTGGCTGCCGACCACCGCCCGCGCGGCCGGCACGACGTTGCCCGACGGCGTGTTCAGCCTCGGTGTCACCTCCGGCGACCCGCTGCCCGACGGCATCGTCCTGTGGACCCGGCTCGCCCCCGACCCGCTGAACGGCGGCGGCATGCCCGACGAGGTCGTGCCCGTGGAGTGGGAGATCGCGGAGGACGAACGGTTCAGAAAGCCCGTACGCCGGGGCGTGACCCAGGCGCGGCCCGAGTACGGGCACAGCGTTCACGTGGATGTACGGCGGCTGCGCCCGGGCCGTACCTACTGGTACCGCTTCCGCACGAGCGGCCAGATCTCGCCCACCGGCCGCACCCGCACCGCCCCCCACCCGCACAGCAAGGGCGGCAGTCTGCGCTTCGCGCTCGCGTCCTGCCAGAACTACCAGCACGGCTACTTCACGCCGTACGCCGACATGCTCGCTCAGGACCCCGACTTCGTGCTCTTCGTCGGCGACTACATCTACGAGTCGTCGCCCGCGTCGACGGGTGTCCGCCGGCACGAGGGCACGGGGGAGCCGTACACCCTGGTCCAGTACCGCAACCGGTACGCCCAGTACCGCAGCGACCCGGACCTCGCCGCGATGCACGCCGGCGCCCCCTGGATCGTCACCTTCGACGACCACGAGGTCGACAACGACTTCGCCGGCGAGATCCCGCAGGACCCCGGCAAGCAGACGCACGACGCCTTCGTGGCCCGGCTCACCGCGGCCTACCAGGCGTACTACGAGCACATGCCGGTCCGCGCGAGCTCGGTCCCCAACGGCCCGCACATCCAGATGTACCGCCGCCTGGAGTTCGGCCGCCTCGCCCGGCTCAACGTGCTCGACACCCGGCAGTTCCGCAGCGACCAGGCGACCAGCCAGGAGGGCGCCCAGGACCCCTCGCTGACCATGCTCGGCGCCGGGCAGAAGGAGTGGCTCCTGGACGGGCTGCACGACTCACCGGCCCGCTGGAACCTCATCGCCTCGCAGATCATGATGGCCGAGACCGATCTGAAGGTCGGCGAGGGCAAGCTCTGGTACTACGACGCCTGGGACGGCTACCAGGCCGAACGCAACCAGCTCATGCGGGAGTTCGAGGACGTCCGCAACCCCGTCGTGTTCACCGGCGACCGCCATCTGACGATGATCAGCGACCTCAAGCAGGACTTCGCCGACCCGGACTCCGACGTCGTCGGCGCCGAGTTCGTGGGGACGTCCATCTCCAGCAACGGCGACCAGGACCAGGACGCCTTCCACAAGCAGTGGGACCCGCTGATGGCGGACAACCCGCACTGGAAGCTGCTCGACGCCCACCGCGGCTACCACCTCTTCGACGTCGACCGCCACGGCATCGACGCCCGGGTCAGGACCGTCGACACGGTCCGGCAGCCGACGGCGACGGCGAGCACGCTGGCCACGCTGCGGGTCGAGTCGGACCGCCCCGGCGTCGAGCTCGCGTGACCGGTCGACGATGAATTGCGGGTGACGGGAGCCTGGGACTCATCTGTGTCCCAGGTCTCTCTCAGCACAGTCTCAGGAACCCCTCTTACCGTCCCCTAACCATGGAGACGGACTGTACGAGACATGAACCCGTGGCGAACGACGGCGTGATCACCCCGCTGCCCGCCGGCACCCGCCTGCTGCACATCGGCCCCCACAAGACCGGGACGACCTCGATCCAGGGCGCGCTGTTCGCCGTCAAGGACCGGCTCGGCGGGTACGGGGTCGACTGGCCGGCCGCCACCCGGCACCCCATGGAGGCCGTGCTGGCGGCCTGCGCCCGTCCGGGGATGATGGGCGACGCCGGACCCAGCGAGAAACAGTGGCTGCAGCTCGTGGACAAGGCGCGGCGCGCGGGCCGGCGCACCTCGGTCATCAGCAGCGAGTTCTTCGCCGACGCCCCCGACGACGCGACCGTGGCACGGATCGTCGAGCAGCTCGGGCGCGAGTCCGCACACATCCTCGTCACCCTGCGCCCCCTCGCGAGGATCATGCCCTCGCAGTGGCAGCAGTACGTCCAGAACGGCCTGCGCATGGGCTACGAGGACTGGCTCGAGCACATGCTCAGGAAGGCCCCCTACGACAGGCCCAACCCCAGCTTCTGGCACCGCCACCGGCACGACCGCCTCGTCGAGCGCTGGGCCCGGGCGGCCGGCCCCGAGCGGGTCACCGTCGTCGTCGTGGACGACCGCGACCGGGGCGGGCTGATGCGCACCTTCGAGTCGCTGCTCGGGCTGCCGGCGGATCTGCTCCAGGAGGTCCCGGATGCCGCGAACCGTTCCCTGACGCTCGCCGAGACCGAAATGCTGCGGAATCTTAATAAGGAATTCCGCGGCAATGACCTCCCGGAGGAGCTGTATTCCAAGCTCGTACGGCACGGCGCGGTGATGCATATGAAGAACGCGTGCAGTCCGACCGCGCAGGACGTGAAGATCAGCACTCCGCAGTGGGCCGTGGAGGCCGCGGCGGAGATCGGCGCCAGGATGGCGCGACGCATCGGCACCATGGGCGTGCGCGTCCTCGGCGACCCCGCCCTGCTGTCCGCCGTGCCGAAGCCCGCCACACGGACCCCGGCGGAACCGCGGATCGCCCCCGAGGTGGCCGCGCAGGCACTGTACGGAGCGCTCGCCGCGGCCGCCGCCGCGCCGATCCGGAACACGGCGCCGGTCAAGTCGCGCACCGTGCACCAGACCTCGTCGAAGGAACTCGTGAAAGTGCTGGGGCACCGCTGCCTGAAGCGGCTGCGGAGGCGCTGAGGGGTACGGTCGTCACACACAGCAATACAGAACTCCCTGTGGAGTTACTCACAGCAATTCCAGGTACTCGCCACAACGGTCTCCTCAATCACCAGGAGTACAAGGTGAATGACAGATGGCGCGCACATATGCGACGGACGGCGCTCACCTTGCACTGCGGTAACCCCAAGTGGGACCATTTCCGAGTTCCCTGTCGCCCCGAGGTAGGTCATCTGTGTCCCAGCACATCGCCAAGCCCCGTACCACCGCAGTGATCCTGGCCGGCGGTACCGGTCAGCGAGTGGGTCTTTCGATCCCCAAGCAGCTGCTGAAGATCGCCGGCAAGGCAGTCATCGAGCACACCCTGACCACCTTCGAGAACGCCGACTCGATCGACGACATCATCGTCCTGATGGCGCCGGGCTACGTGCCGGACATAGAGAAGATCGTGGCCAAGGCCGGGTTCACGAAGGTCAAGAAGGTCATCGAGGGCGGTTCGACCCGGAACGAGACCACCGAGCGCGCCATCGAGGCGCTCGGCGAGGGCCTGGCCGAGGGCGAGGACCTCAACGTCCTGTTCCACGACGCCGTCCGCCCGCTGCTGGCGCAGCGCGTCATCGACGACTGCGTGGTCGCGCTGGAGCGCTACCAGGCCGTCGACGTCGCCATCCCGTCCGCGGACACCATCATCGTGACCCGCACCCATGGCGAGGACGGCGAGTTCATCACCGAGATCCCGGACCGCTCCCGGCTGCGCCGCGGCCAGACCCCGCAGGCCTTCAAGCTGTCCACGATCAAGCGGGCCTACGAGGTCGCCGCCGGTGACCCCAACTTCCAGGCCACGGACGACTGCTCGGTCGTGCTCAAGTACCTGCCGGACGTGCCGATCCACGTCGTCGCGGGCGACGAGTACAACATGAAGGTCACCCAGCCCGTCGACGTCTTCATCGCCGACAAGCTCTTCCAGCTGGCCTCCACCGCCGCGCCCGAGCAGGTCTCCGAGGAGGCCTACCGCGAGCTGCTGACCGGCAAGACCATGGTCGTCTTCGGCGGCTCCTACGGCATCGGCAAGGACATCGCCGAACTCGCCGAGTCCTACGGCTCGAAGGTGTACGCGCTGGGCCGCTCCACCACCGGCACGCACGTCGAGAACCCCGAGGAGGTCGACGACGCGCTGTCCAAGGCGTACGCCGAGACCGGGCGCATCGACTACGTCGTCAACACCGCCGGAGTGCTGCGCATCGGCAAGCTGGCCGAGACCGACAACGCGACCATCGAGGAAGCGCTGAAGGTCAACTACCTCGCCCCGGTGCAGATCGCACGTTCCAGCTACAAGTACCTGGCGGAGACCAAGGGCCAGCTGCTGCTCTACACCTCCAGCAGCTACACCCGCGGCCGCGCCGAGTACAGCCTCTACTCCTCGACCAAGGCCGCGATGGTGAACCTCACCCAGGCCCTGTCCGACGAGTGGGCCGGCGACGGTGTCCGCGTCAACTGCATCAACCCGGAGCGCACCGCGACCCCGATGCGCACCAAGGCGTTCGGTCAGGAGCCCTCGGGCACCCTGCTCTCCTCCGAGGCCGTCGCCCGTACCTCGCTCGACGTGCTGCTGTCCGAGCTCACCGGCCATGTGATCGACGTGCGCCAGCAGGACCCGACGGCCGCCGCGGGCAGGGCCTCCGGGTTCGAGCAGGCACTTGCCAGTGTCCTGGACCGTCAGGACGGCGTGGCATAATCAACGGCAATTAGACATCTGCTATTCAGGCCTCTGTGGCTGCCCGTTATCGGAGCATTCGCAGGGGCCTGAATCAGTACCTCTCGCGAATTTCTCACATTTTCGCTGCATATCAGAACCACACCGGCACTCCCCCTCCAAGAGCAGGTTCCTCTGTGATAACCAGAGCCATTCGCGTCGCCCGGGTGGGCAGTGCGGCCGAGCTGGCCGCAGCGGCCCTCATGATCCTGGGCTTCCCGGCGCTCATGCTGGCCGCGCTCGTCCCGAGCGTTCCCGCCTTCACGGCCGCCGCCGCGGTGACGTACCTGGCGGACCACTATCTGCACCGCAAGGGCAGCTACCTGATCAACCGCCTGAGCAAGGTGCGCGCGGGTCTGTCGATCCGCTTCCTGATCCGGCAGCTGCTCCTGGTCCTGCTGCTGGCCCGGCTCGACCTCGCGGACGGTCTGGTCTTCTACGCCGCCGTCGCGTGCTTCATCGCCTTCTACGGTCTGCAGGCCCCGCACGGCGCGCTGGTCACCCTGATCCGCAACCGCCGCCGGATGCCGGTCGCCACCCGTAACGTCGACCTGAAGTCCCGCATCCGCATCCCCGACGCCCCGCCGCGCCGTCTGCTCAACCGCTCCGCCGAGAAGATGCTGCACCTGGACCTCGCCGCCGTCGTCGGTGTGCTGGTCTCCGCGGCCACGGACGACACCCTCGCGGCGTTCGTCGGCATCGGCGCGACGATAGTGCTGGGCACCCTGTACGTCGTCGCGCTCATGCCGTACGTCCGTGGCAGGAAGACCCCGCCGAACGCGGAGACCGTGCTGGCCGCCGTCGACGACTGGCTGGCCGGCTACCAGCCGGAGACGGTGCTGTACTTCTCCGGCTCCAAGGACTCGGCGTACCAGGTCAACATGTGGCTGGAGACCATGGAGCAGCTGGACTCCAAGCCGCTGATCATCCTGCGCGAGAGGGCCATCCTGAACAACCTGGCCCCCACCACGGTCCCCGTCGTCTGCGTGCCCGGAGGGGTGCACCTGATGAACATGGACCTGACCAACGTGCGCGTCGCGCTGTACGCGGCCAACGTCGGCAAGAACATCCACCTGCTGCGCGTCCCGACCATGAAGCACGTCTTCATCGGCCACGGCGACAGCGACAAGCTCGCCAGCGTCAACCCGTTCAGCAAGGTGTACGACGAGGTGTGGACCGCCGGTCGCGCGGGCCGCGACCGCTACGCCATCGCCGACGTCGGCGTCCGCGACGAGGACATCGCCGAGGTCGGCCGCCCGCAGCTGGCGCCGATCCAGACCTGGCAGGGAGTGCCGGAGGGTCGTATCCCGACCGTGCTGTACGCGCCCACCTGGGAGGGCTGGGACGGCGACCCGGGCAACACCTCGATCGTGCTGGCCGGCGAGAACATCGTGAAGAGGCTGGTGACGGCCGACCCGCCGGTCCGGGTCCTGTACAAGCCGCACCCCTTCACCGGCACGGTCAGCAAGGAGGCGGGCGCCGCGCACGCGCGGATCACCGCCCTGGTGGAGAAGGCCGGCGCCGAGCGGGCCACCGATGTCCGCTTCACGGCCGACGCGGCCGCCCGGACGCAGGCCAAGGCCGATCTCGGCCGGATCGAGGCGCGGATCGCCGAGCTGTCCGGCCGCGGCGGTGACAAGGGCGACGAGGCCGAGGCCACGCGTGACGGTGTGGTCGACGTGGCCAGGCACGAGGAGATCGCCCGGCTGCGCGCCGAGTGGAACGACGCCTACTGGCGCTCCGTCGGCACCTTCGAGCACCGGGTCATCACCGGCGCCGAGCCGCGGCTGTACGACTGCTTCAACGTCTCCGACGCGATGGTCTCCGACATCTCCAGCGTGGTCTCCGACTTCATCGCGAGCGGCAAGCCGTACGCGGTGACGGACTCCGCCGAGCTGGGCGTGGAGGAGTTCAAGCGGCAGAACACCGCGGTGCGCGCCGCCACCATCCTGTCCAACAGCGCGGCCGAGCTGGGCGGCCTGCTGGACGCGGTCCGTGACCCCGCGGGCGACCCGCTGGCGGAGGACCGCAAGGAGCTCAAGCAGTATCTGCTGGGCCCGGACGAGCCGACGTCCATCGAGCAGTTCAACACCGCCGTCGCGAATCTCGCCCTCAAGGCCGAGGCGCGCAACGTCGGGCAGGAGTCACGGGCGGCGACCGGAGCCGCGGAGGCCACGACCAAGGCCTGACCAACTCGCCGTCAAGAAGGGCCCTGTTTTCGAGGAGTGATCCTCGAAAACAGGGCCCTTTTACGTACGTCATGAGGGACGCGTTCTCACTGGTCGTGACCTGCGCCACAAAAAAGCTATGAGCAGGCAACCGCTTCCCTTCCTCGTCCGTCTACTAAGTTGCGAATAAACCAATACAGGGGGAATGCCCTATGACCAAGGGTTCCTCATGATCTGGGGGAAGTGTGACCGTGACGCAGCCTGATGTGACCGTGATCATCGGGGCGTACGACGCGATGCCGTACCTGGTCGATTGCCTCGCGTCCGTCGAGGCCCAGACCCTCGACCACACGCGCATCGAGGTCATCGCGGTCGACGACGGATCCACGGACGGCACCGGCGCCTGTCTGGAGGAGTTCGCGGACCGCGCCGACATGCCGGTCACGGTGATCCGCCAGGACAACTCCGGCGGCCCCAGCGCCCCGCGCAACGTCGGCCTGGGCAAGGCCGGCGGACGGTACGTGTTCTTCCTGGACGCCGACGACCGGCTCGGTCCCGAGGCCCTCGAGCGGATGGTCGCGATGGCCGACCGCAACGGCACCGACGTGGTCCTGGGCCGCGTCGAGGGCATCAACCGCAAGCCGCCGCAGTCGATGTGGGGGCGGACGCTGGAGCGCACCGACGTCTGGTCGTCCAACATCAAGTTCACGCTGAGCGCGCAGAAGCTGTTCCGCCGCGACCTGCTGGACCGTCACGGCATGCGGTTCGACGAGTCGTTGTGGACCGGCGAGGACGCGCTGTTCACCATGGAGGCCTATCTGCGGGCCGACGGCGTCTCCCTGATCGACGACTACACCTGCTACTACCTGGTGGGCCGCGAGGACGGCAAGCACGTGACGAAGAGCGGGAGCTACACCCTGCGCTTCGACTCCGCGCGCGCCCTGATGAACCTGGTCGCGGAGATGGTCCCGGCGGGCCCGCGGCGCGACATGCTCATGCTCCGGCCCTTCCTCGTCACGCTGCTCCCGCAGTTCGGCCCGAGGTACCTGCGGGACAGTGAGGAGGTCCAACGGCACAAGTTCGAGCTGGCCAAGCCCCTGATGGACGCCTACTGGACCGACGAGGTCGCCCGCCGACTCAGGGTCGACGAGCGCCTGCGCCTCCATCTGGTGGCCGAGGAGCGGCCCGAACTCCTCGCGGACGTCCTGGAGTTCCTGCGGGCCAAGAAGCAGGCCGCCGCGCTGCTGGAGAAGCGTGGCCGCCGCGTGTATCTCGCCTACCCCCACTTCCGCGACGCTGCCGCCGGCATCCCCGACTCCGTCTACCTCGCCGAACCGCGCGAGGCCCGGGCGTTCCCGGGATACCGGGAGGGCGGGCTCGACTCCTTCGTCCGACGGGCGCTGCGCAAGGCCCGCCGGATGCTGCCCGCCCGGGACGTCCGGCCGACGGCGGTGGCGTGAGGGCCTAGGGGGTGGCGGTGTGCTGCTCCTCGGACTCGGACTCGGACTCGACCTGGGTCTGCCGCTGCCCGGGGATCTCCGCGGCCAGCCGCTCCCGCATCCGCGCGCGATGCTCCCGGGCCTCCGCGCACAGCGCCTGTACGGCGGCGTTGAAGCGCACCTGTGAGGCCGGTTCCGCCGGGCCCAGCAGATGCCGCTTCAACTCGGCCCGCGCCTCGGCCAGTCCGTCCTTGTCGGGCTCGCGTACGGCGTCCAGCAGCTGCGCCACCCCGCTCGCGTCCGGCGTCAGCACGGTGGCGGCCCGGACCGTCGGGAAGCTCTCGCGGAACACGTCCTCGGACAGCCCGCTGGTGTTGGCCACCGCGTAGGGCTTGCCGCTCGCCAGGAAGTCGCTGACCACGCTCGACACATCGCTGATGAGCAGGTCGGCCCGGTTGAAGCAGGCGTACAGCGTGGGCCGAGCGTCCGTGACGACCTGGTGCTCCCACTGCGGCAGCGAGGCCCAGTACGCCTCCTCCCAGGCGGCCGTGGCCCGCTCCACCGCCTTCGCACGCCCCTTGTGCGGCACCGACTGGAGCAGCATCCGCTCGACCTGGTCGGCGCTGGTCCGGAAGTCGGCCGTGGTGAGCCGGTCCAACTGCGCCGTGCACCGGGCGAGTTCGCCGTCGGCGACGGGCCGCGGCCCCGTCCGCCGCCGGTTGGCGCTCCGGATCAGTTCCCGGATGCGCTGATCGGCCGCCCCGGCCCGCGGATCGACCGAGCCGGTCAGCGGATGCGGCTTGTAGAGCAGCCGTACGCCGTCGTCCGCGAGCAGCGCCCGTACGAGGTTCTCGCCCGCCTCGACCACTGAGGTGTTGCCCGGGTTGCCGTCCCAGCCCTCCCAGGTCGGCGCGTACAGGACGGTCATGTACGGACCGGTGGGCGGCCCCGCGTACGGCCGTACGGCGTCCAGCTGGGGCCTCCCGGTCTCCACCACGTCGCGGTCGTCCACGCCGACCTCGGCCAGCGCGTACCGTTCGCGCGCCGCGGGACCGGCCACCCACACCTCGTCGTACGCCTTCGCGTACGGGTTGCACGAGGACAGCTTGTCGCTCTCGCCGTGGTTGACGAACGTGTGCCTGAGCGTGGGGATGCGCAGGACCTGGGAGGTCTTGCCGGAGTTGGAGGGGTGGATCAGGACCTGGAGCGTGGACTGCTCCAGCCGCATCAGAGTGGTGACCTTGGGCAGGCAGACGACGGGGATGTCGGTCGCCGCGATCTTCTGCACCATGAAGCGCTCGCGCAGCACGACCACCGGCCGGGCGTCGAGCTTGGCGAGCGACTCCAGCCACATGTTCGCCTGGTACGCCGAGGACGCGCCCCCGGAGAAGTACAGGCCCACGGTCGGCCGGTAGTCGGCCAGCCAGGCGTCGAACCAGTCGAGCACCTCCTGCTCGCCCGCGGGACGGCGGCTCGGCAGCAGCCGCAGCAGCAGCTCGCCCAGGCCCAGCAGGGCGAGCAGGAGCGACAGCGCGACCCCGGCCGCCGCGGCCGCCGGGAGGTCCGTGGCCGCCGTGGCCGCGAGACCGGCGGTGGCCGGCAGCCCGAACAGCAGCAGACGGTGCCCGGGGCGGCGCAGCAGCAGTGCGGGCGGCGCGGTCGACAGGCGCAGCGCGGAGGCGTCGATGTTCCGGGTCACCACCGGCAGGGTGCGGGTGCGGCGGACCAGGACGGAGACCGCCTGGATCGCGAAGTGCAGGCCGTAGAAGACCAGCAGACCGGCGATGAGCGGGGCGTACACCGACTCCCGCTCCTGCTCGCCCACCCGCAGCAGCCCCGCCACCAGCAGCAGGTCCCGCAGCACGTGCCGCACGGTGATGTCCGCGTGCGACTTGGCGAACACCGACATCATGGGGCGCTGCCACCGGTACAGCACGCCCTCCCCTGCCAGGGAGGCGGCGGTCGCGGCGAGCAGCAGCGGGATGTCGGGGAGGAGGGCCGCGACGGCCTGCGCCGCGAAGGCGGCGGCGAGGAGGGCCGTGACGAGGACCTGGGCCGCCCTGCGACGCAGGGGGAGGGGTTTGCGGGGGCGCCTGAAGAGACGTTTCAGGGCGCGCCCGAGACGGAGTCTCTTCTGCCTTTTCGGTCTCTTCGGCCTCTTGGTGGAGCGCCGGCGGGGGAGGGAAGGGGGCACTGCGTCACTCCAAGGTCGTCGCAGGACATGCGCCCGGGTTAACGCCCGCCGACCTCTGGACGACACGCGCGTGTCCGGGCGCCTTGCGACGACCGTGGAGTGGTACTGCCCGATCCCGCCCGCAGCCCTACTGGCGGCCCGACTGCAGGGCCCGGCGGATGGGTGCGCCCACCACGCGGCGCGCGCGGCGGTAGACCGACGGCGCCGGAATGCCCGCGACCGTCCTCGTGCCCCTGGAACCGGCCTTGGCGCGGGCCAGGTCCCGCTTCAACCGCTCGTTGTCCAGCGTCAGATCGGTGATGTGGCGCTGCATGAACGCCATCCGCGTGGCCAGCGAGGCGAGGTCGGCCTCGAGCCAGGGACGCACCCCCGCCGGGAACGACAGCTTGCTCATGCGCTTCTCGAAGGCCGCGCCGCCGTCGCCGTGGGTGAAGGTGTTTTGCAGTCCGTTGCGGTCGAGGAACCCCGCGAACCGCTCGAAGCGCTCGTGGTGGCCGCTCACCAGCCCGCCGAAGTCCGCCTCCTCGTACAGCCGCGCCGGGTCCAGGTCCGCGGGCAGCTGGTCGATCCTGACGTGCGGGATCTCGAAGTAGCGGCACAGCTCCAGGGTCCGGGAGTCACCGACGAGCACGGTGGCGGGCGTGCCCGCGAGCAGCGCCGCGATGTTGCCGTGGATGCGGGAGCCGAAGGAGAAGTCGAAGTCGCGCAGGTCGTCGATCCAGGTGATCGGGTCGACGTAGACGCGGACCTTGTCCTCCCGGTACATCGGGTGGTCGGGGTGCGTCGGTATCGCGGTCACCCTGGAGTTCGGGTCCGACAGGTCCCGCCAGTGCAACTGCCGTGCGTCGGAGAGGTTCTGGCCGATGAAGCGCAGATGCGGGTAGCGGGCGTGGTTCCGCTCGATGATCTTGCCCAGGCCCTGCTTCTGGACCGCGTTGTGCGAACCGTTGACCGCGATCCGGGACGCGGCGGTCAGCTCCGGGGACCGCTTCTGTACGTCGAGTTCCTTGCCGTACATGAACAGTGAGGGGCAGCCGATGGTCTCGACGTCCCGGAACCCCATGTCCTTGAGGTACTGCTCGGTGAACTCGCCGCGCACCCCGATCGAGGCGCTGCGCTCGAGCACCGCCGAGACGAACTCGCGCACGGACGGCTCGATGGGCTTGAGGCGCGCCGGGTCGTAGTTCAGCCCGGTCTGCGCACCGACGCCGACCACCACGACCGGGATCTTCAGCCGGCCGATCAGCCGCGTCAGCCGCTTGAGCTGCTGCTCGAAGGACGGGCGGAAGGCGTTCGCCAGCGGTACGACGAAGGCGTCGTACTCCTGGTTGATCCGGT
Organism: Streptomyces sp. NPDC087859; assembly: GCF_044742595.1. NCBI lineage: Bacteria > Bacillati > Actinomycetota > Actinomycetes > Kitasatosporales > Streptomycetaceae > Streptomyces > Streptomyces sp. NPDC087859. Next base: position 572,737 of record NZ_JBIUUU010000003.1, on the reverse strand, counting down.
CGGCCTCGGACACCAGTGACTTGATGCCGTTCGAGACGACCTCGGTGTCCGGGGCTTCGAGCAGCTTGTGTGTGGCATCGCTGAAGATCAAGTTGCCGGAGTTGGTGGCGATGAGGTCCCGCTGGAGGGACTCTTCCACGGGGACCACGTCGAACGGGCTCTTGCCGGACCGGATCAGGATGCGCTTCACGCTGTGAACTTTAGGTGACACAAACTTCAGAATAAATTTGGATCGCCTTTGATTTCTATGAGCAACCTCTACAACCTTTTTGCCGTATGCGAAGGGTGAGCAACCAGTCACCTCCTGATGTGTCCGGGGGCTGGACCGATACGTCTCGCACCGGCCCCTTCGCGTAGATTGCTGCCACGCGCAAGGAAGTGGGGACAGTGCAGGTGGCAAGCGTGAGGCAGGCCGTGAGCGAGGCCCGCAGGATCGTCGTCAAGGTGGGTTCCTCGTCGCTGACCACCGCCTCGGGCGGCCTGGACGCCGACCGGGTCGACGCGCTCGTCGATGTTCTCGCCAAGAGCCGCAGCGGCGGGGAGAAGGAGGTCGTCCTCGTCTCCTCCGGCGCCATCGCGGCCGGACTCGCCCCGCTGGGACTGCGCCGCCGCCCCAAGGACCTCGCCCGCCAGCAGGCGGCCGCCAGCGTCGGCCAGGGCCTGCTCGTGGCCCGCTACACCGCCTCCTTCGCCCGCTACGGCGTCCGCGTCGGCCAAGTCCTGCTCACCAGCGACGACATGAGCCGCCGCTCCCACCACCGCAACGCCTCCACCACCCTCGACAAGCTCCTGGCGATGGGCGCGTTCCCGGTCGTCAACGAGAACGACACCGTCGCCACCGACGAGATCCGCTTCGGCGACAACGACCGTCTCGCCGCGCTGGTGGCCCATCTGGTGCGGGCCGACCTCCTGGTGCTCCTGTCCGACGTGGACGGGGTGTACGACGGCGACCCCAGCAAGCCGGGCACCTCGCGGATAGCGGAGGTGCGCGGGCCCGCGGACCTGGCCGGCATCGACATCGGCAGCACCGGCAAGGCCGGCGTCGGCACCGGCGGCATGGTCACCAAGGTCGAGGCTGCCCGGATCGCCGCCGCGGCCGGCATCCCCGTGGTGCTGACCAGCGCGGTCCACGCGGCCGACGCGCTCTTCGGCGGCGACACCGGCACCTACTTCCACCCCACCGGCAAGCGCTCCGCCGACCGGCTGCTGTGGCTTCAGCACGCCTCCACCCCGCAGGGCTCCCTGACCCTGGACGACGGCGCCGTCCGGGCGGTCGTCCAGCGTCGCAAGTCGCTGCTGCCGGCCGGGATCGCCGCCGTCGAGGGCGAGTTCAACGCCGGCGACCCCGTCGAACTGCGGGACGGCGAGGGGCGCGCGGTGGCCCGGGGGCTCGTCAGCTTCGACGCCAAGGAGATCCCTCAGCTGATCGGACGTTCGACGCGGGAGCTGGCGCGCGAGCTGGGTCCGGCGTACGAGCGCGAGGTCGTGCACCGGGACGACCTGGTGATCCTGCAGCCCTGAGCGCGGCAGAGGACCGCGGAGGTCACGTCGTAGCCGAAAACGGGGTGAACGCCCTGCCAAGACCGTCGCCCTCAGGTGGACGTTCCGCAAAAGCGCCACGCGAACCCTTGCGGCCTGCTCAACTTTGTCTCAGGGACACATTCCGCACGACCACCGGGTCGGTCACTGCGTAAAGGAGGCCGTCGTGAGACGAGTGCGCCCTGGGGACCGGTCCCGCAGCGGTGCCGCCGAGGCCTCGTCGCGTGCGGCCGGTGAGGAGCGCGCCTTGACGAGCGTCGCGGCCGGCGACCGGTACGAGGAGCCGCGGGATCTGCCCCGCCTGTGGCACGTGACCCTCAGCGTCTCCGGGAAGGAGGCCCCGCTGAAGGAAGTCCGGCGCGGCCTCGAACAGCTCGCCCACGACCATCCCTTTCTGCTGACCAGCCGCTATGCCAACGACCACGCGGAGATCCGCTACTGGGAGGAGGCCCGCGACCTGCACGACGCGGCCGCCGTCGCGCTGCGGCTGTGGGGGGAGCACCGCCTGACCGCGGGGCTGCCGCCCTGGGAGATCGTCGGCCTGGAGGTCATCGACCGCGAGACCTACCACCAGCGCATCTCCGAGGGGTACGGCCCGCCCCCGGCATCGCCGGTCGGCGTACACCCGTATTGATCCGGCCACGGACCGCAACCATCAATCGAGGAACCCCCACGGCGAGCAACCACGTCCGCGAGAGCGACGCCGGTTTAGGCGCAAAGGGGAGGTGTCTCGCGGTTTGGGATGAGCGGTGGCCGCCCCCGTACGGCGCACTACCCTTCCCTTATGACCACGCTCTCGCCGTACGACTCCATGTCCCCGGTCACGCAGGCCGCCTACCGCGCCAAGGCCGCCGCCGCCGACCTCGCCCCGCTCCCGCGGGCCGAGAAGGACGACGCGCTGCTCGCCATCGCGGACGCGCTGGAGGTCCGTACGAGCGAGATCGTCGAGGCCAACGCCAAGGACGTCGCCAAGGCCCGCGAGGCCGGCACCAGCGAGACCGTCATCGACCGGCTGACGCTGACCCCGGAGCGGATCCGAGCCATCGCCTCGGACGTGCGGGACGTCGTCGCCCTGCCCGACCCCGTCGGCGAGGTCGTCCGCGGCTCCACCCTCCCCAACGGCATCGACCTGCGCCAGGTCCGTGTCCCGCTCGGCGTCGTCGGCATCATCTACGAGGCCCGGCCGAACGTGACGGTGGACGCGGCGGCACTGTGCCTCAAGTCCGGCAACGCGGTCCTGCTGCGCGGCTCGGCCTCGGCGTACGAGTCCAACACCGCCCTCGTGCGGGTGCTGCGCGACGCCGTGGGCGGGGCCGGGCTGCCCGCCGACGCCGTCCAGCTGGTGCCCGGCGAGAGCCGGGAGAGCGTGCGCGAGCTGATGCGGGCCCGCGGCCTCGTCGACGTCCTGATCCCGCGCGGCGGCGCCTCCCTGATCCAGACGGTCGTCACCGAGTCCGTCGTCCCGGTCATCGAGACCGGCACCGGCAACTGCCACGTCTACGTCGACGCCCACGCCGACCTCGACATGGCGATCGACATCCTGATCAACTCCAAGGCCCAGCGCCCCAGCGTCTGCAACGCCGCCGAGACCCTCCTGGTCCACCAGGACATCGCCCCCGAGTTCCTGCCGCGCGCCCTGGACGCCCTCGCGGAGGCCGGGGTCACCGTCCACGCCGACCCGCGGGTGCTGGCGTACGCGAAGGACACCAAGGCGACCGTCGTCGAGGCCACGCTCGAGGACTGGGACACCGAGTACCTCTCCTACGACATCGCCGCGGCGGTCGTCGACTCGCTCGACAAGGCCGTCGAGCACATCCGGCTGTGGACCTCCGGTCACACCGAGGCCATCGTGACGACCTCCCAGCAGGCCGCCCGCCGCTTCACCCAGCTGGTCGACTCCACGACCGTCGCCGTGAACGCCTCCACCCGCTTCACCGACGGCGGCCAGTTCGGCTTCGGCGCCGAGATCGGCATCTCCACGCAGAAGCTGCACGCGCGCGGCCCGATGGGGCTGCCGGAGCTGACGAGCACGAAGTACATCGTCACGGGCGACGGGCACGTACGGCGCTGAGGCGCACGTCCGCGCATATGCGTGCGGCACGCGCTCCCGGCGCGCGCCCGTGCCGCACGAGAGGTGTCTCACAAGGCGGATGAATTTCCATACCGTCTGCCCAAATTGACCCCCCAGGTCTACTCTGGATCCGTGCCGGAGGACGTGGGGGGTACGCCGTTCCCTGACGGCTGGGAGCCCGACGACGACCACGACCGCGGGGTGTCGGACGAAGAGTTCGCCTCCGTGGTCTTCGACGAGGCCTTCGTACGAGCGGCCGTGGTGCACGAGCCGACCGCCGTCGAACGCCTCCTGGCCGCCGCGCAGGCGAGAGCGGAGGCCTCCGAGGCCGAGGCCCGCCGCACCCACGGCAGAGGCGAGCGCTACGAGGACGGGTACGGCCCCGACGGGCACGACCGTTTCGGCCATGATCCCGAGCTCGACGAGCTGGACGACACCGATGTCCTGGAGGGCCCTTACGGCGCCCCGGGGACGTACGGCAAACAGGTCCGCTGGCACCGTCCCGTCGCCTGGATGCTGGCCCTCGTGATGGGCATCGGCATGGTCGCGCTGGCCTTCACCGCGGTCTACCGGGGCGCGTCCTCCAACAGCCGGGACCAAGGTCCGCCCGCCCCCGCCTCGACCGGGCTGGAGCAGGGCACCGGGTCGGCACCCTCGGCCTCCGCCGACCACTCCCAGCCGGCCATCTCCGCGACCCCGCGGATGCCTTGAGCCGTTACCGGCCACCGGCTGACGATCCTGGTGAGAACCTGTCAGAAGTTGTCGCGCAGCGGGGCGTTTACCTGAGCTCCCGGAGACCTACTCTGAAGATATGGGAGGGCCTGGAGAACCACCTGAGGGGGCACCCGAGGGCGGCCCCGGTGGTGCTGAGGACGAGTACCGATCCGTCGTCTTCGACGAGTCGTTCGTCCGTGCTGCCCGGCTCCAGGAATTCTCCGCGCAGGAGCGCATCGCCGACCACGCGCCCGCCGTCCGCCGCCGCCCACCGGCCCACCGAGGACTGTCCCGGCAGGCACTCGTCCTGGTCCTGCTGATCGCCCTGGCCTTCGGTACGGCGATCTACATGGGCGTACGGCACCCCTATGAGAGCCCCGCCGCGATGAGGGATGTCGAAGCCAGCCTCTTCCGGGCGACCGTCGTCCCGCTCGCCCCCGAGGGCAAGGTGCCCGGCGCGACCGACCCCGAGCAGCTGTACGCGCACAGCCCAGCCGCCCGGTTCCGCATCGGTGCCGCCGGGATCACGATGCCCGCCGCCCGTGACACCTCGCACTTCTCCCAGACCCAGGTGTCGAGCGCGCTCGACACCGTCAAGGAGTACATCGTCCGCTCCGCGCTCTACCCGGAGGTGCTCACCGGCGGACAGACCCGTCCCGTGCGGGTGCTGCTGCCGGCGGACCAGCACCTCCAGTTCGACGAGAGCCTGACCCGTCCGGCCGCCGACGGGCGCCACGCGGTCACCGGATGGCTGGTGCGCTTCGACGCCAAGAGCGTCGAGCTGGCCGACCCGAGGATCCGGGTGCAGGGGACCCTGCGGGCCACCGAGGCCGACTCGACGTTCCTCGAGGTCACCGCGGACCACACCTTCGTGTACGCGCTGCGGCCCGTCGGTGCCGGCGCCAAGGCCGAGGCGTCGCTGTTCACCGTGCGGCGCGAGATGCGGTTCCGCTTCGACCACAACGATGTGCGCCTGCACCAGGCCCAGCTCACCGTGTCGTACGTCCAGGCCGGGCCGATGTCCTGCGGGGGCAACGTGGCGGCGCTGCTGAGTCCGCTGCTGGCCGGCCAGACCGCGAAGGCGGGCGGGCCGGCCGGGACGGATCCGTTCGCGACGGACCGGGCGACGGCGGTGTGCGGGACGTTGGCCACCGGGGCTCAGCCGAAGGTCTGAGCGCCCGTTCGCCGTGCGGGTTCGGTTGTCGGGCGGGTGTCGGCCGGTGCGTGGTTGCTCGCGCCCGCGCGGCGGTAGCCGCACATCGATGCAGCCCCGCGCCCCCGGGTGGGTCCGGCGAACGTCAGTTGTCGCTGCGAGGCGTATCCGTGTCGCTCGGCGGTTCGTCGTCCCTCGTGGTCGTGGTCGTGAAGCCGCCGAAGCCTCGGCGGACGCGGCCGCCCAGGTCGCCCGCGCCGCCGGCGATGTCGCTGACCAACTTCATCAGGGGGTCCTTGGAGCCCTTCACATTGCTCGCGTAGCTGGCCGCCGACTCACGGAAGGAGTCCGTGACCGAGGTGTCCTTGTCCTCGGTGCGCCGCGGGTAGTGGCCGTCCATGATCCGCTGGTGGTCGCGGGACTCGGCCCACTTCTTCAGCTCGGCCGCCCGCACGGTGGTGAAGGGGTGGGAGCGCGGCAGCACGTTGAGGATCTTCAGCACGGAGTCGCGCAGGTCGCCCCCGGCCTCGTACTCCTCGGCCTGCTTCAGGAACGCGTCCACGTTCATCTCGTGCAGATGGTGGCCGCCCGCCAGCTTCATCAGACCCCGCATCGAGGCCCGCAAGTCCTGCCCCACCAGCAGCCCCGCCCGGTCCGCCGACAGCTCCGACTTGCGGAACCACTCGCGCAGCGCGGTCACGATCGCCATGATCGCGAGGTTGCCCAGCGGGATCCACGCCACCCGGATGGCGAGGTTGGTCAGGAACAGCAGGATGGTCCGGTAGACCGCGTGGCCGGACAGGGCGTGCCCCACCTCGTGCCCGACGACCGCCCGCATCTCCTCCTCGTCCAGCAGATCGACGAGGCCCGTGGTGACGACGATGATCGGCTCGTCCAGGCCGATGCACATCGCGTTCGGCTTCGGGTCCTGGCTCACGTACATCGGCGGGACCTTCTCCAGGTCCAGGATGTAACAGGCGTCCCGCAGCATGTCGTTGAGGTACGCGAACTGCTGGTCCGACACCCGTACGGAGTCGGACAGGAACAGCAGCCTCAGGCTCCGCTCGGGCAGCAGCCCGCTGAGCGCCTTGAAGACCGTGTCGAACCCGCTCAGCTTCCGCAGCGCCACCAGGGCGGAGCGGTCGGCAGGGTGCTCGTACGCACGCGAGGAGATTCCGGGGAAGCGCCTGCGCTGCCTGCTCGGCACGTTCTCGTGCCCGTTCTGCTCGTGCCCGTTCTGCTCGTGTCCGTCGTCGGACATGTCTTCCCCCATGTGCGTGAGAGTGACCCTTTGCGGACCCTTGTGCGGTCCTTTGCGCCCCCGAAGCAGAGCCCAGCCTAGGCGGAGATACGGTGGACGGGCAGTACAGCGAAGGAGTCCCGTCATGGAGCACAACCCCGCGTCCGCCTGGCTCGCCGGAGCCGCGGGCGCAGCCGAGCAGCAAGGGGCCGGGAACCTGCTCCGGGTCGTACTGGTCGTGATGCTGGTGGGCTGTGCCCTGACCGCGTGGTTCCTGCTGCGTGGCTACAGGCAGAAAGACGACTGAAAGAGCGCGGAAGTTCCCTCGCGGCGGAGTCGGCGTGATCGGCGCGGAGCCGCCCGCTTACGATGGGCCGACATCTTTATCCCGCCCACCGGATAGGTCCTGCCGAAGATGAGCTTCCACAGCGCCGCAGCCCAGTTGGTCACCCTTGCCGCCGAGGGCGAGGAGCACGGCGGCAACCACGAGAGCCTCAACCCCCTTCTCACCGGTGGCGGCGCGTTCGTCGTCCTGATGCTCCTGCTGTGGATCACCACCCGCTTCAACCGCGACCGCTGAGGCACCCGGTGCCCATAACGGGGCACTCCGGGCCTCCTCCGACCGGCGTCCTCAGGACGGGCCGGTAGGGTCTGCACGCATGGGAGAGCAGGACATGCCTACCGGCCCGGGCAACGCCCCGTCGAACCCCGGCAAGCGCCGCCTCGGCGTCATGGGCGGAACGTTCGATCCGATCCACCACGGGCACCTCGTGGCGGCCAGCGAGGTCGCCGCGCAGTTCCACCTGGACGAGGTGGTGTTCGTGCCGACCGGGCAGCCGTGGCAGAAGAGCCACCGCAGCGTCTCGCCGGCCGAGGACCGCTATCTGATGACGGTCATCGCGACCGCCGAGAACCCGCAGTTCTCGGTGAGCCGGATCGACCTCGACCGCGGCGGCCCCACCTACACCGTGGACACCCTGCGCGACCTGCGCGCGCTCAACCCCGACACGGACCTCTTCTTCATCACCGGCGCCGACGCCCTCGCCCAGCTGCTGACCTGGCGCGACACCGAGGAGCTGTTCTCCCTGGCGCACTTCATCGGGGTCACCCGCCCCGGCCACCACCTCACGGACGCGGGCCTCCCGGAGGGCGGTGTCTCTCTCGTGGAGGTTCCCGCGCTCGCCATCTCCTCTACGGACTGCCGTGCGAGAGTCGCCAAGGGTGACCCCATCTGGTACATGGTGCCGGACGGAGTCGTGCGCTACATCGACAAGCGCGAGCTGTACCGCGGCGAGTGAGCCGAGAGGGGCACCGGTGAACGACCGATACGACGCGGGATACGGCGGCGACCACGACGACCGGTACGAGCTCGTCGGCTACGACGAGTACGGCCGGCCCATCTACCAGCCGGCCGCCCAGCAGCAGCCGCAACAGCAGCCGTACGACCCGTACGCCCAGCAACAGGGCTACGGCTACGACCCGTACGCGGCGGGCGGACAGCAGACAGGGCAGTACCCCGGGCAGTCGTACGACCCCTACGGCACCGGTCAGCAGGCTCCCGTGCCGCCCTACGACCCGTACGGGAACGGAGCGGCGCAAGGAGCACCCGGGGCGCCCGGGACGTCGTACGACCCCTACGGCCACGCCGCCGCGAGCGGGCAGCAGCCCCGGGTCGCCGAGCAGACCGCCTACATCCCGCAGCAGGCCGGCCCGGCCGAGGAGACCGAGGCTCCCGCCGGTGACGGCCGCTCCGAACGCGACTACGCGACCGGGCAGTTCGCCTTCGTCGAGGAGCCGGACACCGACTCCGAGGACGTCATCGACTGGCTGAACTTCACCGAGAACCGCACCGAGCGGCGCGAGGAGGCCAAGCGCCGCGCCCGCAGCCGCCTCGTCGCCCTCGTCGTCGTCCTGGCGCTGACCGCGGTCGGCGGCGTCGGCTACCTCTGGTACGCCGGGAAGCTGCCCGGGCTGTCCTCCTCCGACTCCAAGACGGGCACGGCCACGTCCGCGACCGCCCAGAAGCGCGACGTGATCGTCGTCCACCTGCACAACACCAAGAAGGGCGGCACCTCCACGGCGCTGCTCGTCGACAACACCACCACCCAGCAGGGCACCACGGTCCTGCTCCCCAACTCCCTCGCCGTGGCCGACGACGACGGCTCCACGACCACCCTCGCCAAGTCGGTCGAGGACGACGGCTCCTCCGGCACCCGCGAGGCCATCGACACGGTCCTCGGCACCGAGATCCAGGGCACCTGGCGCCTGGACACCCCCTACCTGCAGAACCTCGTCGACATCATCGGCAACATCGAGATCGACACCAACGCCGACGTGCCCGACCCGGACGGCAAGAAGGGCACCGCGCCCCTCGTGACCAAGGGCAAGGACCGGACCCTCGGCGGCAAGGCGGCCGTCGCCTACGCCACCTACCGCGCCTCCGGCGAGGCCCAGAACGCCCAGCTGGAGCGGTTCGGGCAGGTCATGCAGGGTGTGCTGCGCAAGGTGTCCTCCGACGCGCAGGGCGCCACGGTCACCGTCCAGACGCTGGCGCAGATCCTGGACCCGTCGCTCACCGACAAGGACCTCGGCACCTTCCTCGCCAAGCTCGCCGACCTCGCCAAGGGCGGCGACTACAAGACCGCCCTGCTGCCCGTCCAGACCGACGGCACGCTGAGCGCCCAGGCCAGCGACAGCGTCGTCAAGGACGTCCTCGGCGGCACCGCGAAGAGCCCCGACAAGGATGCCGCCGTCCGCGTGTCCGTCCAGAACGCCAGCGGCGTCAAGGGCAACTCGGAGAAGGCCCGCATCGTGCTCCTCAACGGCGGCTTCACCTTCCTGGAGGGCGGCACCGCGTCCGCCGCCCAGAGCGCCTCCAAGGTCGTCTACACCGACGCCGCCGACAAGGAGAACGCCACCGAGGTCGCCAAGACCCTGGGCCTGCCCACCAGCGCCGTCACCAAGGGCAAGACCTCCTCGAACGCGAACGTCTCCGTGGTCCTCGGCCAGGACTACGAACCCTCGGCGTCGTAACCGGCCGGGAGACCGGCGGGAACCGGGTCGCAGGGCCGGGTCGCGGACGTCCGCGACCCGGCCCTGCGACGTGATCGTTCAAAGGAATGGGGTGCCGTCGGCGGTCCGTGAGACCCTTGATGTCAAGTGACCGCCGACCGAAAGCCGTGTAGTGACCGCCACTGACCGCTCCATCGAGCTCATCCACACCGCCGCACAGGCGGCCGCCGACAAGCTCGCGCACGACATCATCGCCTACGACGTCAGCGACGTACTGTCGATCACGGACGCCTTCCTGCTGGCCTCCGCGCCCAACGACCGCCAGGTCAAGTCGATCGTCGACGAGATCGAGGAGCGGCTCCAGAAGGAGCTCGGCGTCAAGCCGGTGCGCCGCGAGGGCGACCGCGAGGCCCGCTGGGTCCTGCTCGACTACGTCGACATCGTCGTCCACGTCCAGCACAGCGAGGAGCGCGTCTTCTACGCCCTGGAGCGGCTGTGGAAGGACTGCCCCGAGCTCGATCTGCCCGAGGACGCCAAGGCCACCCGCGGCAAGGCCGAGGAGCACGCCAAGCTGAAGGCCGCCGAGGACGCCGAGGACCTCGGTGGTGACTGGCGGTGAGCGCCACCGGTGAGGTGACGGCAGGGCGGCCCGGCCGGGGCCGCCGCGTCATCCTGTGGCGGCACGGCCAGACCGCCTGGAACGTGGAGCGCCGCTTCCAGGGCACCACCGACGTCGAGCTCACCGAGACCGGCGTGGCCCAGGCCCGCCGGGCCGCCCGGCTGCTCGCCTCCCTGGAGCCCGACGCGATCGTCGCCTCGGACCTCAAGCGGGCGGCGAACACGGCCGGCGAGCTCGCCGCGCTCACCGGTCTCGAGGTCAGCCACGACGAGGGCCTGCGCGAGACCTACGCGGGCGTCTGGCAGGGGCTGACGCACGACGAGATCATCGCCGCGCACGGTGAGGAGTACGCCGCGTGGAAGCGCGGTCAGCCGGTCCGCCGCGGCGGCGGCGAACTGGAGAGCGAGGTGGCCGACCGCGCCGCCCCCGTGGTGACCCGGCACGCCGACAAGCTCCCCGACAACGGCACGCTCGTCGTGGTCAGCCACGGCGGCACGATCCGCACCACCATCGGCCGGCTCCTCGGCCTGGAGGCCCGGCACTGGGAGAGCCTCGGCGGGCTCTCCAACTGCTGCTGGTCCGTCCTCGGCGAAGGTGCCCGCGGCTGGCGTCTCCTCGAGCACAACGCCGGCACGCTGCCGGAACCGGTGCTCGGCGACGACGACTGAGCGGATTTCACTTTCTGGCAGGTCGCAGGCTAAAGTTCTTCTTGTTCGCCCCGCCGAGCGGGAAGAACTAAGCAAGGGGCTATAGCTCAGTTGGTAGAGCGCCTGCATGGCATGCAGGAGGTCAGGAGTTCAATTCTCCTTAGCTCCACAGACGAAGATCCCGTCCTCACAGGGCGGGATTTTTCATTCCCGTCAACAGGGCCGTGCGCTGTGCCGTCTGCTCGTCGTCCGGCGTGTAGACGACGATCCGGCACTCCGGCATCCCATGGATCGACAGCGACAACGAGGTCATCCGCAGTTCGCCCACCGCCGGGTGTCTGAACCCCTTCACCCGCCGTCCCGGCTCCGCCACGTCGCCGCTCTCCCACAGCCGGGCGAACAGCGGGCTCGCCCCGGACAGCTTGCGCACGAAGTCCTCCCAGACCGGCTCGCCGGCATGCAGCCCGTAGGCGGCGCGCATGGTCGCGACCATCACCGGCAGCTCGGTCTCCCGGAACATCAGCGGGCAGTCCTCGTCCGGCGCGGTGAACAAGGCCCACAGGGCGTTCGGCAGGCGGCCGCTGGGCTGTGTCAGCGGTACGCCGAACAGGGTCCGGTAGACCTCGTTGGCGGCCACGATGTCGAACCGGGAGTTGTAGACCACCGCCGGGCGCGGTTCCAGGGCGTCGATGATGCCCTGGACCTCCGGACCCACGGCCTGCGCGACGGCCTCCGGCGCGGAGGAGTACGGCACTTCGGCCAGGTGGTACAGATGCTCCCGCTCGGGCGGATCGAGGCGCAGGGTGCGCGCCACGGCGTCCAGGACCTGCGCGGAGGCGTTGATCGGGCGGCCCTGCTCCAGCCAGGTGTACCAGGTGATCCCGACCCCCGAGAGCTGGGCGACCTCCTCGCGGCGCAGTCCCGGCGTACGGCGCCGTAAGCCCGGCGGCATCCCCACGTCCGCCGGCGTCACCCGGGCGCGCCTGGTGCGCAGAAACGCGGCCAGCTCGGGTCGGCGGCGCTGTGTCGTCCCCATCGTCACATCCCCCATCCTCGCCGCCCGGCCCGCGCCCTGCCAGGTGCTGTCAGTACCAGCATCGGTGGGCTCTCGGCACCCGTACCGCGCCGGCGTCACGCTCGACGGCATGACGACAACACCCCGTTCCGGAGCGGGTATCGCACCCGTTCCAAGCCCTGCGATCAGTGAAACACCCGGCACTGACAACGGGCCCCGGCCGCTGCTCGCGGTCGTGCTCGCCGCCACCTTCATGGCCCTGCTCGACGTCTTCATCGTGAACGTCGCGGCTCCCACCATCGGTTCCGAACTCCACGCCTCGGGCGCCGAGTTGCAGCTGGTGGTCGCCGGATACACCATCACCTACTCCGTGTTGCTGATCACCGGAGCCCGCCTCGGCGACCGGTACGGCCACGGCCGGGTCCACCTCGTCGGGATGGCCCTGTTCACCGCCGCCTCGCTCGCCTGCGGCCTGGCGCAGGGCGCCCCGGAACTGATCGCCTTCCGGCTGGCCCAGGGCATCGGCTCGGCGGTGATGATCCCGCAGGTGCTCAGCCTCATCCAGCGGAACTTCGTAGGCGAGGCCCGGGTGAAGGCGCTGGGCGCGTACTCGGCGGTCCTCGCCGTCGGTGCCGTCGCCGGACAGATACTCGGCGGAGTCCTGGTCAGCGCCGACCTGTTCGGCACCGGCTGGCGGCCAGTGTTCCTGGTGAACGTGCCCGTGGGCGTCGTCCTCCTGATCGTCGGGCGCCGTGTCCTGCCGAGCGACCACGGCAGCGCGCGCCGGCGCGGCCTGGACCTGCCCGGCCTTGTCCTGCTCGGTGCGGCCGTGTCGCTGTTCACCGTGCCGCTGGTGCTGGGGCAGGAGGAGGACTGGCCGCTGTGGTCCTGGCTGTCGCTGGCCGCCGCCGCTGTGCTGTTCGCGGTGTTCTGCGCGTACGAGGCCCGGCTCGCCCGGCGCGGCGGCGATCCGCTGATCGCGCCGAGGGTGCTGCGGCACCCGGGCATGGGCCTGGCCGTGCTGCGCATCATGGCCGTCATGGCGGTCAACGGCGGCTTCCTGTTCGTGCTCACGCTGCACGTCCAGGGCGGTCTCGGCTACAGCGCCCTGCGTGCCGGCCTGACCTTCGCTCCGACCGCGGTCGTCTTCGGCCTGGTGGGCCTGACCTGGCGGAGGTGGCCCGCGGCCTGGCAGCGCGCCTTGCCGCCTGCCGGGTTCCTGCTCACCGCGCTGTCCGTGGCCGGGGTCGGTCTGGCGCTCGAGGGCGGCGGTGACGGCGGGGTGTGGGTGCACGTCGCGTACGCGTGCGTGGGTGTCGGGCTCGCGCTGGCCTTCAGCCCCACGCTGACCCGGGCGCTGGCCACGGTGCGGCCCGAGGACGCGGCGGACGCCAGCGGGCTGCTCGCCACGGTCACCCAGCTCGGTCAGCTGACCGGAGTCGCCGCGTTCGGCACACTGTTCTTGAACCGGCTTGAGTCACTCGGGGCTTTCGAGGCGTATACCTCTGCGGAGGCGCTCTCTGCGTGCATGTTCGCGCTGGCCGGGACGGCGGCGGTGGGTGCCGTGTCCGGACTGGTACTGAGGCGTCGCTGACCGTATTGGTCCGGCCGTGGCAGAATCAAACGGCCGGAAGGGGGCGCGGCCCGACGGGAGGGAGCAGTGATGCCTGCGAGCATCCTCAAGGAGGTGGGCCACCTCCTTGAAGCAGCGTCGACACGGGATACGGTCACCCGGCTCACCTGCCCTTCCTGCGGTTCCCTGCATGTCGCCCAAGTTCTCGGTGACAACGGCGGGATTTCCTACGTGTGCACGGCCTGCGGCCACAGCTGGAGCTGATCGATGGGTGCACACAGGCGAAAGTGCGACTGGTGCGGCAGCGGGACGCCGATCGTGCGGGACATGGAGCCGGTCAATCCCGACTACCAGTACTGGTGCGAGGAGTGCGCGCGGGCGCTGATCATAAAAGGCGACCCGATCGAGACGTACCGTGAACTCGAGGGCGAGCCGATCTATGGCCGGCTCCTGGAGGAACACTGCACGCTCAAACGGTTCTACTCGTTCGTCACTGCGTGAGGCCCGTCGGGGGCGGGCCTCAGGGAAACGATTTGGTGTTCCACCCGGGGGAGCGTGTAATGTTGGCGTCGCCGCCGGGGGGAAGCCCACGGGGCCAGCGCAAGGGGCTATAGCTCAGTTGGTAGAGCGCCTGCATGGCATGCAGGAGGTCAGGAGTTCAATTCTCCTTAGCTCCACAGAAAGATCCCGCCGGATCAGCTTGATCCGGCGGGATTCTTGCGTTTCCAGGGGCAGTTGTCCCGCGCGCCCGCTGACGACGAAGGGGGCCGCCCGATCCGGGCGGCCCCCTTCGTGATGTCGGCTCAGCGCCCCAGTGCGCGGCGGCCGCGGCCCTGGGAGAGGACCGGGAGGTTGCGGGACGCGCTGTTGTCGCGCGGTGCCGCCTCCTCGAGGCGCAGGGCGAGGGCGGGGCAGCGGCGGACCGCGCGGAGCGCCTTCGCCTCGGCGTAACGCGGCACCTGGGCCTGGGCGACGGTGGGGAAGCCGTCGGCGCCGAGTTCGAAGACCTCCGGGAGGATGTCGGCGCACAGGCCGTGGCCGCGGCACAGCGTCCAGTCGACGTAGATCTTCTGGCGGCTGGGGCCGTTCTCCTCGGCGGCGGCGCCACCCGGGAGGCCCGCGGGCGTTATGCCGCCCTCGAAGAGCGGCAGAACGCCCTCCACGGGCCGTCCGCAGCCGTTGCCGAGGACATGCGCGGCGAGGTCGTCGGTGAACGCCTTGATGGTCGACTCCAGGAACATCGCGGAGCCGTCCGGGTGCGAGCACGCGCCGCGCCGCTTCACGTTCTTGGCGACCTGCTTGAGCGCCTCCAGGGCGGCCGGGCCGCCGCCGTTGAGGATGTCCTCCAAGCCGCGCGCGGCGGCCGGCAGACCGAGGTAGCAGGGACCGCACTGGCCCGCGCTCTCCTCGGCTAGCCACTTCGCCACCATCAGCGACTCGCCCAGCGGGCAGGTGTCCTGACTGATCGGCAGGATCGCGCCCGCGCCGAGCGCACCGCCCACCGCGTCCAGCGAGTTGCGCGAGACGACCGCCTCGTTGACCGTTGCGGCGTCGATCCACTTGCCGTGGTAGCCGCCGGTCAGCACGCCCTGCGGGACCGGCGGGGCGCCGGCGAGCTGGAGGATGTAGCGCAGCGGCACGCCGGTGGGGGCCTCGATCACCATGGGGCGGGCGACCGCGCCGGAGACCGTGAGCATGACGGTGCCCGGCTCGTCGTACAGGCCGGTGTTGCCGTAGCGCTCCGGGCCGATGCGGGCGGCGATCGCCAGCTGCGCGAACGTCTCCGCGTTCGACAGCAGGGTGGGCGCGCCGCCGACGCCGTTCTGCGAGGCGCTGACCTTGCGGCCGGGCGGGATCGCCGGGCCGCCGTCGATGGAGCGGATCAGCGAGGCCGCTGCTCCGGTGACCATACGGACGGGATTGCGCTGCACGCGCGCGCGGAGCGCCGACCGGCGGCCGTTGCTGAGGCCGCGTTCGGCGAGCGCGGCCTCCATGGACCGCTGGGTCGACTCCCGGGTGACCCCCACCACGAGCGTGCGGGCACCCAGGGCCTCGGCGACCAGCAGGGCGCCGTCCAGGATGAGGTGCGGGGCACGGTTGATGAGCACCGTGTCCTTGCGGCAGGCCGGTTCGTCCTCGCTGCCGTTGACGACGACGACCGGGCGCACACCGCGCTTGATGGCCGCCTCGGCGACCGAGCGCAGTTTCTTGTGGAAGGGGAAGCCCGCGCCCCCGCGGCCCTTCAGGTTGATGTTCTCGGCGAGCTTCGCGAGTTGTTCGCCGCCCAGGGGTTCGAGCGGCCCGTGCACCTTCAGGTGCATGGGCAGGTCAAGTCTTTCGACAAGGTCGAAGCCCGACGTGAGCTGAGGAAGGCCGACCACGCGGACTTCTGGGACGTCGGGCAGGGCCTCGTTCACCTATAGCCTCCGGAAGGCATGTTCCAAGGTTCGCCCGAGCCCGGCGGGTCGAAGTCGTACGAATCACCGGGCGATGGATCAGTGGCGGGACCGCTGTTGTACGTGTCGTTCGGGTAATACGCGCCGGACAGGTTGTTCGTCTCACCGGTGTCGTACACATCACTCGTGCCGTATCCGGATGTGTCCGTATTGCGGTAGGTCGGGATGTTGTATCCGGTGTCCTGGAGCGGGTCGTAGGCCGACGGGGGTGCCTCGCCGACCGGCGGGGGCGACGGGATCGGCCAGCTGCCCGAGGTGCTGCCGCCGGTGTCGTAGCGGGGGACCGCCTCCGTGGGCTGCATGTCCATCGGCAGGTCCATGCGGGCGGTCTGGTCGGCGCCGTAGGACGGTTGCTGCGGGATGCGCGGGGTCGGTGTGACGGCGCGGTAGGCGGCCGCGAAGCCGTTCGTGGGCTCGGGGGCGGGCGGCGCGGGGGCCTCGTAGGACGGTGTCGTACGCGACTGTCCCGCGCGCTTGTTCTCGTAGCCCGGCAGGGCGGACGCGGTCTCCGCGTTCCTGGCGCGGCTCGCGTCGAGCTCCTCGCGGCCGGAGCGCTCCCCGGTGCCCAGGACGGCCTGGATCCGGTCGGCGACCTTGCGCTTGATCGGGCGGGGCGCCGCACGCAGGGCGAGTGCGCCGATGACGCCGGCCAGCGAGAGGCTGTAGAGGATCACGAAGATCGGCTTGGCCTCGCGGCCCGAGTACAGGCCGTGGATCAGGGCGAAGCACCAGGCCGGGTAGGCCAGCATGTGCATGGCGCGCCAGCGGGCGGCGACCGGGGCGGGGGAGGCGAACTGGCTGCGCAGGGCGCCAGTGATGCCCACGAAGATCATCAGCAGACCGGCCAGTGATCCCAGGCCGATCAGGCCGGCGCTGCCGGTGACGCCGAGTGAGAACGGGATGATCGCCGAGATCAGCGACGTGTGGTCGAGGGCGACCTTCGTGGTGATGTGCAGCAGCAGGAACCCGATCGAGCCGACCGCTGTCGTCCGGTGCACCGCCTGGCCGATGATCCGCTGTTGCGGATTGAGGAAGATCCGGTCCTGGGCGACCAGGCCCCAGATCACCGAGCAGCTGAGTGAGACGAGGGACAGCACGCCCGCGCCGAAGTTCAGGAAGTCACGGACCCTTTCACCTCCGACCAGCACGAACAAGGGGATGAAGAGCAGGACGACAGCCGACACCACGCCATAGGCCGAGCGGCCTGTCCTGGGGAGCGAGCTGTTACTACGACGAGCGTTCATGGGGGCAACTCCGAGCAGTTCGGGAAAGCGGTCCCGCTGCCGCACTCTAAGTGGAGCCATACCGATCGGTACGAGGTTTGAGTTATTGCGTTGTTACCAAAGGACTATGCGGTTGTAGTGATGTCCCTTACTAGTTGTTACGCGAAGTAACTTTTGACTCAGGTTCAGTTCTAGTCGGGTGATGTTGGAGTGCTCTGCGGGGTTGGAGCGAACGGCACCCGGTGCCGAAGAGGCATACGTAAGCGCGTCGCGGCTTGCTCAACGGCTGCGGTACTCTGACGCCATGCGTGCCGTACGCCTTCTGCTTAGCGGGCCGCGCTGATCAGTCCCGACCGCCGGGCGAACCGGCTGGGTCGGAATCGGCGCGGCGTCCCCTCCTGTGCGAGGGGATTTTTCGTTTCCTGAACGACACAGCCGCTGGCAGAGACGATCGATGGAGCTTAAGGATCATGAGCGAGACGAACCCCGCTGCCGAGGTGGCCGCGCCGCACCGCTACACGGCCGCCGTGGCGGCCGAGATCGAGGCACGCTGGCAGGACTTCTGGGACGTCGAGGGCACGTATGCCGCGCCGAACCCCAAGGGTGACCTGGCCGGTGACCCGGAGCTGGTCGCCAAGCCCAAGAAGTTCATCATGGACATGTTCCCGTACCCCTCCGGTGCGGGTCTGCACGTCGGCCACCCCCTGGGCTACATCGCGACCGACGTCTACGCCCGGTTCCAGCGGATGACCGGCCACAACGTCCTGCACACCCTGGGCTTCGACGCCTTCGGCCTGCCCGCCGAGCAGTACGCCGTGCAGACCGGCACGCACCCGCGTGTCTCCACCGAGGCCAACATCGAGAACATGAAGGTCCAGCTGCGCCGGCTGGGCCTGGGCCACGACAAGCGCCGGTCGTTCGCCACGATCGACCCCGAGTACTACAAGTGGACCCAGTGGATCTTCCTGCAGATCTTCAACTCCTGGTACGACGACGAGGCGAACAAGGCCCGCCCGATCTCCTCGCTGATCGCCCAGTTCGAGACCGGTGAGCGCGCCGTACCGGGACACACGCGCGCGTGGAACGAGCTGAGCGCCGCCGAGCGGGCCGACGTCCTGGGCGAGTTCCGCCTGGCCTACGCCTCCGACGCCCCGGTCAACTGGTGCCCCGGGCTGGGCACCGTGCTGGCCAACGAGGAAGTCACCGCCGACGGCCGCTCCGAGCGCGGCAACTTCCCCGTCTTCAAGGCCAAGCTGCGCCAGTGGAACATGCGCATCACCGCCTACGCCGACCGGCTGCTGGACGACCTGGACGCGCTGGACTGGCCCGAGGCCATCAAGCTGCAGCAGCGCAACTGGATCGGCCGCTCCGAGGGCGCCCGCGTCGACTTCCCCATCGACGGCGAGAACATCACCGTCTTCACCACACGCCCGGACACCCTGTTCGGCGCCACCTACATGGTGCTGGCGCCCGAGCACCCGCTGGTCGAGAAGTTCACGCCGCCGGAATGGCCCGAGGGCACCCACGACGTGTGGACCGGCGGTCACGCGACCCCCGCCGAGGCCGTCGCCGCGTACCGCGCGCAGGCCGCCTCCAAGTCCGACGTGGAGCGACAGGCCGAGGCCAAGGACAAGACCGGCGTCTTCATCGGCTCGTACGCCACCAACCCGGTCAACGGCGACCGGATCCCGGTCTTCATCGCCGACTACGTCCTGATGGGCTACGGCACCGGCGCGATCATGGCCGTCCCGGCGGGCGACCAGCGCGACTTCGAGTTCGCGCGCGCCTTCGAGCTGCCGATCCACTGCATCGTCGAGCCGACGGACGGCCGGGGCACCGACACCTCCACGTGGGAGAACGCCTTCGCGTCCTACGACGCGAAGATCATCAACTCCAGCGGTGAGGGTGTCTCCCTGGACGGCCTGGGCGTCGTCGAGGCCAAGGCGCGCATCACCGAGTGGCTGGAGCGCTCCGGTGTCGGTGAGGGCACCGTCAACTTCCGGCTGCGCGACTGGCTGTTCAGCCGGCAGCGCTACTGGGGCGAGCCCTTCCCGATCGTCTACGACGAGGACGGCATCGCCCATTCGCTGCCCGAGTCGATGCTGCCGCTGGAGCTGCCCGAGGTCGAGGACTACTCGCCGCGCACCTTCGACCCGGACGACGCCGACACCTCCCCCGAGACGCCGCTGTCGCGCAACGCGGACTGGGTGAACGTCACCCTGGACCTGGGCGACGGGCGTGGCCCGCGCAAGTACCGCCGTGAGACCAACACCATGCCCAACTGGGCCGGTTCCTGCTGGTACGAACTGCGCTACCTGGACCCGCACAACAGCGAGCAGCTGGTCGACCCGGAGGTCGAGCAGTACTGGATGGGCCCGCGCGAGGGCCAGCCGCACGGCGGTGTCGACCTGTACGTCGGCGGCGCCGAGCACGCCGTGCTGCACCTGCTGTACGCGCGCTTCTGGTCCAAGGTGCTGTTCGACCTGGGGCACGTCTCCTCCGTGGAGCCGTTCCACAAGCTGTTCAACCAGGGCATGATCCAGGCCTTCGTCTACCGCGACAGCCGTGGCATCGCGGTGCCGGCCGCCGAGGTGGAGGAGCGCGACGGCGCGTACTACTACCAGGGCGAGAAGGTCTCCCGGCTGCTGGGCAAGATGGGCAAGTCCCTGAAGAACGCCGTCACCCCGGACGAGATCTGCGAGGAGTACGGCGCCGACACCCTGCGCCTGTACGAGATGGCCATGGGCCCGCTGGACGTCTCCCGGCCGTGGGACACGCGCGCGGTGGTCGGCCAGTTCCGGCTGCTGCAGCGGCTGTGGCGCAACGTCGTCGACGAGGCGACCGGCTCGCTGGTGGTGACCGACGCCGAGCCCGACGAGGACACCCTGCGCGCCCTGCACAAGGCCATCGACGGCGTTCGGCAGGACCTGGAGGGCATGCGCTTCAACACCGCCATCGCCAAGGTCACCGAGCTGAACAACCACCTGACCAAGGCGGGCGGCCCGGTGCCCCGCTCGGTCGCCGAGTCGCTGGTGCTGCTGGTCGCGCCGCTGGCCCCGCACATCGCCGAGGAACTGTGGCGCAAGCTGGGCCACACCGACTCGGTCGTCCACCAGGACTTCCCGGTCGCCGACCCGGCGTACGTCGTGGACGAGACCGTGACCTGCGTCGTGCAGATCAAGGGCAAGGTCAAGGCCCGTCTGGAGGTCTCCCCGGCCATCTCCGACGAGGAGCTGGAGAAGGTGGCGCTGGCCGACGACAAGGTCGTGGCGGCGCTGGACGGGGCGGGGATCCGCAAGGTGATCGTGCGGGCGCCGAAGCTGGTCAACATCGTTCCGTCGTGAGACACGGCGCCCCCTAGGGGTTCCGTACGGGCAGGTTCGGGGTTCTTCCGGAACTCCGCGCCTGCCCCTTGCGTTTACCGTTGAAGAGCGGCGCGGAACATCGCGCCCGGTCGGAGGAGGAGCATCGTGGAGGCACTGATGGCGATAGTCGCTCTGCTTTTCGTGCTCTTCCTGGTGCTCGGTGTCTACGCCACGGTGAAGGTGGTCGGCGCCGCCAAGCGCGGTGTGGACCGCACCATCACCCAGGCCCGCCGCACGGTCGAGGACCACACACTGCGGGCCAAGTCCTTCGCCCAGCCCGGCGCGGCGGGCGAGCTGGCCCAACTGCGGCTGAAGCTGCGCACCTCCATGCGCGCCACCCAGGACGCCCTGCACGCGGGCGCCGCCGAGGACGAGTCCCTCAAGGAGTCCCTCGCCCTCTTCCAGCGGCTCAGCGCGCACGGACACGAGCTGGACGGCGAACTCAGGCGCCTGGAGTCCGAACCGGACCGGGCGACGCTCGCCGAGCGCCTGCCGGGGCTGCGCGAGCGGACCGAGCAGATCACGCACTCCGCGGACTCGCTGCGCTGGGCGGCCCGGGACCGCGCCCGCCGCTTCGCGGACGACGACCTGGACTCGCTGAGCTCCCAGATCGACATGGAGGCCGGCGCGCTGCGGCACTGGACGACAGCGGAGCCGACCGAGCCCGCGCAGTCCCCGCCCCCGTGGCCCGAGGCACCCGTCGCCGACGCCACCACGGCCCAGCAGACCTGGCCGGAGACACCGAAGTCACGCACCGCCGACGAACCGACCCGGCCCGCCATCACCCCGCCGGCACAGCGCCCCGCGTACCCCTGGCAGAAGAAGCCCCGTCCCGAGAGCACGACTTGATCCGGTCAAGGCTGTCCCAGGTGACAGGGGTCGGGCTGCCGCCCTGGCGCTACGGCAGGTAACCTCCAGCTCATGTCCCGCCATGTCGCGATCGTCACCGATTCAACGGCCTACCTGCCGCAGCGGACGATGGAGCGCCACGGCATCACCGCGGTGCCCCTGACCGTCGTCCTCGGCGACCAGGCCCTCGAAGAGGGCACCGAGATCTCGACCCGATCGCTGGCACAGGCACTGCAGAAGCGACGTCCTGTCACCACCTCGCGCCCCAGCCCCCAGCTCTTCGCGGAGACCTACCGGCGGGTAGCGGAGTCCGGCGCGACCGGCATCGTCTCCCTGCACCTGTCCGCCGAGCTCTCCGGCACATACGACGCGGCGGTCCTCGCGGCGCGTGAGGCGCCGGTGCCGGTACGGGTCGTGGACACCGGGATGATCGCGATGGCCCTCGGTTTCTGCGCCCTCGCGGCGGCGGAGGTGGCCGAGGCGGGCGGCACGGTGGACGAGGCCGTCACCGCCGCGGAGAAGCGGGCCGCCGGGACATCCGCCTTCTTCTACGTCGACACTCTCGACTATCTGCGCCGGGGCGGCCGGATCGGCGCAGCACAGGCACTCCTCGGCTCCGCGCTCGCGGTCAAGCCGCTGCTCCAGTTGCAGGGCGGCCGGATCGAACCGCTGGAGAAGGTGCGCACCGCGTCGAAGGCGATCGCCCGCCTCGAGGAGATCGTGGCCGACCGGGCGGGCAGCGCGCAGGTCGACATCGCTGTCCATCATCTCGCCGCCCCCGACCGGGCGTCGGCACTGGCGGACCGGCTGCGGGCGCGGGTGCCGGGGCTGGCGGATCTGCATGTCAGTGAGGTCGGTGCGGTGATCGGGGCACATACGGGGCCCGGGTTGTTGGGGACTGTGGTCTCGCCGCGGTGAGACGGTGACGCGCAGGCGCGGTGACGCCGTCGTCGAGGGCTGTGGATGGTCGGCTCTCACTCGTGTGGGTGGCGGAGTTGTCCACAACCTGTGTGTCGTCCCCGGGAATTGAGCAAGATCATCGCGAGAGCGCCGGGTGTCCGATCCTCGTCGCATGGCACTTCGATCACGTTCACACACAGCGACTCCGACCAGTGGGCCGGGCCGTGGGCCTGCCTCCGACGTCCGTACCCGCCACCACCAACGCCACCACCGGCCGCCACGGGGCCGGCACCGGTATGCCTCGGCCGAGGAACTCCGGCGGCGTGCGGAGGTCATGTTCGCCGATCGCGTCGGGGAGCGAGGCGAGGCGGGGACGGGGCCCCCGGGCGTCGACGGGGGTGGTGTGCCCGGTGCGGAGGCCGACGGGATCGGCGCGGACGCGGGCTTCGGCCCTGATGCCGGGCCGGCACCGGTGGGCTGGGCTGATGTTCCTCCTGCGACGGGGGATCGGCGGGTGCGGGCCGGGCTGGCTCTTCGGGAGCGGATGCCGGTGTGGTTGCAGGCCAGGTGCGGCTTGGAGCGGCGGAGCGTGGTCGCGCTGGCGGTGGTGCTCGTCGTCGCCGCGGGTTTCGCCGCGCAGCACTTCTGGGCGGGGCGGACGCAGGCCGTGCGGGCACCCGAAGTCGTGGCCGCCCCCTTCGCGGAGCCGAGTGCGCAGCCCGGTCCCGGTGCTTCGGCCGGTGCGCCGAACGCGGTGGGCTCGCCCGTCGCCGAGATCGTGGTGGACGTCAGCGGCAAGGTCCGTGAGCCCGGCGTCCACCGGCTCCCCGCGGGTTCGCGCGTCGCCGACGCGCTGCGCGCGGCCGGTGGGGTGCGGTCCGGTACGGACACCGAGGGGCTCAATCGTGCGCGCTTCCTCGTGGACGGCGAGCAGGTCGTGGTCGGCGGCCCTGCCGCGCCCGGGGCCGGCCAGGGCGGCACGGCGGGCGGCGGACCGGTCAGTTCCGCCGGATCGGTGCCGGGAGCGGGACCCGCGGCACCGGTCTCCCTCAACACGGCCACCGTGGACCAGCTGGACACCCTGCCGGGGGTCGGCCCGGTCCTGGCCCAGCACATCGTCGACTACCGCACCCAGCACGGCGGCTTCCGCTCGGTGGACGAACTGCGCGAGGTCAACGGCATCGGAGAACGCCGCTTCGCCGATCTGCGGAATCTCGTACGGCCATGAGTCACGTACCCGAGGGTCCGCCCTCCTCCCCCTCCCCACCGCCGACGCCCCGGCCCCGCCGAGCCGTGCACGCCGCCTCCGGCACACGGCTCGGGGACGCCAACCCCCGCCAGGAAGGGCCGGCCGATCTACGACTCGTCCCACCCGCGCTGGCCGCCTGGGCGACGGCGGCGCTGACGCTGGACGCCGCGCCCGAGTGGATCACCGGGGTGGCCGTTCTGTGTCTGATCGCAGCGGGCGTGCTGCTGCTGACGCGGGGACGTGCGGGGCCGCGGGTCCCGGTCGCCGCCGTGCTGCTCTGCGTCGCCGCGGCCGCCGCCTCGGCCGGACTGCACGGAGCCGATCTGCGCCGTGGGCCCGTGCCCGGGCTGGCGCGGGAGTACGCGACCGTGACCGCCGAGATCGAGGTCACCTCCGATCCCCGGCTCACCCGGCCGAGGGTCCAGGGGGACCGTCCGGCGCCGACCTCCGTGCTGATCAAGGGCGAGGTGCGGCGGGTGGAGAAGGCGGGCGGGACGGTGGTGGACACGCGGACACCGGTGCTGGTGATGGTCGACGTGACGGGGTCCGCAAGGAGTACGGACGCAGGGGCCGGGGCGCCGACCGCGGGTTCGGACGGTCGGGGGAATCCGAGTGCCGTTGCCCGGGGCGGAGAGGGAGGCGTGGGTCCTTCCGGCGGGGCGATGGGCGGGGACGGATCCGGCCCCGGGGCGACAGGTGGGGGTGGCTTCGCCGACGGAGCGACAGGTGGGCGTCCCTTCGCCGACCGGGCGGCGGGTGGTGGCGGCTCCTTGGTCGGCGGGCCGGATTCCTCGCCCTGGCTGCGGTTGCTGCCCTCCACGCGGTTCCGTGTCGCGGCGCGGCTGGCGCCGGTGATGGTGGGTGGGGACAGGGTCGCGGCCGTGGTGCGGGTGCGGGGGCAGGGAGCGCCGGAGGTCGTGGCGGGGCCGTCGGGGGTGCAGCGGTTCGCCGGGCGTTTGCGGGGCGGGCTGCGGGAGGCCACCGACGGGCTGCCGGGGGATGCGCGGGCGCTGCTGCCGGGGCTCGTCGTCGGGGACACCTCGCGGATCACCCCGGACCTGGACGAGGCGTTCAAGGAGACCGACCTCGCGCACACGCTCGCCGTCTCCGGGAGCAACCTCACGATCATCCTGGCCCTGCTCATCGGGCCGCCCGGACTCGCCCAGCGCGTCGAGCGCCGGGGGCTCGCACCCCGGCTCGGCATCCCCCTGCGGACGACCGCGCTGCTCGGCGGGGCGCTCACGCTCGCCTTCGTCGTCGTGTGCCGGCCGGACCCGAGCGTGCTGCGGGCCGCGGCCTGCGGAACCGTGGTCCTGCTCGCCCTGGCGACCGGACGCCGCAGGTCGCTGATCCCGGCGCTGGCGACGGCCGTCCTGCTACTGGTGCTGTACGACCCCTGGCTGGCCCGGAGTTACGGATTCCTGCTGTCCGTGCTGGCCACCGGGGCCCTGCTCACGCTCGCGCCCCGCTGGAGCGCGGCCCTGCGAGCGCGGCGGGTGCCACCGCGGCTGGCCGAGGCACTGGCCGCCGCGGGTGCCGCGCAAGCGCTGTGCGCGCCGGTCGTCGCGGTGCTGTCGGCGCGGGTCAGCCTGGTGGCGGTGCCGTGCAACCTGCTCGTGGAGTTCGCCGTGGCGCCGGCCACCGTGCTGGGCTTCGCCGCCCTGGCGACGGCACCCCTGGTGATGCCGGTCGCCAAGGCGCTGGCCTGGTGCGCGAGTTGGCCCGCGGGATGGATCGCGGACGTCGCCCGTACCGGGGCGTCCCTGCCCGGCGCCGGGATCGACTGGCCCGGCAGCTGGACCGGGGCGTTCCTGCTCGCCCTGGTCACGGTGGCCGTGGTGACGGCCGGGCGGCGGCTGTTGCGGCATCCCGCGTGGTGCGGGGTCTGCGGAGCACTGCTCCTGCTGGTGGTGGTGCAGCCGCCGCCGCTGGCCCGCGTGATCACCGGGTGGCCGCCGCCCGGCTGGCGGTTGGTGATGTGCGATGTGGGGCAGGGGGACGCGACCGTGCTCGCGGCGGGCGACGGTACCGGTGTGGTGGTGGACGCGGGGCCCGATCCGACGCTCGTCGACCGGTGTCTGCGCACCCTCGGCGTCACCAGGATCCCGCTGGTCGTGCTGACCCACTTCCACGCCGACCATGTGGCGGGGCTGCCCGGCGTGCTGCGCGGGCGGAGCGTGGGGGCGATCGAGACGACCGGCTTCGAGGAGCCGGTGGACCAGGTGGAGTTCGTACGGCGGCAGGCGGCGCGGCAGCGGATTCCGCTCACCCGTGCCGTGGCGGGGGAGCGACGGCGCACCGGGGCGCTGGCCTGGGAGGTGGTGTGGCCGCCGCCGGTCGGGGGAGCTCCGGGAGCGCCGGCCTTCACGACGGAACCGGAAGGGCCGAACGACGCCAGCGTCGCCCTCCTCGTGCGGTCGGGCGGACTGCGGTTCCTCCTCCTCGGCGACCTCGAACCCCCGGCCCAGCGCGCCCTGTTGAGATCCCCGGCGGGCCCGCTGCTGGGCGGCGTGGACGTCCTCAAGGTCGCCCACCACGGCTCGGCCTACCAGGATCCGGAACTGATACGCAGAGCGGCTCCACGGCTGGCGCTCATCTCGGTGGGGAGGGACAACACGTACGGGCATCCGGCCCCCGGCACGGTCGCGGCGCTGCGGGGCCAGGGGGCGATGGTGCTGCGGACGGACGAGGACGGGGCGCTGGCGGTCCTGGGAACGGGTGAGTCGATGCGGGTGGCGGGAGACTGAGGGCATGAATTCCGCACAGGTTGATGCCTATCTCCGCCGCCTCGGTGCCGAGCACCCGGCCTGGCCCACTGTGGACGTCCTGCGCGAGCTGCAACTGCGCCATCTGCAGACCGTGCCCTTCGAGAACCTGTCGATCCATCTCGGCGAGGAGATCGTGCTGGAGGAGAAGCGGCTGCTGGACAAGGTGGTGGGGGCGCGAAGGGGCGGGTTCTGCTACGAACTCAACGGTTGCTTCGGGGCGTTGCTCGCCGCGCTGGGCTTCGAGGTGACACTGCTCGCGGCCCGGGTGTACGGGGAGGAGGGCCGGCTCGGCATCCCCTACGACCACCTCGCCCTGCGGGTGCGGACGGTGGACGGGGGCGACTGGCTGGCCGACGTCGGCTTCGGGGCGCACAGCCACCATCCCCTGGCGATGCAGGCGCGGGGGGAACAGGAGGATCCCGGGGGCACGTTCCGGGTCGTCGAGGCCGGGGCGGACGCGGCCGGGGTGCGAGGCGGGCACACGGCGGCGGAGGCGGCCGACCTGGACGTCCTCATGGGCGGCAAGCCCCAGTACCGCCTGGAGGTACGGCCCCGGGTGCTCGGGGACTTCGTGGCGGGCGCCTGGTGGCACAGCACCTCGCCGGCCTCGCACTTCACACGGTCGCCGGTGTGTTCGCGGGTCACGGAGGACGGCGGGAGGATCACGCTCAGCGGGCGGAGCTTCACGGTGACGGGGCCGGACGGGACCCGAGAGGTGCGGGAGCTGGGGACGGACGAGGAGGTGCTGGGGGTGTACCGGGAGCGGTTCGGGGTGGAGCTCGATCGGGTGCCGGTGGCGCGGAAGACGGGGTGAGGGGGGTGGGCCGCGGCAGCGGACGAGGTCCTGGTGGTCATGGGCTGAGCTGGGGTTCGGGGCTTCCCGGGTGCCGGACAATAGCCGGGTGAGCGATGTGAGACATGTGCTGGTGCTGCCTGACCGGGATGCCGCGGAGGAGGTGGCGGAGGCGCTCAGGGAGCGGTTCGGGGTGGCTGAGGAGCCGCGCATCGTCCGCGACGCGCTGGCGGGGGAGGACGACGCCGAGGACGCGCAGTGGCTCGTTGTGCTGCGGGACGAGGACGGGCGGCTGGATCCCGGGGCGCTGGACGAGTTCGCGGGGGAGTGGGACGGATGGCGGGAGGAGCCGTAGGGGTGGGGGCGCCCGCCGGGCTCGTGCCGTGGGCGGGGCTGGTTGTCAGTGGCCCGTGCCATGCTTGTCGGCGATGGCAAAGAAGAGTGCGAACGACGACCCCCTTGCCCCGGTGACGCTGGCCGTGGGGCAGGAGGACCTGCTGCTCGACCGTGCCGTGCGGGAGGTGGTGGCCGCCGCGAAGGCGGCTGACGCCGACACGGACGTACGGGATCTGAACCCGGAACAGCTGCAGCCCGGCACGCTCGCCGAGTTGACCAGTCCCTCGCTCTTCGCGGAGCGCAAGGTCGTGGTCGTACGCAACGCGCAGGATCTGTCGGCCGACACCGTGAAGGACGTGAAGGCGTATCTCTCGGCCCCCGCCGAGGAGATCACGCTCGTGCTGCTGCATGCCGGCGGGGCGAAGGGCAAGGGGTTGCTCGACGCCGCGCGGAAGGTGGGAGCGCGGGAGATCGCCTGTCCGAAGATGACCAAGCCGGCGGATCGGCTGGCCTTCGTGCGGCAGGAGTTCCGGGCGACCGGGCGGTCGGCCACACCCGAGGCCTGTCAGGTGCTTGTCGATGCGATCGGGAGTGATCTGCGGGAGCTGGCCTCGGCCGTGTCGCAGCTGGTCGCCGATGTCGAGGGGACGATCGACGAGGCGGTCGTGGGGCGGTACTACACCGGGCGGGCCGAGGCGTCGAGCTTCACCGTCGCCGACCGGGCGGTGGAGGGGCGGGCGGCGGAGGCGCTGGAGGCGTTGCGGTGGTCGTTGGCCACGGGGGTGGCGCCGGTGATGATCACGAGTGCGCTGGCTCAGGGGGTGCGGGCGATCGGGAAGCTGTCGTCGGCTCGGGGTGGGCGGCCGGCGGATCTCGCGCGGGAGCTGGGGATGCCGCCGTGGAAGATCGATCGGGTGCGGCAGCAGATGCGGGGGTGGACGCCGGATGGGGTCTCTGTGGCGCTGCGGGCCGTTGCCGAGGCGGATGCGGGGGTGAAGGGCGGGGGGGACGATCCTGAGTACGCCCTGGAGAAGGCGGTCGTGGTGATCGCTCGGGCGGCGCGGTCGCGAGGGCGGGCGTAGCGGGTCTCGCTGAGGGGCGTCCGTGGCAGGCGTTGGCTGTTTTCGCCCCCGTCGCCCCTACCCGTCCCGTCCTCCGGGGGGCGCTGCCCCTTCGACCCCGGTCCTGGTGGGTTGCGCCCCCGGACCCCCTGTTTCGGCCCCGAAGCGGCCTCGTCCTCAAACGCCGGGCGGGCTGAAGACCGGACGGGCTGAGATCGCCCAGTCGTGACAGCGCATGCCGAAGGCCCCGGCTTCCGCCCTGGGGAAGGGTGGGCTCCGGGGCCTTCGGACCAAGCTTTCGAGCTCATACCCGCGTGGCGAACGCAGGCCGCGTACGAGCTCTGGGTGCCGGGTGGGAGCGGATGAGAGAGGGCCCGCTCTGGGTCCTTCCGGCAGTCAGATCAAAAAGATCAGATCAGATAGAGGTGTCAGCCCTTGAGGGAAGCGACCTTCGAAGCAAGCGCCGACTTCTTGTTGGCGGCCTGGTTCTTGTGGATGACGCCCTTGGCGACGGCCTTGTCGAGCTGACGCGCGGCAGCGCGCTGGTACTCGGTGGCCTTCTCGGTGTCACCCGCGGCAGCGGCCTCACGGGCCTTGCGGATGGCGGTCTTCAGAGAGGACTTGACGGCCTTGTTGCGCAGCCGAGCCTTCTCGTTGGTCTTGATCCGCTTGATCTGGGACTTGATGTTCGCCACTGATTGAGCCTTTTCAGGTTCAGGCACGGGACCACAAGGGACCCGGGCCAGGTGATTTCTTGGGGTGTGCCTCGTGCTGAGAGGGCAGGAGACACAGCGACCCACAGTACCAGTGGGCCGACCGACGGCCCAAAACGGCCTCCGGTCGCCGCCCATGGGACCATGGAGCCTACGTATCGATCCGACCCGAGGCACAAGGCGCCTCAAGAGACAGGACCCTGCGTGCCCGCGACCCCTAACAATGTGCCCGAGCCGAGCCGTACCGACCCGGCTCTGATCCGCAATTTCTGCATCATCGCGCACATCGACCACGGCAAGTCCACGCTCGCCGACCGCATGCTCCAGCTGACCGGAGTGGTCGATCAGCGCCAGATGCGTGCTCAGTACCTCGACCGCATGGACATCGAGCGTGAGCGTGGCATCACGATCAAGTCCCAGGCGGTCCGACTGCCCTGGGCCCCGACCGAGGACCCGGGCAAGACCCACATCCTCAACATGATCGACACCCCGGGGCACGTGGACTTCACGTACGAGGTGTCCCGGTCGCTGGCCGCCTGTGAGGGCACCGTCCTCCTGGTCGACGCCGCCCAGGGCATCGAGGCCCAGACTCTCGCCAACCTGTACCTGGCGATGGAGAACGACCTCAAGATCATCCCCGTACTGAACAAGATCGACCTGCCGGCCGCCCAGCCGGAGAAGTTCTCCGAGGAGCTCGCCAACCTCATCGGCTGCGACCCCGACGACGTCCTCAAGGTCTCCGCCAAGACGGGCCTGGGCGTCGAGGCGCTCCTTGACCGGGTGGTCGCCGACGTCCCCGCGCCGGTCGGCATCCAGGACGCACCCGCCCGCGCCATGATCTTCGACTCCGTCTACGACTCCTACCGCGGTGTCGTGACGTACGTCCGTGTCATCGACGGTCAGCTCAACAAGCGTGAGCGGATCCGCATGATGTCCACCGGCGCGACCCACGAGCTGCTGGAGATCGGCGTCTCGGCCCCCGAGATGAAGTCGGCCGACGGCCTCGGTGTCGGCGAGGTCGGCTATCTGATCACCGGTGTGAAGGACGTCCGCCAGTCCAAGGTCGGTGACACGATCACCACCCTGCACAAGGGGGCCACCGAGGCGCTCGGCGGTTACAAGGACCCGAAGCCGATGGTCTTCTCGGGTCTGTATCCGCTGGACGGCTCCGACTACCCCGAGCTGCGCGACGCCCTCGACAAGCTCCAGCTCAACGACGCCGCGCTGGTGTACGAGCCGGAGACCTCCGCCGCCCTCGGCTTCGGTTTCCGCGTCGGCTTCCTGGGCCTGCTGCACCTCGACGTGATCCGCGAGCGGCTGGAGCGCGAGTTCGGGCTCGACCTCATCGCCACCGCGCCGAACGTGGTCTACCGCGTCGTCATGGAGGACGGTTCCGAGCACACCGTCACCAACCCGAGCGAGTTCCCCGAGGGGAAGATCGACGACGTGTACGAGCCCGTCGTACGCGCCACGATCCTCGCGCCCTCCGAGTTCATCGGCTCGATCATGGAGCTGTGCCAGACCCGGCGCGGCACCCTGCTCGGCATGGACTACCTCTCCGAGGACCGGGTCGAGATCCGCTACACCCTCCCGCTCGCGGAGATCGTCTTCGACTTCTTCGACCAGCTGAAGTCCAAGACGCGCGGCTACGCGTCCCTCGACTACGAGCCCACCGGCGAGCAGGCCTCCAGCCTGGTCAAGGTCGACATCCTGCTGCACGGCGACAAGGTGGACGCCTTCTCGGCGGTCACGCACAAGGACGCGGCGTACGCGTACGGCGTGCGGCTCGTCGCCAAGCTGCGCGAGCTCATCCCGCGGCAGGCCTTCGAGGTGCCGATCCAGGCCGCCATCGGCTCCCGGGTCATCGCCCGCGAGACCATCCGCGCCATCCGCAAGGACGTCCTCGCCAAGTGCTACGGCGGTGACATCTCCCGTAAGCGGAAGCTGCTGGAGAAGCAGAAGGAGGGCAAGAAGCGGATGAAGATGGTGGGCTCTGTGGAGGTTCCGCAGGAGGCCTTCATCGCCGTGCTGAGCAGCGACGACAACGCGGGTTCCGGCAAGGGCAAGAAGTAGCGCCGTTTTCCCGTGAGAATAGGGGCCTGTCGCGGGTGAGAGCGACGGGCCCCTACGCGTGCGTAACGTCGCGCTCTGTAGAAAGTGACAGGCCGCCGCCCCTTACATCGGCGTCGGTCGCGCTCTACTCTGATCTCCACTCGATAGTTACTCGTGAGTTAAACAACACCCCATCGAGTCACCAGCCGCACCGAGCCAGCCGCCGCACTGTCGCGGGCCCCGGAGGATGTCGTGAGCGACACACAGACCCTGATCGAGAACCGTCCGCCGAGCGTGGCGACCCTCTTCCTGGAGCGCGTTTCGGCCACACCGGACGCCGAGGCGTACCGCTACCCCGTGCCCTCGGCCTCCGGCGAGGGTCCCGACGACTGGAAGTCGCTGACCTGGGGGCAGACCGCCGAGCGGGTCTACGCCATCGCCGCCGGCCTGATCGAGCTCGGGGTGCAGCCCGAGCAGCGGGTCGCCCTGTCCTCCGCGACCCGGATCGAGTGGATCCTCGCGGACCTCGGCATCCTGTGCGCCGGTGCCGCCACGACCACGGTGTATCCGCAGACCAACGCCGACGAGTCCGCGTTCATCGTCGCCGACTCCGACAGCCGCGTGCTGTTCGCGGAGAACGCCGAGCAGCTGGCCAAGGCGCAGGACAAGCGCGCCGAGCTGCCCGACCTGACCCATGTCGTGGTCATCGACGCCGAGGGCGTGGAGACCGGCGACTGGGTGCTGACCCTCGCCGAGTTGGAGGCCCGTGGCGCGGCCCGCCTGGAGAAGGACCCCGACCTGATCAAGGAGCGGGTCGGCGCGATCACCAAGGACCAGCTCGCCACCCTCATCTACACCTCCGGCACCACCGGCCGCCCCAAGGGTGTCCGCCTGCCGCACGACAACTGGGCGTACATGGCGAAGGCGATCGCCGCGACCGGCCTGGTGAGCGTCGAGGACGTGCAGTACCTGTGGCTGCCGCTCGCCCACGTCTTCGGCAAGGTGCTCACTTCGGGGCAGATCGAGGTCGGTCACGTCACCGCCGTCGACGGCCGTGTCGACAAGATCATCGAGAATCTGCCGATCGTGCAGCCGACGTACATGGCGGCCGTCCCGCGCATCTTCGAGAAGGTCTACAACGGCATCGCCAACAAGGCCCGTGCGGGCGGCGGCGCCAAGTACAAGATCTTCCGCTGGGCCGCCGAGGTCGCCCGCGAGTACGCCAAGGTCACCCAGGACAACTTCCGCCGCACCGGCACGGCGAGCGCCCCCTTCGGCCTCGCCGCCAAGCACGCGGTCGCCGACAAGCTGGTGTACGCCAAGATCCGCGAGGCCTTCGGCGGCAATCTGCGCGCCTGTGTCTCCGGCTCCGTGGCCCTCGCCCCCGAGATCGGGTTCTTCTTCTCCGGCGCCGGCATCCACATCCTCGAGGGCTACGGCCTGACCGAGTCCTCGGCCGCCTCCTTCGTGAACCCGGGCGAGGCGTACCGCACCGGCACGGTGGGCAAGCCGCTGCCCGGCACGGAGGTGCGGATCGCGGAGGACGGCGAGATCCTGCTGCGCGGGCCCGGCATCATGGAGGGCTACCACGGGCTGTCGGAGAAGACCGCCGAGGTCCTTGAGGCCGACGGCTGGTTCCACACCGGTGACATCGGCGAGCTGTCGCCCGACGGCTACCTCCGCATCACCGACCGCAAGAAGGACCTCTTCAAGACCTCCGGCGGCAAGTACATCGCGCCCACCGAGGTCGAGGGACAGTTCAAGTCGGTGTGCCCGTACGTCTCCAACATCCTGGTGCACGGCGCCGACCGGAACTTCTGCACCGCGCTCATCGCCCTCGACGAGGTGTCGATCCTCGGCTGGGCGAAGGAGAACGGCCTGGAGGGCAAGTCGTACGCCGAGGTCGTGGCCGCGCCGGCCACCGTCGAGATGATCGAGGGCCACATCAAGGAACTCAACGAGGGTCTCCAGCGCTGGCAGACCATCAAGAAGTTCCGGCTGCTGCCGCGTGACCTCGACGTCGAGCACGGCGAGATCACACCGAGCCTGAAGCTGAAGCGGCCGGTGGTGGAGCGGGAGTACAAGCACCTCATCGACGAGATGTACGCCGGGGCCCGCGAGGCCTAAGGGCGTTAGAGGCGCCCTCTGCTGACCAGTTGACGTAGCTCCCGGACCTGTGTGCGCAGTGCCGCCAGGTCCGGGGGGTTCTCCCCGGAGAGTTGGTTCTCCAGGTCGGCCAGTCGGGTGTTCACCTCGCCCTGGTCATGGGCCAGCAGCCGCTCCAGTTGCTGGTTCTTGCGGTGCAGGTCCAGGAAGACGGTGACCTTCGCCCTGAGCACCCAGGGGTCGAAGGGCTTGGTCAGATAGTCCGCGGCGCCGGTCGCGTAGCCGCGGAAGGCGTAGCCGGAGTCGTCCTCCGCGCCGGTCAGGAAGATGATCGGGACGTCCTTGGTCTGATCGAGCCGTTTGATGTTCGCGGCGGTCTCGAAGCCGTCCATGCCCGGCATGCGGACGTCGAGCAGGACGAGGGCGAACTGCTGCCGCAGCAGTGCCTTCATGGCTTCCTCGCCCGAACGCGCGCGGACGAGCGGCTCGTTGAGGGACCCCAGGACGGCCTCCAGGGCGACCAGGTTGTCCTCCATGTCGTCGACGAGGAGGATGCTGGCGCGCTCTTCGGTCGTTGCCTCAGCGCTCATGGTGACTGTGCCTCATTCGGTCGTCGGCGGGACCGGCACTTCCCCTGTCATGCCCGGTTCCGCTGCGTCGGTCACCGCGTCGGCCGCGGGCCCCTGGGTGCCATCGTCGCCCTGCGGGCCCTCCGGGTCGAGGAGCGCGCACACGACGGTCAGCAGCTGGTCCACGTCGACCGGCTTGGGTACGTAGTCGTTGGCGCCCCGCGCGATCGACTTCTCCCGGTCTCCCGGCATCGCCTTCGCGGTCAGCGCGACGATCGGCAGGCCCGTCCAGCGCGGGGTGCGGCGGATGGCGGCGATCGTCTCGTAACCGTCCATCTCCGGCATCATGATGTCCATCAGGACGAGTTCGACGTCCGGGTTGCGCTCCAGCGTCTCGATGCCCTCCCGGCCGTTCTCGGCGTAGAGGACGGGCATGCCGACCCGGCCCAGGACATGGGTCAGTGCGAAGACGTTGCGGATGTCGTCGTCGACGATCAGCACCCGCCGCCCGGGCAGCACCTGTCCCGCCCGGCCCCTCTTCCACGCCTCCAGCTTGGTGGGCGTCGGCCAGGAGTCGTCCACCTCGGCGGAGGTGAAGGGCTCGGTCGACAGCTGTTCCGGTACCGGCAGGGTGTGTTCCTCGGGGGTGGGGCCGGTCGCCGAGTGGCCGGGGCTGACCACGGGGACGTACAGCGTGAACGTGGAGCCCTTGCCGGGCTCGCTCTCGGCGACGATCCGGCCACCGAGCAGCCCGGCGATCTCACGGCTGATCGACAGACCGAGTCCGGTGCCGCCGTACTTGCGGTTGGTGGTGCCGTCGGCCTGCTGGAACGCCTCGAAGATCACCGGCAGCTTCTCCCGCGCGATGCCGATGCCGGTGTCGCTGACGGAGAAGGCGATCACCTGGCCGCTGTCGCGGACGTAGTGGAGCTCGGTGTCCGTGACCCGGTTGACGCGCAGCTCGACCCGGCCCGACGCGGTGAACTTGATCGCGTTGGAGAGCAGGTTGCGCAGGATCTGCTGGAGCCGCTGCTCGTCCGAGTACATCTCGCGCGGCACGTCCTCGCCGACCGCCACCTCGAAGGCGAGCCCCCGGTCGAGGGTGAGCGGGCGGAAGGTGGCGTGGACGTAGTCGAGCAGCTTGATCAGCGGCAGCTTCTTCGGGCGTACGTCCATCCGGCCGGCCTCGATCTTCGACAGGTCGAGGATGTCGTTGATCAGCTGGAGGAGGTCCGAGCCCGAGCGGTGGATCGTCGTCGCGAACTGCACCTCCTGGTCGGAGAGATGGCCGTCGGGGTTGTCGGAGAGCAGCCGGGCCAGGATCAGCAGGGAGTTGAGCGGGGTGCGCAGCTCGTGCGACATGTTCGCCAGGAACTCCGACTTGTACTGGGAGCTGGTCGCCAACAAAGCCGCCTTCTCCTCC
This sequence comes from Streptomyces sp. NPDC087859, assembly GCF_044742595.1. NCBI lineage: Bacteria > Bacillati > Actinomycetota > Actinomycetes > Kitasatosporales > Streptomycetaceae > Streptomyces > Streptomyces sp. NPDC087859. Next base: position 537,291 of record NZ_JBIUUU010000003.1, on the reverse strand, counting down.
AGTTCGGCATTCGAGCGCTGCAACTCCGCCTGCTGTTTCTGCAGTTCGTCGGAGCGCTCCTGGAGCTGGCGGGCCAGGCGCTGGGACTCGCCGAGCAGGGACTCCGTACGGGAGTTGGCGATGATCGTGTTGATCGCGACGGCGATGGTGTTCACGAACTGGTCGAAGAAGGCGAGGTGGACGTCGGAGAAGCGGGAGAACGACGCCAGCTCGATCACGCCGAGGAGCTTGTCCTCGAAGAGGATCGGGATGATGACCACGCTGGTGGGCGCCGCCTCACCGAGCCCGCTGTTGATCTTGATGTAGTCCGGCGGGGCCTCCTCGACGAGGATCCGCTTCTTCTCGCGGGCGGCCTGCCTGACCAGGCCGTGCACCGGGAGGCCCCCGGTCTCCATGGTCGCGCCCTGTGCCGAGCCGTAGCCGGCGATGAACGCGAGTCCTTTCGCGGGAACGGTTGTGCGCAGAGCGGCGCTGTCCTCGTCGGGGTCGGCCAGGAAGAACGCGCCGTACTGGGCGTTCACCAGCGGGGTCAGCTCGCGCAGCAGCAGGTCGGCGACCTCCATCAGGTCCCGGTGGCCCTGCATCAGCGCGGCCAGGCGGGCCAGGTTGGACTCCAGCCAGTCCTTGGCGCGGGTGGTCTCGCGGAGGTTGGCCACCATCAGGTTGATGTTGTCCTTGAGTTCGGTGACCTCGCCCTGTGTCTCCACGGTGATCGAGCGGGACATGTCGCCCTGGGCCACCGCGGAGGCGACCTCGGCGATCGCGCGGACCTGGGTGGTCAGGTTCAGGGCGAGCTCGTTCACGTTCGTCGTCAGGCGCTTCCAGGTGCCGTACACGCCCTCGACCCTGGCCTGGCCGCCGAGCTGGCCCTCGGAGCCGACCTCGCGGGCCACGCGGGTGACCTCGGAGGAGAAGGAGGACAGCGTGTCGACCATGGTGTTGATGGCGGTCTTCAGCTCCAGGATCTCGCCCCGGGCGTCCACGTCGATCTTCTTGGAGAGGTCGCCGTTGGCGACGGCCGTGGTCACCTGGGCGATGTTGCGGACCTGCGAAGTGAGGTTGTCCGCCATGTAGTTGACGTTGTCCGTCAGGTCCCGCCACACCCCGGACACCCCCAGCACCTGGGCGCGGCCGCCGAGCCGGCCGTCGGTGCCGACCTCGCGGGCGACGCGGGTGACCTCGTCGGCGAAGGCGCGCAGCTGCTCCACCATCGTGTTGACGGTGTCCTTGAGTTCGAGGATCTCGCCGCGCGCGTCCACGGTGATCTTCTTGGAGAGGTCGCCGTTGGCGACGGCGGTCGTCACCTGGGCGATGTTGCGGACCTGCGAAGTCAGGTTCAGGGCCATGAAGTTGACGTTGTCGGTGAGGTCCTTCCAGACGCCCGACACACCGCGCACCTGCGCCTGGCCGCCGAGGTTGCCCTCGGTGCCGACCTCGCGGGCGACGCGGGTGACCTCGTCGGCGAAGGCGGAGAGCTGGTCGACCATCGTGTTGATGGTGGACTTGAGCTCCAGGATCTCGCCGCGCGCGTCCACGGTGATCTTCTTGCCGAGGTCGCCCTGGGCCACGGCGGTGGAGACCAGGGCGATGTTCCGCACCTGCGAAGTGAGGTTGTCCGCCATGAAGTTGACGTTGTCGGTGAGGTCCTTCCAGACACCGCTCACACCCCGCACCTGAGCGCGCCCGCCGAGGTTGCCCTCGGTGCCGACCTCGCGGGCGACGCGGGTCACCTCGTCGGCGAAGGCGGAGAGCTGGTCCACCATCGTGTTGATGGTGGACTTCAGCTCCAGGATCTCGCCCTGCGCGGCGACGGTGATCTTCTGACTCAGGTCGCCGTTGGCGACGGCGGTCGTCACCTGGGCGATGTTGCGGACCTGCGAGGTCAGGTTCGACGCCATGAAGTTGACGTTGTCGGTGAGGTCCTTCCACACCCCCGACACGCCCCGCACCTGGGCGCGGCCGCCCAACTGCCCCTCGGTGCCGACCTCGCGGGCGACGCGGGTGACCTCGTCGGCGAAGGCGGAGAGCTGGTCGACCATCGTGTTCACGGTCAGCTTCAGTTCGAGCAGTTCACCGGTCGCCTCGACGGTGACGGAACGGGTCAGGTCGCCGCGCGCCACGGACGTGGTCACCAGGGCGATGTCCCGCACCTGGGCCGTCAGCCGGGACGCCATGGTGTTGACCGCCTCGGTCACATCACGCCAACTTCCCGACAGCCCCTGCACCTTGGCCCGGCCGCCCAGCCGCCCTTCGGTGCCGACCTCGCGCGCCACCCGGGTCACCTCGCCGGTGAACAACGACAACTGGTCGACCATCTTGTTCACGGCCCGCCCCAGCCGCCGCAGATCGCCGCGCAACTGCCGGTTGCCGTCGTGCAGGTCGACCCGCTGGGTCAGATCGCCGCCGGCCACCGCGTCCAGGACCCGGGTCGCGTTCGCCGCCGGGGCCACCAGGGCGTCGAGCAGCTGGTTCACATCACTGACCCGGGACGCCCAGGCGCCCGCGCCGGGGCTCGGCGAGAGCCGCTCGTCGAGCCGGCCGTGCCGCACCAGCTCCCTTTTCACACGCTGGACCTCGGTGGTGAAGTGGACGTTGCGGTCGACCAGCTGATTGAAGATCGCGGTCAGTTCGCCCGTGACGCCACAGGCGCCGGTCTCCGGCACCTTCGCGAAGTGCCCGTCCCGGGCGGCCGTCATCGCGGCGAGCAGCGGACGCAGGTCCGATGCTCGAATCTGGTCATCTTTCGGTCCGTCTTCGAGCACACGCGTAGCACTGTTCTCACTCATGGCGGCCCACTTCGGTAACTCGGCGCATATGGGCGGGGCCAGTCTGTCACTCTGTCCGCACTGACCGAGGTGTATTCGTCCGAACTGCTCGGGGAGCGGGACATGGGGGCCATTCCGGCGCAACGGGAGACCGATCCCGGTGCTGGTGATGCCCCCGTGCGCAGGAGTGTGCTTCCGTGCGCCCGGGCGCACGCCACTCTCGCGGGCAGCTCCGTCGCGCCGGGCGCCGCCCGCGCCCTTCTGCGCGCCGCCCTCTCCGAGTGGGCCGAACTGGGCCTGCCCGGCACGGCACCGCTCACCGACCGGCTGGCCGACGACGCCGTCGTGGTCGTCAGCGAACTCGTCACCAACGCGGTCGTGCACGCCGGCACCGACGTCGATCTGGAGTGCCGGCTGGAGACGGAGACCGGTGCCCTCGTCGTCGAGGTCGCCGACCAGCACCCCTCGCGCGCACCGCGCGACGGCACGGGCGAACCGTCGTACGAGACACCCGAGTACGGCCGCGGACTGCGCCTCGTCGCCACCCTCGCCGAGTCCTGGGGCATCACCTACCGCAAGGGCACCAAGACCGTGTGGGCGCGGCTGACCGAGGAGGACAGCGCGACCGTCGGGCAGAGCGGGGCGTACGAGGGGCAGGACGGGACGTACGCGGGGGTGCACGGCCTGGAGATCGCCGGGGTCCTCGCCCCCGAGCCCCGCCGCACCGAACGCGACCGGGAGTGGCTCAACCGCGGCGCGCTGTCCTTTCTGGCCGAGGCCTCCGACCTGCTCGCCGGACAGCTCGACGAGGACCTGGTCGCCGCCCTCGCCGGACAGCTGATCGTGCCGCGGCTCGCCGACTGGTGCGCGGTGTGGCTGGAGGACGAGCACATGGGGCGCGGCGGCGTCTGGGGCGGCGACGGGACCGGCGGGGTGGGCCCACGGCTCGCCCGCGTCTGGCACGGCCACGAGAGCCGGATCGAGGAACTGCGCCGGGCCCTGGAGAAGGACCCGCCCAGACCGGTGGACCCGCCGCGCTCCGGCCCCGTGCCGTTCCCCTGGCCCGGCGACGCGCTGGGCGCGCGCGGGGAGCACGGCACGGCACTGGCGTACCGGCTGATCGCGGGCGGGCGGCCGCTCGGCACGCTCGTCATCGGACGGTCCGGACTGCTCCGCTTCCCCGACGAGATCACCGGCCTGGTCGAGGACCTCGGCCGCCGGGTCGCCCTCGCCATCGGCGCGGCCCGCCAGTACGCCCGCCAGGCCACCATCAGCGCCATCCTCCAGCGCGGGCTGCTGCCCGGCGCGGTCGCGGAGATCCCCGGGATGCGCAGCGCGCTGGTGTACGAGCCGTGCGACAAGGGCGGCCCCAGCGGCGACTTCTACGACCTCTTCCCGGCCGGCGACGGCCGCTGGTGCTTCGCGGTCGGCGACGTCCAGGGCAAGGGCCCCGAGGCCGCCGTGGTGATCGGCCTGGCCCGCCCCTGGCTGCGGCTCCTCGCCCGCGAGGGCTACCGCGTCGCCGACGTCCTGGACCGCCTCAACCAGCTGCTCCTCGACGACGCCACGGAGGCCGCCGACGCCGCCGCCCGCGCACTGATCGCCGCGGGCGGCCGGTCCCTGACCGGCGACGGCCCCCAGACCCGCTTCCTCTCCCTCCTCTACGGCGAGCTGGCCCCCTTCGACGGCGGTGTGCGCTGCACCCTCGCCTCCGCCGGGCATCCACTGCCGCTGCTCCTCGGCGCGGGCGGCGAGGTCCGCACCGTGGCCCGGCCGCAGACCCTGCTCGGGGTCGTCGAGGACGAGACGTACACCAGCGAGACCTTCGAGCTGCGGCCCGGCGACACCCTGCTCGCCGTCACGGACGGGGTGACGGAGCGGCGCTGCGGCCCCCGCCAGTTCGACGACGGCGACGGCCTCGCGACGGCGCTCGCCGGCTGTGCCGGGCTCACCGCCCCGCTCATCGCGGAGCGCGTCAGACGGCTGGTGCACGAGTTCGGCGTAGGGCCGCCGGAGGACGATCTCGCGCTGCTGGTGCTTCAGGCGGAGTAGCCGGAGCAGTCGCCACGGTCCTGGACAATGGAGGACATGCCTTCCGCACTCCCCGACGGCGAGCCCGTCCCCGACGACGGCGCGCTCCCCGCGTCCGCACTCGCCGGGGCCGACGCCCGCCCCCTCGGGTTCTACCTGCACGTTCCGTACTGCGCGACCCGCTGCGGCTACTGCGACTTCAACACCTACACGGCGACCGAGCTGCGCGGCACGGGCGGTGTGCTGGCCTCCCGCGACAACTACGCCGACACCCTGATCGACGAGATCCGGCTGGCCCGCAAGGTCCTCGGCGACGACCCGCGCCAGGTCCGCACGGTGTTCGTCGGCGGCGGTACGCCGACCCTGCTGGCCGCGGACGACCTCGTCCGGATGCTGGCGGCGATCCGTGACGAGTTCGGGCTGGCGCCGGACGCGGAGATCACGACGGAGGCGAACCCGGAGTCCGTGGACCCGGCATATCTGGCCACCCTGCGGCAGGGCGGCTTCAACCGGATCTCCTTCGGCATGCAGAGCGCCCGGCAGCACGTGCTGAAGGTGCTCGACCGCACCCACACCCCGGGCCGCCCCGAGGCGTGCGTGGCGGAGGCCCGGGCGGCCGGGTTCTCGCACGTCAACCTGGACCTGATCTACGGCACCCCCGGTGAGTCGGACGACGACTGGCGGGCCTCCCTGGAGGCGGCGATCGGCGCGGGCCCGGACCACGTCAGCGCGTACGCGCTGATCGTCGAGGAGGGCACCCAGCTGGCCCGCCGTATCCGGCGCGGCGAGGTCCCGATGACCGACGACGACGTCCACGCGGACCGCTATCTCATCGCGGAGTCGGTGCTCTCCGAGGCGGGCTACGACTGGTACGAGGTCTCCAACTGGGCCACCTCGGAGGCGGGCCGCTGCCTCCACAACGAGCTGTACTGGCGCGGCGCCGACTGGTGGGGCGCGGGCCCCGGCGCGCACTCCCACGTGGGCGGGGTGCGCTGGTGGAACGTGAAGCATCCGGGGGCCTACGCCGGGGCGCTGGCGGCGGGCCGGTCGCCGGGGGCGGGCCGTGAGCTCCTGTCCGAGGAGGACCGACGGGTCGAGCGGATCCTGCTGGAGCTGCGGCTTCTGGAGGGGGTGCCGTTGTCGCTGCTGCGGGAGGCGGGGCTGCGGGCCTCCCGCCGGGCGTTGTCGGACGGACTTCTCCAGGAGGAGCCGTATGGCGCGGGGCGCGCGGTGCTCACCCTGCGGGGGCGGCTGCTGGCGGACGCGGTGGTGCGGGACCTGGTGGACTGAGGGGTCGTCGGGCGGCTGCGGGTTCGTCGTGGCTGGTCGCGCCCACGCGGCGGAGCCGCAAATCGATACAGCCCCGCGCCCCTTAGGTGGGTGCGGTTCGCCTTTTTACGCCGTTACGAAGTCGATCAGTTCCTCCACCCGTCCCAGCAGCTCCGGCTCCAGGTCCTTGTAGGACCCCACCCGCTTCAGGATCGCCTGCCAGACCGCGCCCGTGTTCTCCGAGGGCCAGCCCAGGGCCTGGCACACGCCCGTCTTCCAGTCCTGGCCGTGCGGCACCCGGGGCCAGCCGGCGATGCCCAGGGACGACGGTTTCACCGCCTCCCAGATGTCGATGTACGGGTGGCCGACGACGAGGGCGTGTTCGCTGGTCACCGACTGTGCGATGCGCCACTCCTTGGTGCCCGGCACCAAGTGGTCCACCAGGACGCCCAGCCGGGCGTCCGGGCCCGGCGCGAACTCCTCGACGATCGAGGGGAGGTCGTCGACGCCCTCCAGGTACTCCACGACCACGCCCTCGATGCGCAGGTCGTCGCCCCAGACCTTCTCCACCAGTTCCGCGTCGTGCCGGCCCTCGACGTAGATACGGCCGGCGCGGGCCACCCGGGCGCGGGCGCCGGGGACGGCCACCGAGCCGGATGCCGTACGGGTGGGACGCAGCGGCGCCTGACCGGTGGGACGTACGAGCGTCACCACCCGGCCCTCCAGCAGGAAGCCCCTCGGCTCCATCGGGAACACCCGGTGCTTGCCGAAGCGGTCCTCCAGGGTCACCGTGCCCGCCTCGCAGCGGATCACCGCACCGCAGAAACCGGTACCGGGTTCCTCGACCACCAGGCCGGGCTCCGCCGGGACCTCGGGGACGGGCTTCGGCTTCTTCCAGGGAGGGGTCAGGTCGGCGGAGTACTGGCGCATTCGGATGACGATAGGAGAAGCCCGCCGTCACCTAACGCGACACGCCGAAGCGGGCCGCCAGGGCGTCGCGCTGCCGTCGTACGAACGCCGCGTCCACCACCGCTCCGTGACCGGGTACGTACAAAGCGTCCTCGCCGCCCAGGTCCAGCAGTCGGTCCAGCGCCGCCGGCCAGTGCGACGGTACGGCGTCGGGGCCCGCCTGCGGTTCGCCGGACTCCTCGACCAGGTCGCCGCAGAAGACCACCTCGGGGGAGCCCGGCACCAGGACCACGAGGTCGTGGCCGGTATGGCCGGGGCCGACGTTCGCCAGCAGGACCTGGCGGCCGCCGCCGAGATCGAGGGTCCACTCGCCGGAGACATGATGGCGGGGGCGGGGCAGGGCGTCGACCGCCTCGTCGGCCAGCGCCGGGTCCAGGCCGTTGCCGATCGCGTCCGCGCGCAGCGCCTCGCGGGCCTGGTGCTGGTCGAACAGCGCGTCCATGCCCACCGGCCCGTACACCTCCGCCCCCGCGAACGCCGCCGCCCCGAAGACATGGTCGAAGTGGGGATGGGTCAGCGCGAGATGGGTCACACGATGCCCGGCGAGCGATTCGGCCTGCGCCCGCAGCCGCGCGCCCTCGCCGAGGCTCGATCCGGCGTCGATCAGCAGGGCGGTCCCCGAACCGACGACCAGCCCCGCTGTGCAGTCCCAGCCCGGCAGCCGGCACCGCCCGACCCCGGTCGCCACCCGCTCCCATCCCAGCTCTTCCCAAGTCACCGTCATACGGCGACGCTAGCCGTACGAGCGGTCGCGGCAGGACCGACCTTGCCCGGGCGGTACCCCACCGCCGTACACTGGGCCGGGGGATGCTGGCACTCGGACGGACAGAGTGCCAGGCAAGCGCAGCGGGAACGACTTCTGGAGGTGTGCGCGATGCTGAGTGAACGCAGGCTTCAGGTGCTGCGCGCCATCGTCCAGGACTACGTGGGCACCGAGGAGCCGGTCGGTTCCAAGGCCCTCACCGAGCGGCACAGCCTCGGCGTCTCCCCGGCGACGATCCGCAACGACATGGCGGCCCTGGAGGACGAGGGGTTCATCGCCCAGCCGCACACCAGCGCCGGGCGGATCCCCACGGACAAGGGCTACCGGCTGTTCGTCGACAAGCTCGCGGGCGTCAAGCCGATGACCGCGCCCGAGCGGCGCGCCATCCAGAACTTCCTCGACGGCGCCGTCGATCTCGACGACGTGGTGGCGCGGACCGTACGGCTGCTCGCGCAGCTCACACGGCAGGTCGCGGTGGTGCAGTACCCCTCGCTCACCCGGTCCACCGTGCGCCATGTCGAACTGCTCGCGCTCGCACCCGCACGCCTGATGCTCGTGCTGATCACGGACACCGGGCGGGTCGAGCAGCGGATGATCGACTGCCCGGCGCCCTTCGGCGAGACGTCCCTCGCCGATCTGCGGGCGCGGCTCAACAGCAAGGTCGCGGGTCGGCGCTTCAGCGATGTGCCGATGCTCGTCGAGGACCTCCCCGAGGGCTTCGACCTGGAGGACCGCGGCACCGTCTCGACCGTGCTCTCCACCCTTCTGGAGACACTCGTCGAGGAGAACGAGGAGCGGTTGATGATCGGCGGAACCGCCAATCTCACCCGCTTCGGGCATGACTTCCCCCTCACTATCCGTCCGGTGCTCGAAGCCCTCGAGGAGCAGGTCGTGCTCCTCAAGTTGCTTGGTGAGGCCGGGGATTCGGGCATGACCGTACGCATCGGTCATGAGAACGCCTATGAGGGACTCAACTCCACGTCTGTCGTGTCGGTCGGCTACGGTTCGGGCGGCGAGGCAGTAGCCAAGCTCGGCGTGGTCGGACCGACCCGCATGGATTACCCGGGAACGATGGGAGCGGTACGCGCAGTGGCACGGTACGTCGGACAGATCCTGGCGGAGTCGTAAGTGGCCACGGACTACTACGCCGTTCTCGGCGTGCGCCGCGACGCGTCGCAGGAAGAGATCAAGAAGGCCTTCCGTCGGCTCGCTCGCGAGCTGCACCCGGATGTCAACCCTGATCCGAAGACCCAGGAGCGGTTCAAGGAGATCAACGCCGCTTACGAGGTGCTCTCGGACCCGCAGAAGAAGCAGGTCTACGACCTCGGCGGCGACCCTCTGTCCCAGGCGGGCGGCGGTGGCGCGGGCGGCTTCGGGGCCGGTGGGTTCGGGAACTTCTCGGACATCATGGACGCGTTCTTCGGTACGGCGTCGCAGCGGGGCCCGCGGTCGCGTACGCGGCGCGGCCAGGACGCGATGATCCGGCTGGAGATCGAGCTCGACGAGGCGGCCTTCGGCACGACGAAGGACATCCAGGTCGACACGGCGATCGTGTGCACCACCTGTAGTGGTGAGGGCGCGGCGCCGGGGACCTCCGCCCAGACGTGTGACATGTGCCGCGGGCGCGGTGAGGTGTCGCAGGTGACGCGGTCGTTCCTGGGGCAGGTCATGACGTCCCGGCCGTGTCCGCAGTGCCAGGGGTTCGGGACGGTCGTTCCGACGCCGTGCCCCGAGTGCGCGGGCGACGGTCGCGTACGGTCCCGTCGCACCCTCACGGTCAAGATTCCGGCCGGTGTCGACAACGGCACGCGGATCCAGCTCGCCGGTGAGGGTGAGGTCGGGCCCGGTGGGGGTCCCGCCGGTGACCTCTACGTCGAGATCCACGAATTGCCGCACTCGCAGTTCCAGCGGCGTGGTGACGATCTGCACTGCACGGTCACGCTCCCGATGACCGCGGCGTCTCTCGGCACCAAGGTGCCGCTGGAGACGCTGGACGGGCTGGAGGAGGTCGACATCCGGCCGGGCACGCAGTCCGGTCAGTCGATTCCGCTGCACGGGCGTGGTGTCACGCATCTGCGCGGCGGAGGGCGGGGTGACCTCATCGTCCATGTCGAGGTGCAGACGCCGAACAAGCTGGATCCGGAGCAGGAGCGGCTGCTGCGGGAGCTGGCGAAGCTGCGGGGCGAGGAGCGGCCCACGGGGCAGTTCCAGCCGGGGCAGCAGGGCTTGTTCTCGCGGTTGAAGGACGCGTTCAACGGTCGGTGAGCGGGGGCGAGGGGCTCGTCCTCAAGCGCCGGACGGGCTGGTTTTCGCCGGTCCGCGACGAGCGGTCAAGGCCCTCACCCCGCGCCCATTCCGCTGTCCTATGCCAGTGGAAGGCCGGATTCGGACTTGTTCGGAGGACGTGACAACATGCGCTCATGTCCTCCGCGCTGACCGATCTTTTCCCCCATCCGATCGTGCAGGCCCCCATGGCGGGCGGCGTCTCCGTGCCGCAGCTCGCCGCCGCCGTGTCCGATGCCGGGGGGCTCGGGTTTCTTGCCGCCGGGTACAAGACCGCGGACGGGCTGTATCAGGAGATCAAGCAGTTGCGGGGGCTGACCGGGCGGCCTTTCGGGGTCAACCTGTTCATGCCGCAGCCGGAGTATGCCGACCCGGCCGCCGTCGAGGTGTACGCGCACCAGCTGTCCGGCGAGGCCTCCTGGTACGAGACCGAGCTCGGGGACCCCGACAGCGGACGTGACGACGGATACGACGCCAAGCTCGCCGTACTGCTCGACAACCCGGTGCCGGTGGTGTCCTTCCACTTCGGCGTGCCCAGCGGCGAGGTGCTGGAGTCCCTGCGGCGCGCGGGAACCTTCACCCTCGTCACCGCGACGACCGCCGAGGAGGCCCTCGCCGTGCAGCGGGCCGGGGCGGACGCGGTCATCGCGCAGGGCGTGGAGGCCGGCGGGCATCAGGGGACCCACCGTGACATCCCGGAGAACGACGGGACCGGGATAGGGCTGCTGTCGCTCGTCGGGCAGATCCGCGAGACCGTCGCCATCCCCGTCGTCGCCGCCGGCGGCATCATGCGCGGCAGCCAGATCGCCGCCGTCCTCGCGGCCGGTGCCGCCGCCGCCCAGCTCGGCACCGCCTTCCTCGCCACCACGGAGTCCGGCGCCGCGCCCGTCCACAAGCAGGCGCTCACCAACCCCCTCTTCGTGCGCACCGAGTTGACCCGTGCCTTCTCCGGCCGCCCCGCCCGCGGGCTCGTCAACCGCTTCCTGCGCGAGCACGGCCGGTACGCCCCCGCGGCCTACCCGGAGATCCACCACCTCACCTCCCCGCTGCGGAAGGCCGCCGCCAAGGCCAAGGACGCGCAGGGCATGGCCCTGTGGGCCGGCCAGGGCCACCGCATGGCGCGTGAGCTGCCCGCCGGGCGGCTGATGGAGGTGCTGGTCGCCGAACTCGCCGACGCCCGGACAGCGTTGTCGGTCTTCCCGAAGGGCGACGACCTCCGATGACGGCTCCCGTGTTCGTGGTCGAGCACTTCGACGCCGGGGCCGGCGGACGCTACGTCCTGGAGGGGCCCGAGGGACGGCACGCGGTCTCCGTGAAGCGGCTCCAGCCCGGCGAGGAGGTCGTCCTCACCGACGGCGCGGGCCGCTACGCGGTGTGCGACGTGATCGGCACCGAAGGCAAGGACCGGCTGATCGTCCACATGACCTCGGTGTCCGAGGAACCCGCGGAGTCCCCCCGGATCACCGTCGTCCAGGCCCTCCCCAAGGGCGACCGCGGGGAGCTGGCCGTCGAGACCATGACCGAGACCGGCGTCGACGCGATCGTGCCCTGGCAGGCCTCCCGCTGCATCACCCAGTGGAAGGGCGACCGCGGACTGAAGGCCCTCGGCAAGTGGCGGTCCACCGCCCGCGAGGCCGGCAAGCAGTCCCGGCGGTTCCGCTTCCCCGAGGTCGCGGACCTGGCCACCTCCAAGCAGGTCGCGGCGCTGCTCGCCGAGGCCGACTTCGCCGCCGTACTCCACGAGAGCGGTGACGAACCGCTGGCCACCGTCGAACTCCCCGCCGAGGGCGACATCGTGCTCGTCGTCGGGCCCGAAGGGGGCGTCTCCCCCGAGGAGTTGGCGCTGTTCGAGGAGGCGGGCGGCAAGCCGTACGTCCTCGGGCGTACCGTGCTGCGTACATCGACCGCCGGGACCGCCGCGACCGCCGTGCTCCTCGCGCGCACCGGCCGCTGGTCCTGAGAACCAGAGGGAACGCCTTGGAACTCGCCCAAGTCCGGCTGCTCGTCTCCGACTTCCCCGTCTGCTACCGCTTCTACGCCGAAGTCCTCGGCCTCAAGGCGCAGTCGGGGGCGACGCAGGGACCGTACGAGAAGTTCAGTCCCGCCACCGGCTCCGCCGGTATCGCCCTCCAGGACCGGTCCATGATGGCCGGGATACTGGGCGAGTTGGGCGACGAGGCGAGCGGGCACCGGTCACTGGTCGTGCTGCGCGTCGACGATCTCGACACCTACTGCGAGCAGATCGCCGAGCGGGGCGCCGTGCTGCTGCACGGGCCCGCCCCCATGACCGACCGGATGCGGGTCGCCCACCTCAAGGACCCGGAGGGCAACCTCGTGGAGCTGCAGGAGTGGCTGCTGCTGCGCGCTTGAGGTCGACGGCTTCGGCGACGGCGTAGAACAGCTCCCAGCCGTCCAGCTCCCGGTCACCGGACCGCAGCAGTCCGCGCCGGGCGGCTTCGTCGAGCAGGGCGCGCACGACGCCGGGCTCGCGGAGGATGATCGCCTCACCCTGGCCGTCGGCCGCGCAGCCCTGGAACCAGAGGTCGCCCTCGGAGACGTATCGCCCCGAGCCGGGGCCGCCCGCCCGGAAGACGATCCGGGTGCGGTCGCCGTCCCGGTGCAGGGTGACGATGTCCCGCCAGACGCCGTCAGGGCCCTTCTTCTGGCGGAAGTTCCACAGGTAGGCCGTGCGCTCGTCCACGACGAGACGGCGAAGGCGGCGGTCGTTGCGCATGCCGTCACGCTAGACGGGCGGGCAGCGCCTGGTCTTCGGGTTTTCCGCGGGGATCAGCCGGATGTCCTCGCGGCGGACCGCGAAGGACTCCTGGACGTCGCCGTTACCGCGCTTCGGGTCCCAGAGCCAGATCCAGTCGCCCGAGGTGCCGAAGGACAGGACGGGGTGGTCGGTCGGAGCCGGGCCGTTCTCGACGGCGAGCGGCTGATCCGGGTCCACCGGGCTCAGACACATGAAGTGGCCGTAGATGCCGAAGTATTCGACCGGTTTGTAGTTGTCGCGTGCGGCGTTCTCGGCGTCCCGGCCGGCGGTCCTGGCCGCCTGTGAGGTGCCCAGGAGGATCGCGCCCAGCACGTAGGAGACGATCAGCAGGCTCGCCAGGACCGCGGCGAAGAAGCGGTTGCCGCTGTCCCGGCCCAGGTGGAAGTGGCGCAGCCAGCCCACCACCGCCAGGAAGAACAGCATGCTGCCCAGGGCGAGGCCCATGGGTTCGCCCGCCGCCAGATAGGTGCCGAGACGGGGTGTGGGCACGGCGTCCGCGCGGATGTCGAAGCGGTCCAGGTACGACGAATGCATCTGGCCGCCCAGCCAGTTGACCATCGACCACACCACCGGCACCGACAACGGCAGCAGCCAGGCCGCATGCCGCGTGAAGATCGTCCGGCGCAGGGCGAGCACCGTCCCGGTCCCGGTGAACGCGACCACCGCCATCAGCAGCACGACCGCCCACAGCACCCGCGGCTTGGTGTCCGTGCCCACCAGCGCCCCGAACCCCGCCATCGCCGAGGTCCCCGCCACCCCCGCCGCCCACTGCACGGGCCGCCCCCGGTCCCGGGTCTCCTTCGCCATCCGGCCCAGCGGCAGCGCCCCTGCCGTGCTGAGCAGCGCGGGCAGCAGCTTCCACCAGCCGTCCGCCCACACCACGTACATCCCGCAGACGGCCGCCAGCACGATCCCGGCCGCGCCCGCCGTCACCCAGGCCCAACGGACCCGGCGTGCGTGCGGGGTCTCGTCCAGCGGCGGATGCGCGTCCGAATGCCCCGGCACCCGCAGCCCGTGCGTGACGGGGTCGAAAACCCGCCCGCCCAGGGCCCGGGCGGCCAGCTCGGTGCGCGCGGCCTCCTGGGACTCCGGCCCCGCCGGCACCGTCACCGCCCGCTGCTCGTCCGCGAACCCCAGCCAGGTCAACAGGCCGCCCCAGGAGGGCAGTACACGATGCATGTTGTACGTCGTCGTCGTGGGCCGGGGGTGCTCCACCAACGCCGCGTCCCGCACCCATGCACCCAACTCCGCCTGGCGGGCGAGCCGTTCGACCTCCGCGGTGGCCGTGCGCAGCGCTCCCAGACGGGCTCCGTGCAGCCGGATCTCGACGACGAGCGAGGTCCGGTGCGGCGCGGCGGGGGCGGAATCCCCGGCCCCGGCCGGACGTACGGTCCAGCCCCGCTCCTCGAACAGGCCCGTCACATAGGCCACTTCATCCGCCTGGTCGACCACGTCGACCAGCATCCGCACCCGACGCCGACGCGGCGGAGCGGGCGGTCCCGCCGTCGGGTCGGCCGCCGTTTCCACGGACTGCGCGGTGTCGTCCGAGGGGCGCGGCGCGGGCAGAACGCGCCGACGGAGCGGCGAGCTGGGCAACGGTCCTCCAGATGATCGAGTGTCACTCGATTGTGGGGCGAGTGTCCGTATGCGCTCTACCGCGGCGGCCGTGACAGTGGGAAGCTGCCCTCCATGGGGGTATTGCGCAGATTTTGGGGCCGCCCGCGAGGACACCGGGTCCAGCGGGTGGCAGCCGTGTCCGTGCTCGCGGTCGTGGTCGCCGGCGGGCTCACCGCCTGTGATCCGGCGGGGCTGAACTCCGCGTCCGTGGCGTACACGACCGATCAGACGGTCACCAAGGAGCTGGAGCGGCAGAAGGCCAACGTGCAGTGGCTGACCTGCCAGGCCTCCTACGGGAACCGGCCCACGCCGACGGCGACCGACAATGCCGTCGCCGAGGTCCACTGCACCGGGGAGACCACCAGCAACCAGGACATCGACGTCGACGGCAAGATCACCCGTGTGGTCAACGGGCAGTGCGTGCGGGGTGAACTGACCGCGAAGATCGACGGCAAGCAGTGGTTCCAGGTCAACGGACTGGGCAACTGCAACGCCTCGCCCGAGCCGAACAACCCGGGCGGCAACGGGCAGCCGGGGGACACCGTCACCGTGACGGTCACCGAGACCATCTGGTGCGACAAGTACCCGGACTGCAGGCCCGTCCAGGGCAAGTGATCCAAAGCCCTGTCCGTGGGTCGTCGGCCCTGCATAGGGTTGAGTCGTGACCCAGCCCGCGACGCCCTCGTATCTCCGGTTTCCGCACCTGCACGGCGACTTGGCGGCCTTCACCGCCGAGGACGACGTATGGATCGCCCCCCTCGACGGCGGCCGGGCCTGGCGGGTCAGCGCCGACAACGTGCCCGTCTCCACACCGCGCATCTCGCCCGACGGCACCACCGTCGCCTGGACCTCCACCTGTGACGGCGCCCCCGAGGTGCACATCGCCCCGGTCGACGGCGGTCCCGCCAAGCGGCTGACCCACTGGGGGAGTTGGCGCACCCAGGTGCGCGGCTGGACCCCGGACGGCCAGGTCCTCGCGATCACCACCCACGGCCAGGCCAGCCTGCGCCGCTCCTGGGCGCACGCCGTCCCGCTCGACGGGGGACCGTCGACCCTCCTGCCGTACGGGCCCGTGGGCGGTGTCGCGCACGGACCGTCCACCGTGCTGCTGTCCGCGCCGATGGGGCGGGAGGCCGCCTGGTGGAAGCGGTACCGGGGCGGCACGGCGGGCAAGCTGTGGATCGACCACGAGGGCGACGGCGAGTTCGTACGGCTGCACGAAGACCTCGACGGGAACATCGAGTTCCCGGTGTGGGCGGGGGAGCGGATCGCCTTCCTCTCCGACCACGAAGGGGTCGGCGCGCTGTACTCCTCCCTCGCCGACGGGTCCGATCTGCGGCGCCACACACCCCTCGACGGGTTCTATGCCCGGCACGCCGCCGGTGACGGCACCCGCGTCGTCCACACCTGTGCCGGTGAACTGTGGGTCCTGGACGACCTGGACGGGGCCGAGCCGCGCCGCCTGGAGGTGCGGCTCGGTGGGCAGCGCGTCGACCGGCAGCCGTTCGCGGTGAACGCCTCGCGCTGGTTCGGCTCCGCCGCCCCCGACCACACCGCGCGCGGCAGCGCGGTCGCCGTCCGGGGTGCCGTGCACTGGGTCACCCACCGCTCCGGCCCGACCCGGGCACTGGCCGCCGAACCCGGCGTACGGGCCCGGCTGCCCCGCACCTTCCGCACGGAGGGCGAGGAGTGGGTGGTGTGGGTGACCGACGCGGAGGGCGACGACGCCCTGGAGTTCGCGCCCGCCACCGGCCTCGCCCCCGGAGCCACCCCGCGCCGCCTCGCCGCCGGACAGCTCGGCCGGGTCCTCGGGCTCGCCATGGCCCCCGACGGCAGCCGGGCCGCGGTCGCCGCGCACGACGGCCGCGTCCTGCTCGTCGAGCGGGAGACCGGCGAGGTCCGCGAGGTGGACCGGAGCGCGGACGGCGACGTCTCCGGGCTGGTCTTCTCGCCCGACTCGGCCTGGCTCGCCTGGTCCCACCCCGGCCCGCGCCCGCTCCGCCAGCTCCGCCTCGCCAACACCACCGACCTCTCCGTCACCGAGGCGACCCCGCTCCGCTTCCAGGACTACGCGCCCACCTTCACCCTGGACGGCAAGCACCTCGCCTTCCTCTCCACCCGCTCCTTCGACCCGGTCTACGACGAGCACGTCTTCGACCTCGCCTTCGTGGTCGGCGACCGCCCGCACCTGATCACGCTCGCCGCGACCACACCCTCGCCGTTCGGCCCGCAGCGGCACGGCCGCCCCTTCGAGGCCCCGGACAAGGACGAGACACCCGACAGCGAGGGCACCCCGGCCACCCGCATCGACCTCGAAGGCCTCGCCGACCGGATCGTGCCGTTCCCGGTCGAGGCCGCCCGCTACTCCCACCTGCGCGCGGCGAAGGACGGCGTGCTGTGGCTGCGCCACCCGGTGCAGGGCGTCCTCGGCTCCTCCCGGGCCACCCCGGAGGACCCCGACCCCAAGACCGAGCTGGAGCGCTACGACCTCGCCCAGCAGCGCCTGGAGCATCTCGCGGCCGACGCCGACCACTTCGCCGTCAGCGGGGACGGCAAGCGGGTCCTGCTGTGGACCGACGGGCGGCTGAAGGTCGTCCCGAGCGACCGGCGGGCCTCGGGCGACGAGGACAGCGACACCAACATCACCGTCGACCTCGCCCGGATCCGGCAGACCGTCGACCCGTCGGCCGAGTGGCGGCAGATGTACGAGGAGACCGGCCGCATCATGCGGGACCACTTCTGGCGCCCCGACATGAGCGGTGTCGACTGGTCCGGCGTCCTGGACCGCTACCGCCCGGTGGTGGACCGGGTCGCCACCCATGACGACCTCGTCGACCTCCTCTGGGAGGTGCAGGGCGAGCTCGGCACCTCGCACGCCTACGTCATGCCGCGCGGCGGCTACGGCGGCGGCCCCCGCCAAGGGCTCCTCGGCGCCGACATCTCCCGTCACCAGGACGGCAGCTGGCGTATCGACCGCATCCTGCCGACCGAGACCTCCGACCCCGACGCCCGCTCCCCGCTCGCCGCGCCCGGTGTCGCGGTGCGCGCGGGTGACGCGGTCGTCGCGGTCGGCGGGCGTCCGGTCGACCCGGTCACCGGTCCGGGCCCGCTCCTCGTCGGCACGGCGGGCAAGCCGGTCGAGCTGACCGTCTCGCCGTCCGGCGGCGGTGACGTGCGGCACGCCGTCGTCGTACCGATCGCGGACGAGGAACCGCTGCGCTACCACGCGTGGGTCGCGGACCGGCGGGCGTACGTCCACGAGCGGTCCGGCGGCCGGCTCGGCTACCTCCACGTCCCCGACATGCAGGCTCCCGGCTGGGCGCAGATCCACCGTGACCTGCGGGTCGAGGTGGCCCGCGAGGGGCTGGTCGTCGACGTCCGGGAGAACCGCGGCGGTCACACCTCCCAGCTCGTCGTCGAGAAGCTGGCCCGGCGGATCGTCGGCTGGGCCCTGCCGCGCGGACTGCGGCCGTACAGCTATCCCCAGGACGCGCCGAGGGGTCCGGTGGTCGCCGTGGCGAACGAGTTCTCGGGCTCCGACGGCGACATCGTCAACGCGGCGATCAAGGCGCTCGGGATCGGTCCGGTGGTCGGCACGCGGACCTGGGGCGGCGTCATCGGGATCGACAGCCGGTACCGGCTCGTCGACGGCACCCTGATCACCCAGCCCAAGTACGCGTTCTGGCTGGAGGGTTACGAGTGGGGCGTGGAGAACCACGGCGTGGACCCGGACGTCGAGGTGGTCCAGCGCCCGCAGGACCACGGCGCGGGCAAGGACGTACAGCTGGACGAGGCGGTACGCATCGCGCTGGAGGCCCTGGAACGGACTCCGGCCAAGGTGCCTCCGTCGCTTCCCTGACCTGATCGATACGATGCCCCCACACCCGCGACCCGAAGGGACACCACATGCCAGGGGAACCGCAGGACGACTGCCTGTTCTGCAAGATCGTCGCAGGGCACATCCCGGCGACGATCGTCCGTGAGACGGACACCACCGTCGCCTTCCGGGACATCAACCCCCAGGCCCCCACGCACGTCCTGGTGATCCCCAAGGTGCACTACGAGAACGCCGCGACCCTCGCCGCCGCCGAACCGGCCATCGCCGCCGACCTCCTCGGCGAAGCGCAGTCCGTCGCCGACGAGGACAAGCTGGAGAGCTACCGCATCGTCTTCAACACCGGTGCCGGTGCCGGCCAGACCGTCTTCCACGCCCACGCGCACGTCCTGGGCGGTCGCGGCCTCCAGTGGCCGCCCGGATAAACCACCGTGTCCGTACGTGAATTGGTGGTCCTCGGCACCGCCAGCCAGGTTCCCACCCGGCACCGCAACCACAACGGCTACCTCCTGCGCTGGGACGGCGAGGGCATCCTCTTCGACCCGGGCGAGGGCACCCAGCGCCAGATGCTGCGGGCCGGTGTCGCCGCGCACGACCTGAACCGGATCTGCGTCACGCACTTCCACGGCGATCATTCGCTGGGGCTCGCCGGAGTCATCCAGCGCATCAACCTCGACAAGGTCCCGCACCCCATCACGGCCCACTACCCGAAGTCCGGCCAGCGCTTCTTCGACCGGCTTCGGTACTCCACGGCGTACCGGGAGACCGTCGGGATCACCGAGGCGCCGGTGAGTGCGGACGGGCCGCTGGCCACGGGTTCTTCCTACGAGCTGGAGACCCGCAAGCTCTCCCACCCCGTCGAGTCGTACGGCTACCGCGTCGTCGAACCCGACGGCCGCCGCATGCTGCCCGACCGCCTCGCCGCGCACGGCATCAAGGGCCCGGACGTCGGCCGGATCCAGCGGGAGGGCTCGGTCGGCGGGGTCTTCCTCGAGGACGTCAGCGAGGTGCGGCGCGGGCAGCGGTTCGCGTTCGTCATGGACACCCGGCTGTGCGACGGCGTGTACGCGCTGGCCGAGGGGTGCGACATGCTCGTCATCGAGTCGACGTTCCTGGACGAGGACATCGACCTGGCGGTCGACCACGGCCACCTGACCGCCGGGCAGGCGGCCACGGTGGCGCGGGACGCCGGCGTACGGCATCTCGTGCTCACGCACTTCAGCCAGCGCTACGGCGACCCCGACGAGTTCGAACGGCAGGCGCGGGCGGCGGGCTTCGAGGGCGAGCTGACGGTCGCACACGATCTTCTACGGGTGCCGGTTCCGAAACGGCGGTAAACCACCCGTACGATGCTTCGATGCCCCTCCCCAAAGCTGAACTGCACCTCCACATCGAAGGCACGCTGGAGCCCGAGCTGGCGTTTGAGCTGGCCGCCCGCAACGGCGTCGAGCTGCCGTACGCGGACACGGACGAGCTCCGCAAGGCGTACCAGTTCGAGGACCTCCAGTCCTTCCTGAACCTGTACTACGAGCTCATGGCCGTGCTGCGCACCGAGCGGGACTTCGAGGACCTCGCGAACGCGTATCTCGCCCGTGCCGCCGCGCAGGGGGTGCGGCACGCGGAGATCTTCTTCGACCCGCAGGCGCACATCGCACGCGGTGTGGGCATGGGCACGGTCGTCGACGGACTGTGGCGGGCGCTCGGCAGCAGCGAGGCGAACCACGGTGTCTCCACGCAGCTGATCCTGTGTTTCCTGCGGGACGAGTCCGCCGAGTCGGCCCTGGAGACGCTGCACGCCGCGAAGCCGTATCTCGACCGGATCGTCGGTGTCGGGCTCGACTCCGCCGAGGTCGGGCATCCGCCGGTCAAGTTCCGCGAGGTGTACGAGGCGGCTGCGGCCCTCGGTCTGCGGCGCGTCGCCCACGCGGGGGAGGAAGGGCCGCCGGAGTACATCACGCAGGCCCTTGATGTGCTCGGCGTGGAGCGGATCGATCACGGGCTGCGGTGCATGGAGGACCCCGAGCTGGTCTCGCGGTTGGTACGGGATCGTGTGCCGCTGACGCTGTGCCCGTTGTCGAACGTGCGGCTGCGGACGGTTGACGTGCTGGCGGATCATCCGCTTCCGGCGATGCTGGACGCGGGGTTGCTGTGCACGGTGAACTCCGATGACCCGGCGTACTTCGGGGGGTACGCCGGGGACAACTTCGATGCGGTGCGCTCGGCGCTGGGCCTTGGCGAGGAGCGGTTGCGGGAGCTTGCCCGGAACTCCTTTGTCGCGTCCTTCCTGGAGCATGACGAGGAGCGGCGGGCGCGGTATCTCGCAGAAGTAGAGGCGTACGAGTTCTCGTAGCCGTCTGCCGGCCGCTCCTAGCGGGGCGCTACGGCTGCTGTGTCGTACGCGCGTTGGGTGGGGACGGTCGGGGTGTCGACGGTGATCTCGACGACCGGCATCGTGCGGTTGCCCGCCCTGAGCGCTGTCGCCGTCATCGGTACGGCGATCAGCAGCAGCCCTGCTGCCAGGACCAGGCCCATGGCTGGGAAGCCCGCCTGGGCCGCCAGCAGGCTGCCGGCCAGGGGGCCCGCCGCCGTGCCCAGCGACGACGCCGAGCCGACCAGGACCGCCCATCTGCCGCGTGGGTCCAGGGAGGCGGCGAGGCCTATGACGTACGACAGGACGATCGGGTAGAGCGTGTTCCAGGCGATCTCGCCCGTCGCGAAGGTCGCGAGGTCGGTCGCGGAGGCGCTGAGGGCGATGCAGGCGGCGATCAGGGCCGTGCCCGCGCCGATGGGCAGGGCGTGGCCGAGGCGGGGGCCGAGGGTGCCCGCGCCGATGACGCCGAGCAGGCCCGCGCCGAGCGCCACGGCGAAGACGGCGCCGACCGTGGCCTCCGTCAGGTGGGCCTGGGTGAGGCCGATGTGGCCGCTGACGCCCCAGAGGGCGTTCTGGGCCAGGGACCAGCAGGGGAGGGTGGCGGCGAGGAGCAGGCCGGCCCGGAAGTGGGGGAGGGGGGTCCTTGTCCGGCGGGTCTGCGGGGTGGCGGCCGTATCCAGCGGGAGACGGTTCGTCAGGGGCCAGACCGCGAGAGCGGTGAGGGCGATCGCGGCCAGGGGCTGGCCGTGGCCCGGTCCCAGGTGCGGGACGGTCAGGTAGACGGCGCCCGCCAGGGCGGAGACGCCGAGCAGACCGAGTGTGGTCGTGCGGTGGGGATCGCGCTGGGCGGCGATCCCGGTGGCGGCGACCGTGGTGGCCGTTCCGGATCCGAACCCGCCGATCATCGCGCCGGTGACGACGGCCGCGACGCTGCCGCTGAGCGCGGCCCAGCCGTAGCCGGCCACCGCGAGGGCCAGTCCGATCCGCGCCAGCCTCCGGGCGCCGATCCGGTCCACCTTCGACGCCAGCAGGAACCCCGCGGACGCCGAACTCAGCAGCAACGCACTGCCGACGGCGCCCGCCTGAGTGGCGGTCAGCGGAAGACCCGAGTCCAGTCTGCCGACGGTGGTCGGGAGGAGGTACGGGGCGAGGTACCCGGCCGTGAAAAGGGCGACGAGGGGCCAGGCGATGGTGCGGGGGGCGAACACGGGCGTTCCCTGGGCATGCGAAAGAAGCGGCTCAAAAAAGGGGATGGGGCGACGACCGTCGACGGACAGGAACGCGCGGGCAATTTGTATCAAGCACGCGGTTTCAGAAGAAGAGTGGGGGGTGTGATCTGGGGCACGTTGTGTTTCGGGTGGGGAATGCCGGGTAAACGAGCGCCTCAACGCCAGTGAACAGCGGCCCCGCCCGCCGCCGGCACCGTCGCCTCGATCTTGGCCCTGATCTCCCGCATCACCGCGATGATCTGCTCCTCGTGCGCCGGGGTCAGCCGGGCCACCGGGACCGAGCAGCTGATCGCGTCCTGGGCCGGAGAGTCGTAGCGCAGGGCGAAGCCGAAGCCGATGATGCCGAGGACGCCCTCCTCGCGGTCGACGGAGTGGCCGCGGGAGCGGATCTCGCAGAGGTCGGCCGTCAGGGCGTCGCGCGTGGTGTGGGAGTTGGGGGTCAGGGCCTCGTACGGGCCCTCCGGCAGCTCGTCGTCGGGGTGTTCGGCCAGGAGGGCCTTGCCCAGGGCGCCGACGTGGGCGGGGAGGCGGCGGCCGACACGGCTGATCGTGCGCAGGTACTCGTGGGACTCGCGGGTCGCCAGGTACGCCACGTCCCGGCCGTCGAGGCGGCCCATGTGGATGGTCTCGCCGAGCGCCTGGGACGCCTCGTCGAGATACGGGCGTACGACCCGGACGCGCGGGTCGGAGTCGAGGTAGCTCGTGCCGGTCAGCAGGGCGTGGATGCCGATGCCGTAGAGCGAACCGGTGACGTCGGTGCGGACCCAGCCACGGGAGATCAGGGTCTGCAACAGCGCGTACATCGAGCTGCGCGGCACCTCCAGCTTGTCCGCCAGCTCCTGCAACCGCGCCGGGCGGTCCCCGCGCGCGGCCAGCACTTCCAGCAGTTCGACCGTCCGCGCGGCCGACTTCACCTCGCGCACGCCCCCTGTCTCCGACATGCACCGATCGTAATCGGCGTGTTCGCGCCATTGACGGTCGCGGTCCGCGTATCTAATGTCCATCTTCATACGTGGATGACGTCTACATAGGGAGATGAGTGAGGGTGAGTCTCGATACGGGCGATGTCGTGCGGCGGCTGGGGGAGGGCATGGCGGGCGGCGTCCTGTCGTTCCCACTGACCAGCTTCCACGCCGACGGCTCCCTCGACCCGGACGGCTTCCGCACCCATGTCGCCGACCGGATCGCCACCGCACCCGGCGCCGTCTTCCCCGCCTGCGGCACCGGGGAGTTCTTCTCGCTGGACGAGGACGAGTACCGGACCGTGGTGTCGGCGACCGTCCAGGAGTCCGCCGGCCGGGTGCCCGTCGTCGCCGGGATCGGCTACGGCTGGGCGCAGGCCGTCCGCTTCGCCCGTATCGCCGAGGAAGCCGGCGCCGACGCGCTGCTGGTGCTCCCGCACTACCTGGTCGCCGCCCCGCAGGAGGGGCTCGTCCGGCAGGTGGAGGAGATCGCCGCGCGGACCCGGCTGCCCCTCATCGCCTACCAGCGCGGACAGGTCACGTTCGGCGTGGAGGCGTTCAAGCGGCTGGCCGACATCCCCACCGTCATCGGCCTCAAGGACGGCCACAGCGACCTCGACCGCCTGCAGCGCCTCACCCTCGCCGCCCCCGAGGGCTTCCTCTTCTTCAACGGCGCCGCCACCGCCGAGATCCAGGCCCGCGCCTACGCCACCGTCGGCGTCCCCGCCTACTCCTCCGCCGTCCACGCCTTCGCCCCGGAGATCGCCGACGCCTTCTTCGGCGCACTGAAGGCCGGAGACGAGGGCACGGTGGAGAAGCTGCTGCGCGACTTCTACGTCCCGCTCGTCGAACTCCGCGACCGCGTCCCCGGATACGCCGTATCCCTGGTGAAGGCCGCGGCCCGGCTGCGGGGCCTTCCCGTGGGCCCCGTACGCGCGCCCCTGACCGATCCGTCGGCCGCCGACCTGGCCGACCTCACGTCCCTCCTCGCCACCGGCCTCGACCTCGTGGGAGCCGCTCTGTGAACCTCACCATCACGGACGTACGGCTGACGCCGATCCTCGTCGCCGACCCGCCGCTGCTCAACACGCAGGGCGTGCACCAGCCGTACACCCCGCGGCTGATCGTGGAGGTGGAGACCGCGGACGGGGTGACCGGGATCGGTGAGACGTACGGCGACACCAAGTACCTGGAGCTGGCGCGGCCCTTCGCCGCGAAGCTGGTGGGGCGGCAGGTGTCCGACCTGAACGGGCTGTTCACGGTCGCCGAGGAAGTCTCGGTCGACTCCTCCCGGGTCTCCGGGCAGGTCGACGTCGGCGGGCTGCGCGGTGTCCAGACCGCCGACAAGCTGCGGCTGTCCGTCGTCTCCGGGTTCGAGGTCGCCTGTCTCGACGCGCTCGGCAAGGCGCTCGGGCTGCCGGTGCACGCGCTGCTCGGAGGGAAGGTGCGGGACGCGGTCGAGTACAGCGCGTACCTGTTCTACCGGTGGGCCGACCATCCCTCGGGCGTGGCCTGCGAGAAGGACGACTGGGGGGCGGCCGTGGATCCGGCCGGGGTCGTGGAGCAGGCGCGGCTGTTCAAGGAGCGGTACGGGTTCACGTCGTTCAAGCTGAAGGGCGGGGTCTTTCCGCCGGACGAGGAGATCGCGGCCGTTCGGGCGCTGGCGGAGGCCTTTCCCGGGCATCCGCTGCGGCTCGACCCCAACGGGGCCTGGTCCGTGGAGACGTCACTGAAGGTCGCCGAGGAGCTCGGGGACGTCCTCGAGTACCTGGAGGACCCGGCCCTCGGCACGCCGGCCATGGCCGAGGTGTCCGCCGGGACCGATGTGCCGCTCGCCACCAACATGTGCGTGACGACTTTCGCGGAGATCAAGGAGGCGTTCACTCGCGATGCCGTTCAGGTGGTGCTGTCGGATCACCACTACTGGGGCGGCTTGCGGAACACCCAGCGACTCGCCGCGATCTGCCGGACGTTCGGGGTCGGGGTGTCCATGCACTCCAACACCCATCTGGGGATCTCGCTGGCGGCGATGACGCATGTGGCGGCCACCGTGCCCAACCTCCACCACGCGTGCGACTCCCACTATCCCTGGCAGTCGGAGGACGTTCTCACCTCGCGGCTGACCTTCGACGGCGGCAAGGTCGCTGTCTCGGACGCGCCGGGTCTCGGGGTCGAACTGGACCGGGAGAGGCTGGAGTTCCTGCATCAGCGGTGGCTCGACGACGACGGGGCGCTGCGGGAGCGGGACGACGCGGCGGCCATGCGGGTCGCCGAGCCGGGGTGGGTGACGCCGAGCGTGCCTCGCTGGTAGCGCCGGGCCTTTTCCCGCCCCCGCCGCCCTCACCCGTCCCATCCTCCAGGGGCGCTGCCCCTTCGACCCCGGTCCCTGGGGGCTCCGCCCCCGGACTCCCGTCGGCCCCGAAAGGGCCGCGTCCTCGAACTCCCCCACGCCTCCCCCGCCCCGAGGCGACTCACGGGCGGGTCGGGCGTGAGCGGCGGCCGGTTGTCAGTGGTGTGGTGCAGACTGGCCTGATCGGCACCACGTCAGGGAGCGCACCGTGATCGTGTCCGGGAAGGGACCGTCGTACGACACCGGAGAGACCGGCCACTGTCAGGCCCGGGTCGACCCGCTGGCCGCCCTGCGCGCACCGGACGATCCGCCCTGGGACGTGTATCTGACCGGCCCCGTCTTCCTCGACATCATCTTCACCGGGCTCGACTCCGCCCCGGTGCGCGGGACCGAGTCCTGGGCGCGCGGGATGGGGTCGAGCCCCGGCGGTGTCGCCAACATGGCCACCGCGCTGGCCCGGCTGGGGCTGAAAACGTCCCTTGCGGCCGCCTTCGGCTCCGATCACTACGGCGAGTACTGCTGGGACGCCCTGGAGCAGGGTGAGGGCATCGACCTCTCACCGTCCCGCACGGTCACCGGCTGGCACTCCCCGGTCACCGTCTCGATGGCGTACGAGGGCGAGCGCACGATGGTCTCCCACGGTCACGAACCGCCCCCCGAGGAAGCGGCCCCCGACTGCCCGCCCCGCGCGCGTGCGGCCGTGGCCTCGCTGGTGCCGGGCAAGCGGGCTCCCTGGATCACCCAGGCCGCGAGCGAGGGCACCCGTATCTTCGCCGACGTCGGCTGGGACGAGACCGGTGCGTGGGACCTGGCGGGTCTGGCCGACCTGGAGCACTGCGAGGCGTTCCTGCCGAACGCGGAGGAGGCCATGCGGTACACCGGCGCCTCCTGCCCCCGCGAGGCTGCCCACGCTCTCACCGCACATGTGCCGCTGGCCGTGGTGACCCTCGGCGCGGACGGCGCGTACGCGGTGGACCGGCGCACGGGGGAGACCGCCGAGGTCCCCGCCATCGCCGTGGAGGCCCTCGACCCCACCGGTGCCGGTGATGTCTTCGTGGCCGGTTTCGTCACCGGCACGCTGGCGGGCTGGCCGCTGGCCGACCGGCTGGCCTTCGCGGGGCTCACGGCCGCGCTGTCGGTGCAGGAGTTCGGCGGGTCGCTGTCGGCGCCGGGGTGGTCCGAGATCGGGGCCTGGTGGCGCAAGGTCCAGTCCGTCGAGGGACAGGACCCGACGGCCCTGCGGCGCTACGGGTTCCTGGCGGACCTGGTGCCGACGGAGCAGACCAGGCCGTGGCCGTTGCGGCGGGCGGTGCCGACCATCGGCTTCCGCCGCTCGGCCTGACGCCCCGGGCGGGCCCTTCAGGCGACGCGGTCGAGGACGGCGGTCACCTCTTCGCGGACCACGTCCCACGCGCCGGTCGGCAGTGCGCCGATGGGTGTGCGCGCCAGGGAGTCGAGGGCCGGGCCGGTTCCCGTGCCGTGCTCCACGCTCTCGCAGAGCACGTCGTAGCCGTCCCGGACGGCGACCCGCAGGACGTGTCCCTCCGTCCCGTCCGTCACCGCGACCGCGACGACGAGCGGCGGTGCGCCGCCCGGCTCGTCGGGCAGCTTGCGGTGACTGCTGGCCAGCGGGGTGCGCCAGCGCAGGTTCAGCAGCACCGGACGCTTCGCGGTGAGCTCGGTCAGGTCGGTCTCGTAGGCGCCCTCCGCGTCCAGCACCGTGGCGCGGGCGTCCAGGACGAGCGCCGCGGGCAGAAGGCAGCGCAGGGTGCTGCCGACGATGTTCCCGCCGACCGTCGCGGCCCGGCGCACCGCCCCGGTGCCCACCCGCGAGGCAGCCCCGCGCAGCACCTCCGGGACCCGGTCGTCGACCCGGGACAGCAGCACCGCCGCCCCCAGCTCCTCGGTGCCGAGCACATTGGCCTCCGGTACTTCGCGCAGTGACATCGCCTGCTCCGGGAAGCCGTCCCGTTGCCAGACGGCCCACTGGAGCGTGGCACCGCCGACGGGTATCGCTCCCTCGGACAGACACCGCTGTGCCTCGGACACGGACGTGGGCAGACGCAAGAACACGGCCGACCTGCTTTCCCCGGACGTACGGCGATGATCGACGCCGCCCCGAACACGTGTGGCACGGACGGGGCGGATTCTGCCCATCCACGCGGGGGGAGCATGCAGGGCTCACCGCTGCACTCAGGGCGCTCTCACCGGCCGGTGCCGCGGAGGCGGCCGCGCCCGAAAAGGCCTACGGGGTTGTCAGCCCAGCGGCGTACCCTTGAAATCGCCAGGCCGCCCATGTGGCGGGCGAGTCGTTTCGAGGAGGACGAGCAAGGCCTACAGAGCCGGCCCATGACTCAGACACCCACAGCTCACACACCCGCGCAGGGGCAGGCGAGAGCACAGTTCACCGTCCCCGCCCAGCACCCCATGGTGACGGTGCTGGGGTCCGGCGACTCCCTCCTGCGTGTGATCGAGAAGGCCTTCCCGGCGGCCGACATCCATGTCCGGGGCAATGAGGTCAGCGCGGTCGGCGTCCCCGCCGAAGTCGCCCTCATCCAGCGCCTGTTCGACGAGATGATGCTGGTGCTCCGCACCGGACAGCCGATGACGGAGGACGCAGTGGAACGCTCTATCGCGATGCTCAGAGCCAGTGACAGCGGCGAGGGGGACGGCCCGGAGACCCCGGCCGAGGTCCTCACCCAGAACATCCTCTCCTCGCGCGGCCGCACGATCCGCCCCAAGACCCTGAACCAGAAGCGGTACGTCGACGCGATCGACAAGCACACGATCGTCTTCGGCATCGGCCCCGCCGGCACCGGCAAGACCTACCTCGCCATGGCCAAGGCGGTGCAGGCCCTGCAGTCCAAGCAGGTCAACCGCATCATCCTGACCCGCCCGGCGGTGGAGGCGGGGGAGCGGCTGGGATTCCTGCCCGGCACGCTCTACGAGAAGATCGACCCGTACCTGCGCCCGCTGTACGACGCGCTGCACGACATGCTGGACCCGGACTCGATCCCGAGGCTCATGGCCGCCGGGACCATCGAGGTCGCGCCGCTGGCCTACATGCGTGGTCGTACGCTCAACGACGCCTTCATCATCCTGGACGAGGCCCAGAACACCTCGCCCGAGCAGATGAAGATGTTCCTCACCCGTCTCGGCTTCGAGTCGAAGATCGTGATCACGGGTGACGTGACCCAGGTCGACCTGCCCAACGGCACCAAGTCGGGTCTGCGTCAGGTCCAGGACATCCTGGAGGGCCTCGACGACGTCCACTTCTCCCGCCTGTCGTCGCAGGACGTCGTACGGCACAAGCTGGTCGGCCGTATCGTCGACGCGTACGAGAAGTACGACAGCCAGAACGGTACGGAGAACGGCACCCACAAGGGCGGCCGTAACAAGCGGAAGTAGACGACCCAGCACCATGTCGATCGACGTCAACAACGAGTCCGGAACCGAGGTCGACGAGCAGGCGATCCTCGACATCGCCCGCTACGCACTCGCGCGGATGCGCATCCACCCGCTCTCCGAGCTCTCGGTGATCGTCGTGGACGCCGACGCCATGGAGCAGTTGCACATCCAGTGGATGGACCTGCCGGGGCCGACGGACGTCATGTCCTTCCCGATGGACGAGCTCCGTCCGCCGTCGAAGGACGACGACGAGCCCCCGCAGGGCCTCCTCGGCGACATCGTGCTGTGTCCCGAGGTCGCCAAGAAGCAGGGCGAGGAAGCCGAGACGCAGCACTCCATGGACGAGGAGCTCCAGCTCCTCACCGTCCACGGGGTGCTGCACCTGCTCGGCTACGACCACGAGGAGCCGGACGAGAAGGCCGAGATGTTCGGCCTCCAGGCCGCCATTGTGGACGGCTGGCGCGCGGAGAAGGGCCACACCGGCCCGTCCCCGGCCCCGACCGTGTCATGAGCCTTCCCCTCGTCTCCGGTGCGATCGCCCTGGTCGTCGTCGCGTGGCTCGCCGCCTGCGCGGAGGCGGGCATCGCGCGCATGTCCAGCTTCCGTGCCGAGGAGGCCGTACGCTCCGGCCGCCGCGGCAGCGCCAAGCTCGCCCAGGTCGCCGCGGATCCGACCCGCTATCTCAACGTGGCGCTGCTGGTCCGGGTCGCCTGCGAGATGGCGGCGGCCGCCCTGGTCACGTACGCCTGCCTCCAGGAGTTCGGCGGCACGACCGAGGCCCTGCTGGTGGCCATCGGGGTGATGGTCCTGGTGTCGTACGTCGCCGTCGGTGTCTCCCCGCGCACCATCGGCCGTCAGCACCCGCTGAACACGTCCACGGCGGCGGCGTACGTCCTGCTGCCGCTCGCCCGGATCATGGGTCCGATCCCGAGCCTGCTGATCCTCATCGGCAACGCGCTCACTCCCGGCAAGGGCTTCCGGCGCGGTCCCTTCGCCTCCGAGGCGGAGCTGCGCGCGCTGGTCGACCTCGCGGAGGCGGAGTCGCTGATCGAGGACGACGAGCGCCGGATGGTGCACTCGGTCTTCGAGCTCGGCGACACGCTCGTGCGGGAGGTGATGGTGCCGCGGACCGATCTCGTGGTGATCGAGCGGTACAAGACGATCCGTCAGGCCCTCACCCTCGCGCTGCGGTCCGGTTTCTCGCGGATACCGGTCAGCGGTGAGAGCGAGGACGACATCGTCGGGATCGTGTATCTGAAGGACCTGGTCCGCAAGACGCACATCAGCCGGGACGCGGAGAGCGAGCTGGTGTCGACCGCCATGCGGCCCGCCGCCTTCGTGCCCGACACCAAGAACGCCGGTGACCTGCTCCGTGAGATGCAGCGGGACCGCAACCACGTCGCCGTCGTCATCGACGAGTACGGCGGCACGGCCGGCATCGTCACGATCGAGGACATCCTCGAGGAGATCGTCGGCGAGATCACCGACGAGTACGACCGTGAACTCCCACCGGTGGAGGAGCTGGGCGAGGACCGCTACCGGGTCACCGCGCGCCTGGACATCACCGATCTGGGGGAGCTGTACGACCTCGACGAGTACGACGACGAGGACGTGGAGACCGTCGGCGGGCTGCTGGCGAAGGCGCTGGGGCGGGTGCCGATCGCCGGGGCGTCCTCCGTGGTGGAGCTGCCGGACGGGCGGGCGCTGCGGTTGACGGCGGAGGCGGCGGCCGGGCGGCGGAACAAGATCGTGACCGTGCTGGTGGAGCCGGTGGAGCCGCCGAAGGAGGAGGACGAGTCGGAGTGACCCCACAGGAGCTGCGTACCTTCTGTCTCTCCTTCAACGCGGCTGTGGAGGACTTCCCCTTCGCGCCGGAGATCTCGGTCTTCAAGGTGCTGGGCAAGATGTTCGCGCTGAGCTGGATCGGCGCCAGTCCTCTGAAGGTCAACCTCAAGTGCGACCCGGAGGACGCGATCCGTCTCCGGGGTGAGCACGAGGGGTTGATCGCGCCCGGGTACCACATGAACAAGCGGCACTGGAACACGGTGCGGGTCGACGGGGAGCTGCCGGACCGGCTGGTGCGGGAGCTCATCGAGGACTCGTACGACCTGGTGGTGGCCGGGCTGCCGCGGGCGGAGCGGCTCCGCCTGGACCGGGGCTGATCCGTGATGTTTATGCTCGCTCCATGACTGACAGCAGCGCGCTCGACCCCGAGGACCGCAAGATCGTCACCCTGGCCCGTTCCGCGCGGGCGCGTAACGGTGTGCCCGAGGGGGCGGCTGTACGGGACGAGACGGGGCGTACGTATGTGGCGGGGACGGTGGGGCTCGACTCGTTGCGGTTGAGTGCGTTGCGGACCGCGGTGGCGATGGCTGTGGCGTCCGGGGCGAAGTCGTTGGAGGCGGCGGCGGTGGTGACGGATGCCGACGGCGTTCTGGCGGAGGATCTGGCCGCCGTACGGGATCTGGGTGGGCCGGGGACGCCGGTGCTGCTGGCGGGGCCGGATGGGGTCGTGCGGCTGACAGTGTCGGCGGGCTGAGGCCCAGAGGGTTTCGCCCCCGCCGCCCCCACCCGTCCCGTCCTCCAGGGGCTGCCGCCCCTTCGACCCCGCCCCCAGGGGGCTCCGCCCCCTGGACCCCCATCGGCCCGAAGGGCCTCGTCCTCACACGCCGGACGGGCTGAAAGACACGGGCGGGCTGGGAAGCCTGGGGTGTCGGCTGAAATTGAACCTTGCTGTTTTCAGTCTCTCGCGCATCAATGGAATCTGTAGTTCCGACGGTCCGTCAGATCTGGATCCCGCCACCCCCCACGCGGAGCGTTCCGCACCACGCGCCGCAGGCGGGCCGTTCGGGTTGTTCTCCCATCCATCCCCACATGGCAATTTCCCTATATGGGAAGGGAGTCGGAACCCCATGAGAGGCAAACGATTCAGTACGGGTGCGGCACTGGCCGTCGGGGCCCTCGCGGTCACCGGGCTCGCGTTCGCGCCCACCGCCGTGGCCGTGACCCCGGACACGGCCACGATCACCGCCGACTGCGGCGCCTTCGGCAGTGGCGAGGCCACGCTCGCCGCCACCCAGGACGGCACGTCCGCAACCATCACCGTCACCTCCGCGATCACCGCGCCGATCGCGCTGGCCGAGGACTCCATCACCTCCACCCTCACCCTGGTGAACGCGAGTGGCGGCACCGCCACCTTCAGCGGCACGGAGAACCCCGCGCTCGCCGCCGGTGATGCCGTCACCGTCGGTCCGCTCAATGGCACTGTGGCCTCGGGCGACAGTCTGGAGGCGTACGGCGGTTCGCTGCAGATCGTCGTCCTCGGGATCACCGTCACCTGCACGGCGACCGGGCCCCAGTCGCCCGGACCGTTCGTGTTCGACTGAGAATCTGCAACCGAACCGGCCCAACCTGCTTGTGTGGAGCGTCAGTTCACCTCGCGACACGGTGAACTGACGCTCCATCAGTTCACCGGCTCATATCCATTGACTTCTCACGCGATCCACACATCAATGCCCCCTGTCGGCGCAGAAGAGCCGCCGCGCCCGCATCCCTCAGAGGGGGCAACCAGACATGAGATCCCAAGCGCCCAGACCCAGAAGTCGAAGACGCCGTCTCGCCGCGCTGCTCGGCGCCACCGCCCTCGCGGTCACCACGGGCGGCGCGCTGGCCGGTCCGGCCCAGGCCGCCGACAACGTCGACTTCGCCACCCGCTGCGTCCCGCCCGCCATCTCGGGACTCCCGCCGATCGAGGGCACCACCACCGCGATCATCACGGTGAGCGACACCACCCCCTACGTCGGCGACACCGTCGACGTGACGTACACGGTGGTCAAGCCCGCCGCGAGCAACCCCACCGCCATCGACCTGCCGGCCGACATCATGACGCCGTCCGGCAAGGCCGTCCTGAGCGGGGCGCAGAGCGGGAACGTGACGGTCGCCGGACCGAAGAAGAACAATCCGGTACCGGGCAACGCCGCGTTCCCGTCGTTCAGCATGACCGGCAGCTTCACGGTCACCGCCACGGGCACCATCACGCTCTCGCCCGGTGACTACAACATCCACACCAGCTATCTGCTGGAGCTGGACACCCCCTGCACCGTCATCACCCCGCCCGCCCCGGGCTCCGTGACCCTCACCGCGAGCGATGCCCCCGGACCCAACACCCGGGCCATCGCGCTCGGTTCGAGCTCCGGCAACCCCGGTGCCGGTGTCACCGTCACCGGCAGCCACTTCACCCCGGGCGCCACCGTCACCCTCGCCGGACGCGCCGGTTCCAGCCAGACCGGGGACACGGCGACCGTGACGGCGGACGCGAGCGGTGCCATCAGCGGCTCGCTGGTCGTCAACGACAAGACCACGACCGGCATCGTGGCCTACGAAGGGAGCAGCTGGGACTCCGCCCTGGGCGCCGGACCGGTCGCCTACACCGTCATCGACGACACACCCGTCCCGGACAACGCCCAGAAACTCACCACCACGGTGCGCGGCGGAGTCCTGTCCATGACCCAGGCCGGGGACACCGTCTCGCTGTCGGCGGTCGAGTACGGCGCGGGCGGCGCCTCCACCGGTGCCCTCAACGCCGTGACCGTCAAGGACTTCCGCGGCGGTACCGCGGGCTGGTCCCTGACCGGCAAGGTCACCGCCTTCACCGGCCCCGGTGTCACCATCGGTGCCGACCAGCTGAACTGGACCCCCGCCTGCGACACCAAGGCGGGCAGCCCCAGCACCTGCCAGGCTGGTTCGGCGGGCAAGGTCGGCTCGTCCGGAGCGACCCTCGCGTCGGCGCCCGCCGACACCGCGACCGGCGGCGAGTTCACCGCCAACGCCGAACTCTCCCTGAACGTACCGGCGTTCACGCCTCCGGGCTCGTACTCCGGCGTTCTCACCCTCACGCTCAGCTGACCGTACGGGCGTCCGCACCCGCCCGTCCACCTCGTCCCGTGGGGGTCCGCACCCATGCGCAAGCTGTACGTCCTGCTCCTGAGCCTGCTGCTCACCGCCCTCGCCACGCCCTCGCACGCCGCCGACAATGGGAGCTGGTCCGTCTACCCCGTGTCCGGGTCGGTGGCCGAGCGGCCGTACTTCTACCTCTCCGCCGATCCCGGGCAGACCATCGAGGACAAGGTGGTCGTCGTCAACAAGACGGCCGAGCCCATGACGTTCCGGCTGTACTCCGCCGACGCCTACAACACCGCGCGCGACGGCGGGTTCGCCGTACGCACCATGAAAGAGAAGATGCGCGGCGTGGGTGTGTGGGCGAAGCCCGCGAAGTCCCGGATCAAGGTCCCGGGGCACGGCAAGGTCACCGTCCCCTTCACGCTGAAGGTGCCCGACGGCGCCGAACCCGGCGACCATCCCGGCGCGATCGTGGCACTCGACGAGCGCGTCGACCGCGGGGAGGGTTCCGTCGCGCTCGGTGTGCAGCGGGCCGTCGCCGCCCGCCTCTACCTCCGGGTCGGCGGGCCCACCCTGCCCGCGATCTCCGTCGAGGACGTCCGCGTCACCCACCACCAGCCGCTCGTGCCCGGCTTCGGCGACAGCGCGGCGACGGTCTCGTACACCCTCCACAACACCGGCAATCTCACCCTGAACCCGAAGGTGGAGCTGCGGGCGACGGGCCTTTTCGGCCGTACGCTGCTCGCCCGCGACCTGACGAGGATCCCCTCCGAGCTGCTGCCCGGCCAGCGGGTACGGCTGAGCGAGCCGTGGAAGGGCGCGCCGCAGCTGGACTGGGGTGACGTGACACTGACGGCGAGCGCCAAGGACACCCGCGAGTCGGCGGGTGCCTCCTTCTTCGCGCTGCCGTGGCTGGTGGCGGTGGTGCTGCTGGTGGTCGTGGCCGTGGGCGTCGTCCTGCTGGTCAGGGCGCGACGGGCACGGACCGGGACTAGCCGCCGCCGAGGGCGCGGCGCAGGCGGCCCTTCTGCGGGGGATCGGGCGGTTCGGCGGGAACCGGTTCGCGTGTCGTCACCAGCTCCGCGACGGTGACCCGGAAGTGCTCGATCGAGAGGGCCCGGGGCCCCTCCGGGTCCGTGCTCCAGGTGGAGAAGGTGACGTCCACCATCCAGCTCGTCTCCGAGAGCCGGAACACGTTGCGGCCGTACCCTTCGCGGTGCCGGTAGGACAGGCAGACCTCCCGCGCATGGGCCACAGCCTGCTCGTGCCCGCCCACGTGGATCTTCTCCTTCAGGGTCCACGCGTGATCGGTGACGCCGTAATCGGTCTCGACGAGGACGTACCACTCGCCTTCCACGACGCCCTGGCTCAGAGCGCGTCCGGGCCGCGCTCGCCCGTCCGCACCCGTACGACGGTGTCGACCGGCAGGGCCCACACCTTGCCGTCGCCGATCTTGCCGGTGTGCGCGGCCTTCACGATCGCGTCGATCACGGCCTCGGAGTCGGCGTCGTCGACGACGACCTCGATACGGACCTTGGGCACCAGGTCGACCTGGTACTCGGCGCCGCGGTACACCTCGGTGTGGCCGCGCTGACGGCCGTAACCACTGGCCTCGGTCACGGTCAGCCCGTGCACGCCGAGCTCCTGGAGCGCCGTCTTGACCTCGTCGAGGCGGTACGGCTTGACGATCGCGGTGATGAGCTTCATGCCTGGGGCTTGACCTTCTGAGCGGAGGGAACGACGGAGGCGCTGACCGGGGCACCATGGCCCAGGACGCCGTGATCGTATGCCGTCTCGGCGTGCACCGTAAGGTCGAGACCGGTGTGCTCCTGCTCCTCGCCCGCCCGCAGGCCCAGCGTCCTGTCGATCAGCTTGGCGATGCCGTACGTCACCACGAAGGCGTACGTCCCCACGGCGACCACGGCCACCAGCTGCTTGCCGAGCTGGGCGAGGCCGCCGCCGTAGAGGAGGCCCTCGGTGCCGCCGGTCATCGACTCGACGGCGAAGACGCCGATGAGAAGGGTGCCGATGACGCCGCCGACCAGGTGGACGCCGACGACGTCGAGGGAGTCGTCGTAGTTCAGCCTGAACTTCCAGCCCACGGCGTACGAGCAGACGACACCGGCCGCCAGGCCGATGACCAGCGCGCCGAGCAGGGAGACCGAGCCGCAGGACGGGGTGATCGCGACGAGACCGGCGACCGCGCCGGAGGCCGAGCCCAGGGTGGTGGGGTGGCCGTCGCGCTTCTGCTCCACGAACAGCCAGCCCAGCAGGCCCGTGCAGCCCGCCGCGAGCGTGTTGAGGAAGGCGGCCGCGGCCAGTCCGTTGGCGCCCAGCGCCGAGCCGGCGTTGAAGCCGAACCAGCCGAACCAGAGGAGACCCGCGCCCAGCATGACCATGGGCAGGTTGTGCGGACGCATCGCGTCCTTCTTGAAGCCGAGACGCGGGCCCAGGACCAGGCACAGGGCCAGACCGGAGGCACCGGAGGTGATCTCGACGGGGAGACCGCCCGCGAAGTCGAGGGCGCCGAGCCTGTCGAGGATCCAGCCGCCCGGGCCCCAGACCCAGTGGGCGACGGGAACGTATACGAGCAGCGCCCAGACCGGGACGAAGACCAGCCACGCGCCGAACTTCGCGCGGTCCGCGATCGCGCCGCTGATCAGCGCGGCGGTGATGATCGCGAAGGTCAGCTGGAAAGTGGCGAAGAGCAGGGTGGGGACGGTGCCCTGGACGCTGTCGGGGCCGAGGCCTGACATGCCGGCGTGGTCGAGGCCGCCGAGGAGTCCGCCGCCGATGTCGTCGCCGAAGGCGAGGGAGTAGCCCGCGGCCAGCCATACGACGGTCACCAGCGCGATCGACACGAAGCTCATCATCAGCATGTTGAGGACGCTCTTCGTGCGGACCATGCCGCCGTAGAACAGGGCGAGGCCCGGGGTCATCAGCAGGACGAGGGCGGTGGCGGCGAGCAGCCAGGCGGTGTCGCCGGTGTCGATACGCCCGGCGGCAAGGGGGGCGGCGAGAGTCACGGGGTCTCCATCGAGGTGGGGGCTCGTCAGAGGGTCACCGGCGTGCGTTACCGGATGTGTACCGATGTGTTTCCGTCACGTTTCGTTGCGTACGGGTTACCGGGACCTCACCGTCGGGGGTGGGTGCGGTCGGTTGTGCGGCGGGGCTCCGGGGATCAGGGACAATGGGCGCCATGAGCGTTCGCAGCCAGTCATCCGAGCAGTCCGCCGAGTCCGGCCACCGTGCGGGCTTCGCCTGCTTCGTGGGCCGCCCCAACGCGGGCAAGTCCACCCTCACGAACGCTCTGGTCGGCCAGAAGGTGGCGATCACCGCTGACCAGCCGCAGACCACGCGGCACACGGTACGGGGGATCGTGCACCGGCCGGACGCGCAGCTGATCCTCGTGGACACGCCTGGGCTGCACAAGCCGCGCACGCTGCTGGGCCAGCGGTTGAACGACATCGTGCGGACGACGTGGGCCGAGGTCGATGTGATCGGGTTCTGCCTTCCCGCGAACGAGAAGCTCGGTCCCGGTGACCGCTTCATCGCCAAGGAGCTGGCGTCGATCAAGAAGACGCCGAAGATCGCGATCGTCACCAAGACGGACCTGGTGGACTCCAAGACGCTGGCCGAGCAGCTCATCGCCATCGACCAGCTCGGCAAGGAGCTCGGGTTCGAGTGGGCCGAGATCGTTCCGGTCTCGGCGGTCGCGGACCAGCAGGTGGATCTGCTGGCCGACCTCATCGTGCCGCTGCTTCCCGAGGGGCCCGCGCTGTACCCCGAGGGTGACCTCACGGACGAGCCCGAGCAGGTCATGATCGCGGAGCTGATCCGCGAGGCGGCGCTCGAGGGAGTCCGGGACGAGCTTCCGCACTCCATCGCGGTCGTGGTGGAGGAGATGCTGCCCCGCGAGGACCGCCCCGCCGACAAGCCCCTCCTCGACATCCACGCCTTCGTCTACATCGAGCGGCCCAGCCAGAAGGGCATCATCATCGGCCCCAAGGGCAAGCGCCTCAAGGAAGTCGGCATCAAGTCCCGTAAGCAGATCGAGGCGCTGCTCGGTACACCGGTCTTCCTCGACCTCCACGTGAAGGTCGCGAAGGACTGGCAACGCGACCCTCGCCAGCTGCGCAAGCTGGGCTTCTGAGCTCTTCTCCTGGTCAGCCCCCGTGCGGGACGCCGTTCGGGGTCATGTTCTGCAGACCCACCACCCGCAGCAGCTGGAGGCGTTCGTATGCCTCCGTGCCCGGGCGGGCGGTGTGGACGACGAGCAGGTGGTGGTGTTCGTGGCTGAGCATGACCTCGCAGTCGAGTTCCAGGAGGCCGACCAGCGGGTGCAGGAAGCGCTTCGTGGCGCGGTGTCGCAGGGACACCTCGTGTTCGTCCCAGAGGCGGGCGAACTCACCGCTCGAGGAACGCAGTTCGGCGACCAGCGCGGCCGGTTCCGGGTCGTCGGGACGGGCGGCCGCCACCGCGCGCAGGTTCGCCACCTGGACGCGGGCGTGGTGGGCGTGGTCCTCCGGGGGGAAGAGCGTGCGAGCCGTCGGGTCGAGGAAGAAGCAGCGGCTCAGGTTGCGCTCACGCCGAGGGCGGGACATCACGTCGCCGACCAGCGCCCTGGCCATCGCGTTCTGGGCCAGTACCTCGCCACAGTCGTTCACCACCTGCGCCGGTGTGTCGTGCAGCCGGTCCAGGATCAGCAGCAGGCCGGGACGGACATGTGCCGACGCCGTCTCGCGGCGTGCCGGTTCCTCGCCGGCCAGGTGGAACAGGTGGTCGTGTTCCACGTCGGTGAGGCGCAGCGCGCGGGCCAGCGCCGTCAGCATCTGGCGGGACGGACGCGGGCCCCGGGCCTGCTCCAGGCGGGTGTAGTAGTCCACGGACATGCCGGCCAGCGACGCCACCTCCTCGCGGCGCAGCCCCGGCGTGCGGCGGCGGGCGCCGGCCGTGAGGCCCACGTCGGACGGGTCCAGACGGGCACGGCCGCGACGCAGGAAGTCGGCGAGTTCGGGTCGGTTCACCTCTCCAGCCTGCGGCAACCCGTCCGGGTTATCCAGGGACTGCCGGTCCCCTGATCGACGGGTCTCTCCCGGCGCCCGCGCCACCGTCCCAAGGTGGTGGGGACGAGAGGAGCAGAACATGCTGACGTTGGTGACGGTTACGACAGGTCAGGTCGGCCGGCGTTTCGTGCCGCGGCTGTTGGCGCAGAGTCGGCCGGGGGAGGACGTACGGGTTCTCGTACGGGACGCCTCGCGCGGCGAACCCTTCGCGGAACGGGGTGCCCAGGTCGTCGTGGGGGACCTGCGGGACCCCGAGACGCTCGGCAAGGCGGTCGCCGGGGTGGACGCGGTGATCAACATCGCGGCGTCCTTCCGCGGGGTCCCCGACGAGGAGGCCTGGGCCGTCAACCGGGACGCGGCAGTCGAGTTGGGGTGTGCCGCGCTCGCCGCCGGGGTGGGGCGCTTCGTGCAGGTCAGCACGGGCCTCGTGTACGGGCGCGGGCGGGGTCGGCCGCTGACCGAGGACGACGAGAGCCGGCCGGGCGGGACGATGTGGGGCGCCTATCCCGAGTCCAAGGCACAGGCCGAGCGGGAGCTGCTCGCGATGGAGGGCCTGGACGTCCGCATCGGCCGGCTGCCCTTCGTCTACGGGGAGGGCGACCCGCACCTCGCCCAGTCCCTGATGTGGGCCGGCGACTGGGCGGCGACCCAGCGGTTGCACATGGGCCACCACGCGGACGTCGCTCAGGCGCTGCTGCGCATCCTGCACGCACCGGGAATCGCCGGCCGGATCTACAACATCGGCGACGACGCCCCCGTCACGGCGGTCGAGCTGCACCAGCTCAACGGCGTCGAGGTACCGGCCGAACTGTACGAGCGCACCGACCCGGACCCGTTCTTCCAGCTGACCTCCACCGACCGCATCCGCCGCGAGCTGGGCTACCGACCGCTCTATCCGTCGGTCTACGCGGCGAGGGACGCGGGCGCCCTGTAGCCGAGGTCGCCGGCCTGCCGGGCGCCCTGTGGAGGGGCGCGGCGCCCGACAGGCTCCCGAACGGGTCAATCCACGCCCTTGATCCGCCCCACCAGCACCGCCCCCGCCAACCCGACCACCGCCGCCACCAGATACAGCACCCGGTATCCGCCCAGGTACGTCACGATCGGTGCGGCGAGGGCGGGGGCCGCGACCTGGGGCAGGGAGTTGGCCACGTTGATGACGCCGAGGTCCTTGCCGCGGTCCCCCGCCTTCGGCAGGACGTCCGTCATCAGCGCGAAGTCGACCGACATGAACACCCCGAGGCCCACACCCAGCAGCGCCGCCACGACGATCGCGCTCGGCCAGGTCTGCCACACGGACAGCAGCGCCGTGGCCGCCGCCATCAGCACCCCCGACCACCGCACGTACGGCTTGCGACGGCCCGACCGGTCCGACCGGACGCCGCCCACCACGACCGTGGCCAGCAGCGTCACGCTGTTCACCGTGGTCAGGATCAGTACGCCCTGCTCGGGGTCGTCGTG
Organism: Streptomyces sp. NPDC087859; assembly: GCF_044742595.1. Lineage (NCBI taxonomy): Bacteria > Bacillati > Actinomycetota > Actinomycetes > Kitasatosporales > Streptomycetaceae > Streptomyces > Streptomyces sp. NPDC087859. Next base: position 497,240 of record NZ_JBIUUU010000003.1, on the reverse strand, counting down.
GTGCAGCCGGTCCCGCAGGTAGTAGAGGAGGTAGAGGATCACCAGCGCGTTGCTGAGGTTGATCAGGAAGCGGGTCAGCCAGGCCCAGCCGAAGTCCGGGTAGCGGCGCGGGCTCAGCCAGAACCCGCGGAGGAAGCTCTTCGCGGACCACGCCGGGCGGTCCGTCACCGGCAGCCGCAGATCCTCGTACCGGAGCACGTACGGCAGTACGCCCGCCAGCGTGAAGGCCGCACAGGCCGCGTACCCCGCGGCGATCCCGCCCGCCGCCGTCGCCAGTCCCGTACCGGCGACCGCCCCGAGGATCTGCGCCGCCCCCAGCCAGCCGCCCACCGCACCCCGCTGCAACCGCGGCACCCGGTCCGGCACCGCCGCGGTCACCGCCGCGAAGGCCGCGTTGAGGGTCAGCTGGACCAGGCACCAGCCGAGCATCATCAGCCACAGCCCGCCAGCCCCCGCGAGCAGCAGCAGCGACAGCGCGCCGCCCGCCGCACCGGCCACGATCCACGGCGTACGGCGGCCCCGACGGGCCGTGGTGCGGTCCGACAGCGCGCCGAAGAACGGGTTGGCGGCCAGCGACACCACCGCGCCCACGCCGGTCACCCACCCCAGCAGCGTCTCCTTCGACATCCCGGCGCCGGGCGCGAAGTCCTCCGCCTGCCGGGCCAGCAGGATCTGCAGCGGGCCGTACCAGCCCACCCAGATCGCCACGTTGGCCAGCGACAGCGCCGTCGTCCAGCCCCGGCCGACCCGGTCGACCGGCTCGGTGAGGGCCGTGGTCACCTCTGGGCCCGGAGCAGCTCCTGGTACCAGCCGTACGAGTCCTTGGGTGTCCGCTCCTGGGTGTCGAGGTTCACGTGCACGAGCCCGAACTGCTGGGCGTAGCCCTCGGCCCACTCGAAGTTGTCCATCAACGACCACACGAAGTAGCCGCGTACGTCCACACCCGCCTCGACCGCCCGGTGCAGTGCGCGGAGATGACCGTCCAGGTAGTCGATCCTGGCCCGGTCGTGGATCCCCTCGTACGAGCAGCCGTTCTCGGTGATGACGACGGGCGGGAGGCGGTCGCCGTAGCGCTCGCGGAAGCCGGTGAGGAGTTCCGTCAGCGCCTCGGGCACCACCGGCCAGCCGAAGTCGGTCACCGGGACGTCCTCGATCTCCCGCACGGAGAAGGGGAGTTCGGCCGGGATCGTCAGGCCCCCGAACTCGATGTCCGCGCCCTGCGGGGCACCCACCCTGGTCGGCGCGTAGAAGTTGACGCCGTAGAAGTCCAGCGGCTCCCCGATGACCTTCAGGTCGGCCGCCACGTCACCCGGCATCAACTCGCCCAGCCCCGCGGGGTACTCGCCCAGCAGGACCGGGTCCGCGAACAGCCGGTTCAGCAGGACGTCGTAGAAGTCCGCCGCCTCCACGTCGGCGGCCTCCTGGGACGCCGGCCACGTCGGCCCGTGCGAGTTGGCGATGCCGATGTCGGTGGCGCCGGCCGCGCGCAGGGCCTGGACGCCCAGTCCGTGGGCCAGCAGCAGATGGTGGGCGACCGGCAGCGCGTCGAACATCAGCTGCTTGCCGGGTGCGTGGGCACCCAACGCGTGCCCGAACAGGGTGTGTTCGGCGGGCTCGTTGATCGTGATCCACTTCTTGACACGGTCACCGAGCCGCTCGGCGACGACCGAGACGTACTCCGCGTACCGCGCCGCGGTGTCCCGCTCCAGCCAGCCGCCCCCCTCCTGGAAGGTCACCGGCAGGTCCCAGTGGAAGAGGGTCGGCACCGGCCGTACGCCCGCCGCGCACAGTTCGTCGACCAGCCGGTCGTAGAAGTCCAGGCCGCCCTCGGCGCGCACCCGCGGCCAGGAGACGGAGAAGCGGTACGCGTCCACGCCCAGGCCGGCCAGGAGCGCCACGTCCTCGCGGTAGCGGTGGTAGTGGTCGACGGCCACCGCCGCCGTCGAGCCGTCCTTCACCCGCCCCGGCTCGGCCGTGAAGGCGTCCCACACGGAGGCCTCGCGCAGCTCCGCCGCGCCCTCGATCTGGTGGGCCGAGGTCGAGACGCCCCACAGGAAGCCGGCCGGGAACTGGGGTATCGGGTGCTCTTGATTCGCCATGCGCCGGATCATCCGTACCGCTGGTAACGGAAGTCAACGGGCAGGCGTGAAGAAGGGGTTACGCGCCTCCCGTCAGGCCCCTTCCTTCAGCACCCGTGAGATCAGCCTGCGCTGCTCCTCGGTCAGCCGTGGGTCGGCGGCGTACACCGTTGTGCCGTCCACGGTGATCTCGTAGGCGAAACCGTCGGGCACCCCGATGGGCGGCGTGCCCCGGCCGGAGGCGAGCGCCTTCTCGGCCAGGGTGTGCCACTCGTGGGCGTCGGGCCGGCCCGAGGTGTCCACCTCGGCATGACGCTCGATGCCCGCGAATCCACCGGTACGTCTCACTCGAATACGCATGGCACCGTGTCTAGTACGGAACTACGCCGTGCGCACCCCGACCTGCTCCCACGCCTTCAGTACGGCCTGGAGCTCCTCGCCGTCCTTGTAGCGGTCCTTCGCCGCCTCGACCGTCAGGGCGGCGAAGTCCGTGAAGAGGGCGTCCTTCTTCAGCCGGCCGCCGGTCAGGACGTCGTACCAGATCTGTCCGGCCCGTTCCCAGGCGTGGCCGCCGAGAGTGGTGGCGGCGAGGTAGAACGCGTGGTTGGGGATGCCGGAGTTGATGTGGACGCCGCCGTTGTCGCGGCCGGTGCGGACGAAGTCGTCCATGGTCGCGGGCTGCGGGTCCTTGCCGAGGACGTCGTCGTCGTACGCCGTGCCCGGGGCCTTCATGGAACGCAGGGCGGAGCCGGTGACGCGCGGGGCGAGCAGGCCCGCGCCGATGAGCCAGTCGGCCTCGGCGGCGGTCTGGCCGAGGGTGTGCTGCTTGATGAGGGAGCCGAAGACGTCGGACATCGACTCGTTGAGGGCGCCGGGCTGGCCGAAGTAGGTGAGGTTGGCCGTGTACTGCGTGACGCCGTGGGTGAGTTCGTGGCCGATGACGTCGATCGGGATGGTGAAGTCGAGGAAGATCTCGCCGTCGCCGTCGCCGAACACCATCTGCTCGCCGTTCCAGAAGGCGTTGTTGTAGTTCTCGTCGTAGTGGACGGTGGCGTCCAGCGGGAGGCCGCCCGCGTCGATGGAGTCGCGTCGGTAGGCCGCCAGGAACAGCTCGAAGGTGGCTCCGAGACCGGCGTAGGCGCGGTTGACCGTGGCGTCCTTGCCGGGTTCCGAGCCCTCGGTGCGGACCTTCTTGCCGGGCAGGTCGGTGCGGTGCCGGGCGTCGTAGAGGGTGCGCTGCGGCTTGCCGGGCTCCGCGCCGGGCGGCGCGGCGATGGAGGGGGCGCCGACGACCGTGGTCAGCCGGCGGTGGGTGCGCTCGAAGGCGTCGCGTTCCAGGGTCCTGCGGGCGGGATCGGCGAGCGCGGGGTCCTCGGCCTGGGCGAGCTTGTCGAGGACATGCGGTGGTACGACGGTGCAGAAGACGGGCTCAGAGCCCCCGTGGGTCGTCATGCCCGGCACCATTGCACTGTGTTATGCCGCTGTCACTACCCGCAACCATGATTGGTGAAATGTGCGGATAAGGAGCCCGGGTCGCCGCCCCCGAGTGGTATGGCGCACGTTTTGTCCTGTTGATCCCCCCGGTCCCGCATACTGATACAGCGCCCCGCACGGACAGCGGCTCGGATAACATGCTTCGCATCATGCGTTTCGGGCTGCTTCTTCTTAGCTGCCGCGGCGAGGGCCTGTAGTCCAGGTCGACTCCCTCCCCGCGGAGCTTGGCGTTGCGTCGTCGGCCGTCCTTCCGGACATCCTGAGGAGCCCCCGCATCATGGCGAACCGCCAGCAGCCCAGTGCCATGCCGATCCACAAGTACGGCCAGTACGACCAGGTCGACATCGCGGACCGCACCTGGCCGAACAACCGGATCACCGTCGCCCCCCGCTGGCTCTCCACGGACCTGCGCGACGGCAACCAGGCCCTGATCGACCCGATGTCGCCCGAGCGCAAGCGCCGGATGTTCGACCAGCTGGTCAAGATGGGCTACAAGGAGATCGAGGTCGGCTTCCCGGCCTCGGGGCAGACCGACTTCGACTTCGTGCGCTCCATCGTCGAGGAGCCGGGCGCGATCCCCGACGACGTCACCATCTCCGTACTGACCCAGGCCCGCGAGGACCTGATCGAGCGGACCGTCGAGTCGCTGAAGGGCGCCAAGCGGGCGACCGTCCACCTCTACAACGCCACCGCTCCCGTCTTCCGCCGTGTGGTCTTCCGCGGCTCCAAGGACGACATCAAGCAGATCGCCGTCGACGGCACCCGCCTGGTGATGGAGTACGCCGAGAAGCTGCTGGGCCCCGAGACCGAGTTCGGCTACCAGTACAGCCCGGAGATCTTCACCGACACCGAGCTGGACTTCGCGCTGGAGGTCTGCGAGGCGGTGATGGACGTCTACCAGCCGGGTCCGGGCCGCGAGATCATCCTCAACCTGCCCGCCACGGTGGAGCGTTCGACGCCGTCCACGCACGCGGACCGCTTCGAGTGGATGAGCCGCAACATCTCCCGCCGCGAGCACGTCGTCATCTCCGTCCACCCGCACAACGACCGCGGCACCGCCGTCGCCGCCGCCGAGCTGGCGCTGATGGCCGGCGCCGACCGCGTCGAGGGCTGTCTGTTCGGCCAGGGCGAGCGCACCGGCAACGTCGACCTGGTCACCCTGGGCATGAACCTGTTCTCCCAGGGCGTCGACCCGCAGATCGACTTCTCCGACATCGACGAGATCCGTCGTACGTGGGAGTACTGCAACCAGATGGAGGTCCACCCGCGCCACCCGTACGTGGGCGACCTGGTCTACACGTCCTTCTCCGGCTCCCACCAGGACGCCATCAAGAAGGGCTTCGACGCCATGGAGGCCGACGCGGCCGCGAAGGGCGTCACCGTCGACGACATCGAGTGGGCGGTCCCTTACCTGCCGATCGACCCGAAGGACGTCGGCCGTTCCTACGAGGCGGTCATCCGGGTCAACTCGCAGTCCGGCAAGGGCGGCATCGCGTACGTCCTGAAGAACGACCACAAGCTGGACCTGCCGCGCCGGATGCAGATCGAGTTCTCCAAGCTGATCCAGGCCAAGACGGACGCCGAGGGCGGCGAGGTCACCGGCGGCGACATCTGGGCGACCTTCCGGGACGAGTACCTGCCGAACCCCGAGAACCCGTGGGGCCGCGTCCAGGTCAAGAACAACCAGTCGACGACCGACACCGACGGCGTGGACACGCTGAAGGTGGAGGCCACGGTCGACGGCCAGGACACCGTCCTGACCGGCTCCGGCAACGGTCCGATCTCGGCCTTCTTCGACGCCCTGCAGTCCATCGGCATCGACGTACGGCTGCTGGACTACCAGGAGCACACGATGAGCGAGGGTGCCTCCGCGCAGGCCGCCTCCTACATCGAATGCGCGATCGACGGCAAGGTTCTGTGGGGGATCGGCATCGATGCGAACACGACACGTGCGTCGCTGAAGGCGGTCGTCTCGGCGGTCAACCGAGCGGCGCGCTAGGGGGTGCCGCTCGGGGGCGTGTTGCCGCTGCGGCGCCGTCGTGGCTGGTCGCGCGGTTCCCCGCGCCCCTGAAGGCGTCTCCCGCACCGGCGTTCGCAGGCCCCGCCCGCTGTCATACAGCGGGCGGGGCCTGTCTGTTTCCGGCCATCGACCTGTGCAGGTCACGGAGAGGTCTCGTCGGGGGTACTGACTCCGGGTGCGTGATGTGGCTAACATCACGCCAGCACGGCGATGTTGCCGTGCCGTTACGCGGAGGTGCGACGTGCTGCCAGGACGGGGACGAAACGGCCAGGCCGTCAGGGCTGCGCGCCTGCTGGGCACCCGCACCGCGTGGACGCCCGTGGGCGACGGGGAGTTCTTCTGCCCCGGCTGCGGCGGCGACCGCAACTACCAGCGGCTGACCGGCAGACGCCGCTTCACCCTCCTCGGCATGCCCGTGCTGCCACGCGGCGAGACCGGACCGGTCGTGGAGTGCGCCGCCTGCAAGCGCCACTTCGGCACCGACGTCCTCGACCACCCGACCACCACCCGCTTCTCCGCGATGCTCCGCGACGCCGTCCACACCGTCGCCCTCGCGGTGCTCGCCGCGGGCGGCACCTGCTCCCGTGCGGCGCTGGAAGCCGCCGCCTGCGCGGTCCGTGCCGCCGGCTTCGACGACTGCACGGAGGACCAGCTCGGGGCACTGGTCGAGGCGCTGGCCGCGGACACCGGACGGGTCTTCGGCGAGCCCTGCGGGGCAGGGCTGGCCATAGAGCTCCACGAGGCGCTGGACCCGCTGGCCCCGCACCTCGCCCCCGCCGGCCGCGAGTCGATCCTCCTCCAGGGCGCACGGATCGCCCTCGCCGACGGGCCCTACACCCCCGCGGAGCGGGACGCCCTCGCGACGGTCGGTGCCGCGCTCACCATCTGCGCGGACGACGTGACGCGGCTGCTGGTGGCGGCGCGCACGCCGTCGTAGCAGGCGGGCGGTGCCGCCGCCGTCGTACCACCGCCGTTACTCCCCAGGGAGTAACGGCACCTGAAGGACGCCCTCCGCAGTACCCCCCAACTCGCCCTGCCGCCCGACGAATCGGCCCCCGGCCGCCGGGAGTCTGGAACCGAACCAGACACCCGACCGAGGGGAGGCCCGACTCATGGGGGCCGCAACGACAACCATCCGGGCACGCCGTGCCGTGCCCTGGCTCGTGCTGGGGCTGTGGATCGCCGTGCTGGCGCTCACCTCGCCGTTCGCGTCGAAGCTCGCGGACGTGCAGCGCGACCGGGCCGTCGACTATCTGCCGGCGAGCGCCGACTCCACCCAGGTCGCCAAGATCCAGGACCGGCTGCCGGGCGGCGAGGCGACCCAGATGGTCGTCGTCTACCACCGCGACGGCGGACTCACCGCGGCGGACCGGGCGACGGCCGCCGACCAGATCGGCCAGATCGCGGACGCGCACCCGCTCACCGCGCGGCCGGAGGGCGTCCCGTCCAAGGACGGCACCACCCTGATGTACCCGGTGGCCAGCACCGAGCCGGGCGCGGACGAGGAGAAGCGCGACCGACTCGTGGGCGACGTACGGGACATCGCCCAGGGCGAGCACGGCCTGAGCGTCGACGTCGGAGGGGAAGGCGCGCTCGCGACGGACGCCGGCGAGGTCTACAACTCGCTCGACGGACCCCTGCTCTACACCACCGCCGCCGTCGTGGCGCTCCTGCTGATCCTCATCTACCGCAGCCCGTTCCTGTGGCTGGTGCCGCTCGCCGTCGCGGGCATCGCCGACTACCTGTCCATGGGGGTCGCCTACGGACTGAACCAGGGGTTCGGGACGTCGGTCTCCGGCCAGAGCTCCGGCATCATGACGATCCTCGTGTTCGGCGCGGGCACCGACTACGCCCTGCTGCTCGTCTCCCGGTACCGCGAGGAGCTGCGGCGCGTCGAGCGGCCCTACGACGCGATGGCCGCCGCGCTGAAGGGCTGCGGACCGGCGGTGCTCGCCTCCTCCGGGACGGTCGCCGCGGGCCTGTTCTGCCTCCTGGCCGCCGATCTCAACTCCAGCCGCGGCATGGGCCCGCTGGGCACGGTCGGCATCCTGTGCGCGCTGGCCGCCATGATGACCCTGCTGCCCGCGATCCTCGTCCTGCTCGGCCGCCGCGTCTTCTGGCCGCTGGTGCCGCGCTACGGCAGCACGCCCAAGGCCCGCCGGTCGCTGTTCGCCGCGATGGGCAGCTCCGCCGGACGCCGGCCGCTGACGGTCCTCGCGGGCGGCGCGGTGCTGCTCGGCGCGCTGGCGCTCGGGGCGCTGAACCTCCCCGGCAGCCTCAAGCAGGAGGACTCCTTCACCAGCAAGCCCGAGGCGGTCGCCGCCATGGAGACCCTGGGGAAGGCCTATCCGGAGCGCGGCACCCAGCCGATCTCCGTCATCGCCCCCACCGACCGTGCCGACGCCGCCCTGGCCGAGGCCCGGGACACCCCGGGCGTGGACAGCGCGACCCGCGGCCGCAGCGGCGACGGCTGGACGGAGCTCTCCGTCATCGCCGGCTCCGCGCCCCAGTCGGCGGGAGAGACCGCCACCATCAAGGAGCTGCGCGAGCGCCTCGACGGCTCCTACGTCGGCGGCCCCAGTGCCCAACAGCTCGACATGAAGGACACCAACGCCCGGGACCGCATGGTCGTCGTACCGCTCGTCCTCGCCTCCGTGCTGCTGATCCTGATCGCCCTGCTGCGGTCCGTCGTCGCGCCGCTGATCCTGGTGGCGGCCGTGGTCGCGGTGTGGGGCGCGGCGCTCGGCATCGGCGGACTGGTCTTCGGCCCGGTCTTCGGCTTCGAGGGCACCGACCCGGGGCTCGGCCTGCTGTCCTTCGTGTTCCTGGTCGCCCTGGGCGTCGACTACGGCATCTTCCTGATGCACCGCATGCGCGAGGAGTCCCTGAAGGGCACCGAACCGGCGCAGGCCGCGCTGATCGCGCTGCGCACGACGGGCGGGGTCATCGCCTCGGCCGGCCTGGTCCTGGCGGCGACGTTCGCGGTGCTGACCAGCATGCCGATGCTGCAGCTGGTGGAGCTGGGCTTCGTCATCGCGGTCGGCGTGCTGCTGGACACCTTCCTGGTCCGCACATACCTGGTCACCAGCGCGAGCGTGGCGCTGCGGCGCAAGGTGTGGTGGCCGGGCGCGCTGTCGAAGCAACCGACGGTGGACAGCGAGTCGCCCGAGCCGGTCGCGGAGCCCGCGGGGATGCGCTGAACCGCACGCGCACAGCCGGCCGGACCCCCGGGCTCACGCCCACGGGGTCCGGCCCCGGACCGGATCGGCGAGGATGGAGCACGTGGTGACCGCCAAGGAGCAACTCGCCCGCCCCGGCAGGCGGCTCGTCCGGCCCGCCCCGCGCGACTGGCTGTTCGCGGTGGGGGTCGGGCTGGTGTCGGTGCCGCTGGCGTTCGTGGCGCAGGGCGACAACGCGCACACACCGGACGTCGTCGGCTGGATCCTGTTCGCTCTCTCGGCGCTGACGCTCGCCTGGCGGCGGCACTATCCGATGGGCACGCTCGTCGCGCTGATCGTCGTCGAGGGCACCTACCACTCCCTGGACAACGCCCACTCCGGGCTGATCGCGGTGACGATGGTCGCCATCTACGCCCTCGCGGTGGCCGGACCGCGGCGCCGGACCCTGATCGTGGTGCCGAGCCTGGTCGGCCTGAGCGTGATCATGCTCCTCCTGATCAATCCGGAACGGGGCGTAGAGCTGCTGCGCATCTCCGGCTGGATCCTGGCGACCGCAATCACCGGTGAAGCGGTCCGCGTCCACCGCAACTATGTCGGAGCCATCGTGGAACGCGCCGAACGCGCCGAACGCACCCGCGAGGAGGAGGCCCGGCGCCGGGTGGCGGAGGAGCGTCTGCGGATCGCCCGGGACCTGCACGACCTGCTCGCCCACAGCATCACCCTGATCGGCGTGCAGACGTCGGTGGCCGCGCACGTGCTCTCCACGGACCCGGAACGCCTCGACCGCGAGACGGTCGCCAAGGCGTTGGAGGACATCGCGGAGACCTGTCGTTCGGCGCGCGGAGAGCTGCGTACGACGCTGGAGGTCCTGCGCGAACAGGACGTCAAGGCCGACAACCGCGGCCCGCTGCCCGGTCTCGACGGCCTGTCCGACCTGGTGGAGGCGGCCCGCCAGGCGGGCGCGCGGGTGGAGCAGACGGTACGGGTACGGCAGGCGCCGCCCGCCGTCGGCGCCGCGGCGTACCGGATCGTCCAGGAAGCGCTGACGAACGCGGTCCGGCACGCGGGGCCCGACCCGGCCGTCCGAGTCTCGTTGTACGAGGAGCAGGGTGCCCTGCGGGTGTCGGTCGCCGACGAGGGGACGGGGCCGGGGGCCGATGCCGGCAGTCCCGGTTTCGGGCTGATCGGCATGCGTGAGAGGGCCCGCAGCGTGGGTGGCACACTCGACGCGGGGTCGCGGTCGGGAGGCGGCTTCGAGGTGACGGCCGTTCTGCCGTTGACGACTGCTGTGGGGGAAGGGACGGGATGACGATCCGCGTGCTGCTCGCTGACGACCAGACCCTCGTACGGGCCGCGTTCGCGATGCTCGTCGAGTCGGCGCGGGACATGGAGGTGGTGGGGGAGGCGGCGACCGGCCGGGAGGCGGTCGACCTGGCGCGACGCGCACGGCCCGACCTCGTCGTCATGGACATCCGGATGCCCGACCTCGACGGCATCGAGGCGACCCGGCTGATCGCGGCGGACGAGGAACTGGCCGGGGTGAAGGTGCTGGTCCTGACGACGTACGACACCGACGAGTACATCGTCGAGGCGTTGCGCGCGGGCGCCTCGGGGTTCCTGGTGAAGGACACCAGACCGGCGGAGCTGCTGGACGCGATCCGTACGGTGACGGCGGGGGAGTCGCTGTTGTCCCCCGGCCCGACGGCCCGCCTGATCGCCCGGCTGCTGAGCCAGACACCGGCGTCGGCACCGGCGCTCTCGAGTGGTCCGGAGTGCTTGTCGGAACGGGAGCGTGAGGTGCTCGTGCTGGTCGGGCGGGGGCTCAACAACGCCGAGATCGCCGAGGCGTTGGGCTTGAGTCCGCTGACCGCGAAGACCCATGTCAGCCGGATCATGGGGAAGCTGGGGGCGCGGGACCGGGCGCAGTTGGTGATCGTGGCGTACGAGTCGGGGATGGTCACGCCGGGGAGTGTGCGCGAGGGCTAGCCTCCCGGCGGCCCCTTACAGCAAGCCCGCCCCCGCCAGGAACCTCCCCACCCCCTCGACCTCCCCCTCCGACAACGGAACCTGGGGCTCGGCCGTCACCGGGCACGCGATGACCCCCCGCAGATACAGCGCCGCCTTGAACGCCCCCAGCGCCGCCGAACTCCCGCCCATCCGCGCCGGATCCCCCACCTTCACCATCCCGAACAGCGAACACAGCCGCTCCTGCTCCACCCGGGCCCGCTCCCAGTCGCCCACCCTGCACAGCCGGTCCAGCCGCACATACCCCTCCGGGTCGACGTTCGCGAGCCCCGGTACCGCCCCGTCCGCCCCCGCCGCCAGTGCCGCGTCCACGAACAGCTCGGAACCCGTCAGCACGCTGAAGCCGTTGACCTCACCCCGGGTCCTGGCCCCGACGACGACCTCGCGGAACGCCCCCAGGTCCCCGCTGGAGTCCTTGAGGCCCGCCAGCACCCCCTCGGCCGCGAGCGACAGCACCAACTCCGCGGGGAGCTTGGTGTGGACGGCACCGGGGAGGTCGTAGGCCAGGACGGGCAACGGACTCGCAGCGGCCACCAGGCGGTAGTGGCGGGCGATCTCCGCGGGGTGCGTACCCGTGTAGAACGGCGAGATCACGACCACCGCGTCGGCGCCCGCCGCGGCCACGGAAGCCACGTGGTCCAGGACCCGCGGCGTCGTCATGTCGATCGCGCCCGCCAGCACCGGGAGTTGGCCACCCACATGGCCCGTCACCGTCTCCACCACCAACCGGCGCTGCGCGTCCGTCAGGTACGCCGCCTCCGACGACGTACCGAGCACGAACAGCCCGTGCACCCCGCTTCCCACCAGATGGTCGACCAGGCGGAGCAGCGACGGGACGTCCACCTCGCGTGACGGTGTCAGGGGGGTGCAGACGGGCGGTACGACACCGGTCAGCGGGGCGGGGATCGTCATCAGGGCTCCCTGTGTTCGTGGCTCTCGCGTACAGGTACCAGGCCGGGGGTCCGCTCACCCTTCTTTCCCCGGATGGTGGCCGCGGATGGTCGAATGGGCCCGTGGAGAACTGGGACGAGAACACCGCGGGAGTACTGCGACTGCCGTCCGGCAGGCTGGTGCGGGGCCGTGGTCTGCGGTACCCGCTCGCACCGGGGGCGCCGATCCCTTCGTACGCCCTCTACCTGCTGGGCCACCAACCGCCCGCGGTCCCCTGGGAGTTCCACTGGATCCGCTGGCCCGACTTCCGCCTCCCGGCGGACCGGCCGGCCGCTCGCGCGGCGCTGAGCGAGGCCTGGGAGCGGGCCGCGGGCGAACGCGTCGAGGTCGCCTGCGGGGGCGGACGCGGGCGTACGGGGACGGCGCTGGCCTGTCTCGCGGTCCTGGACGGCGTACCGGCGGACGAGGCCGTCGGGTATGTGCGGGCGCACTACGACCGGCGGGCGGTGGAGACGCCGTGGCAGCGGCGGTATGTGCGGCGGTTCTCAGGGGCGGCGGGCGCGGAGGCGTAGGCCGCCGGACTTCCGGTGGACGCCCACGGCCCGCCGGCCTCGCGGTGGGCCTCCCGGTCGAACCGGTGGCCCACCGCGTCGGCGGTGGACCGTCAGCCGAGCGCGTCCGCGAGCGCCTTGGCCGTGTCGGCGACGAGCAGGTCGTCGCGGGCGGCGGACTGCTCCGGCAGCGTCGTCAGGACGGCCAGCACGAGCGGGGTGCCCTGCGGTGTCCAGGCGATGCCCACGTTGTTGTTGGTGCCGTAGGAACCGCCGCCCGTCTTGTCGGCGACCGTCCACGTCTTCGGCAGCCCGGCGCGCAGCCGGGTCCCGCTCGTGGTGTTGTTCAGCAGCCAGTGGGTGAGGAGCTCGCGGTCGCGACGGTTCAGGGCGTCGCCGAGGACCAGCCGGCTGTACGTCCGGCCGATCGCGTACGGGCTCGTGGTGTCCGTGATCCGCCAGGGCTCGGCCGAGTTCAGCTCGGTCTCCCAGCGGTCCAGGCGGGTCACCCGGTCGCCGAGGGAGCGGGCGAAGCGGGTGATGGCGGTGGGGCCGCCGAGCTCACGCAGCAGGAGGTTGCCGGCGCCGTTGTCGCTGAACGTGATGGCGACCTCGGCGAGTTCGGCGACCGTCATGCCGTCGGCCAGGTGCTCCCGGGTCTTGTCGGAGCCCTCCTTCGGCAGATCGGCGTCCGTGTAGTGGATGCGGCGGGACAGGAACTCGCCGTCGCGGTCCAGGTCGCGCAGCACGGCCGCGGACGCGAGGGTCTTGAACAGCGAGCACATCGGGAACAGTTCGTCGGCGCGGTGCCGGACGGTCCGGCCGGTGCCGAGGTTGCGGGCGAACACGCCCAGACGGGCGCCGTGCCGCCGCTCCAGCTCGCGGAGGCGTCCGGTGACCCGGGGAGTGGCGGCGTGCGCGGGGGCGGCCGGCACGAGAGTGGCCGCTGAGGCGGCGAGAAGGGTACGTCGGGCTAAGATCGCGCTCTCCTTCGTTCGGTGGGCGTGCCGTTGTCAGGCAGGCGTGGACGATCCCCCTCCGTAGATCGACGCCGGAACGCATTCCTTGGTTGCGGGGCCGTAGACCATCGGCGGACGGCGGGGCGGGCGCGGGCTCGCCACAGTGGCCGTATGGAGAAGACCAAGGGGATCAACCGGGCACAGTTCCTGGCCGGGGCGGCGGCGGTCGGGGTGGCGGGGGCGGTGCTGCCCGCGGGCGGGGCGGGGGCGGCCGGGCGGGGCGAGGCCGGCGGCCGGGGAGGGCTGACCCGCCGGGGTGTCGTCTACACCCTCGTCGCCGGTGAGACGCCGGCCACCGCGTGGAGCGCCGAGCGGATGCGGGCGGACCTCCGGGCCATCCGCGACGACCTGCACGCCGACACCGTCGACGTCACCGGCGACGGCGTCGAACGCCTCACCGCCACCGCGGCCGAGGCGGCCGAGCTCGGACTGCACATCTGGCTCCAGCCCACCCTCGGCGACGTCCCGGAACGGGACATCCTCGACCACCTCGCCGAGACCGGCCGGTTCGCGGAGCGGCTGCGTCGGCAGGGCGCGAGCGTCGAGTTCAGCGTGGGCTGCGAGTTCTGGCTGTTCGTGCCCGGGATCATCCCGGGGGACACGGTCTTCGAGCGCATCGAGAACCTCCGGAACGGCACCGTCGACTGGGCGCGGATGCAGCGCCGCCTGGCCCGCTTCACGGCGAAGGCGGCGGCACTCGGCCGCAGGGTCTTCCACGGCCGGCTGAGCTACGCCTGCGCCCCGGAGATCGACCACGTCGACTGGAACCTCTTCGACGTGGTGGGCATCGACTACTACTCGTACTTCCCGCAACGAAAGGACTACGTAAGGGAGTTGAAGCAGCACCTGCGCTGGGGCAAGCCCGTCGCCATCACCGAGTTCGGCACCTGCGCCTACCGTGGCGCCCCCGAGGCGGGCGGCATGGGCTGGGACATCGTCGACTACGACAGGACGCCGCCGGAGATCAAGGGCGACCCGCCCCCGGTCCGCAGCGAACGCACCCAGGCGGCCTATCTGCTCGACCTCCTGGCCGTCTTCGAGTCGATGAACCTGTACGCGGCGATGGTGTTCGAGTTCCTCACCGCGGACGCCCCGCACCGCCCCGGCGACCCCCGCCATGACCTCGACATGGCGAGCTACGGCATCGCCAAGGCGGTCCAGGACCGCCCCGGCGACCCGGACACCGGCTGGCACCGGGAGCCCAAGGAGGCGTTCCACGCCGTGGCCCGCGCCTACCGCCGGGCGGGTCAGCGGCAGTAGGTGTCGGCGGCGGGACGCTGACCGGTGGCGAGGAACCTCGACACGGTCTCGTCCCCGCACGCGTTGCCGTTGCGGAGATAGGAGCCGTGGCCCGTGGAGTTCACGGTGACCATGACAGCGCGCCGGCCGAGGGCCTCGCGGAGCTTCAGGGCGCCGCTCACGGGGGTGGCGACGTCCTGTGCGTTCTGCACGAGCAGGATGTTCGACGGCCCTCGGTCGGTGACGCGGACCGGCGGCTCCTTCGGCGCGTAGGGCCAGGCGGCGCAGACCATCGCGTTGCGCGGCATGCCGGCGGTCAGCGGGTACTTGGCCCGGCTCTCGGCGACACCCTTCTCGTACACCGCCGTCGAGGTGGGCCACGCGACGTCGTTGCAGAGGGTCCCGGCGCCGACGGCGGTGACGTTCTGCAGCGCCGCGTCGGGCGGCGAGGCGGGCGCGGGCGGCAGGGTGCCGCTCTGGGCGGCCAGCATCAGCGTGGCCAGGGCGGGGAAGTTGTCGGTGTCGTAGAGGGCGTCCAGCATGGTCTGGCGCAGCACATTGCCGTTCAGCTCCTCCGGGTTGGCGCCGGGCCAGGGGATCGGCTCCCGGTCGAGCCGCTCGGCCAGCCGCAGGAACAGCGGCCGCACCTCGGCGGCCGTATCGGCGAGACGGTACGGATTCCCGGGCTCCGAGGCCCACTCGGCGAACTCCGGGAAGGTGTCCTCGACACCCTGCTCGTGCCCGGCGAGCCAGGCCCTGGAGACCTTCGCCGGGTCGGGGTCGTCGTTGCTGTCCAGCACGAACCGGTCCGTGCGCGCCGGGAACAACTGGGCGTAGACGGAGCCGACATACGTCCCGTACGACACTCCCCACGCGGAGATCCTCCGCTCGCCCAGCGCGGCCCGCAGCCGGTCGAGGTCGCGGGCCTCGTTACGGGTGCCGAGGTGCTGGATGAGCTCACCGCCGTTCGCCGCGCAGGCGTCCGCCATCCGCCGGGCGGTGACCATGTTGCCGTCGACGGACCCGTCCGGGGCGGGCCACGGCCGCAGTGTGGAGAGCGCGAGGTCCCCGTGCTCCAGCCCGCAGTCGACGGACGTGGACGGGGCGAGCCCACGAGGGGCGAACCCGATGAGGTCGTAGGCGTCCCGCACCTCCTGGGGCAGCTTCTGCCCCTTGTTCGAGGGGTCGTTGAGGCTCGACCCGCCCGGACCGCCGGGGATCAGGAACAGCGCCCCACGCCGGGCGTCCGGGTTCTCGCTCGGAATCCGCGAGACGGCGATCCCGATCTTCCGGCCGCCCGGGTGGGCGTAGTCCATCGGCACCTCGAGAGTGGCGCACTGCTGACGGGGGTCGAGGGCGGTACCGGCGCACTTCTTCCAGTCGAGGGCGGGCGCCTGCTCCACCGCGACGGCCAGCGGAGTGACCATCCCGAGGGCGACGGCGGTGACGGCTACGAGGGCGGCGTTGCGCTTGATCTGCGTCATGGGACCGAGCCTCGCGGATCTTCTTCGTGACCCCCATCCGGTCAACTACCTTGTTGATCGGGGGTTTTCCCCAGGTGTGTGCACTCCGCCCGGCCGGGCACCCCGCCGAAAATCCCCGCGCCCCGAAGCAACCTCGTGGAACCCTGCCCCCATGACCCGGCACTCCTCCTCGATCCCCACCCCCTCCAGCACACCCACCCCCTACGACGAAGACCGAGCCGCCTACTCTCTCCAAGCCCTCGCCCGCCTGGCCCTCTGCGCTCGAGCGGTGGACCTCGCGGCTGCCGCTCAGGCGCTCGTGGGGACGCGGCACGACGTGCACACCGGGCTCGGGGGTCGGGTCAGTGAGGGGGCGCGGGCGGTGGAGGTCGCGGAGGGGGTGTTGGCGCGGTCTGTTGTGTACGAGAGGGAGCGCGGCGCGTCCTGGGAGGACATCGGGCGGTATCTCGGGGTCGACGCCGGGGCCGCCGAGGAGCGGTACGCGCCCGAGCTCGAGCGTTGGAACACCGCGTTCCGGGTTCCGTACCGACTGGACCCCACCGGACGCAAACGCATCCCCCAGCTGCCCCAGGCCGCCTACGACCCCAGGAGCGCCGTCCGGCAGCTGGACCTCTGGGCCGGGCTGCACGTGACCACCGGCGACTGGCATGCCGTGAGCGGAGGGCTCGCGGGGCCGGCGGGCGGTCCGTCCGTTTCGTCCGAACTCGACGGGTCCGTCCGCAGCGAGAACCTCCGCGCCTTCCTGGAGCTGCTCTCCGGCTATGTCCACTACGACTTCGACGACACCGACTGGGACACCATCGCCCTCGGGATCCAGGAGACGGACGCCGAGGACACCGCCGCCTGGTACGACTATCCGCTCCACGGCGGTCTCCACGCCGCGCAGGTGCATCTCGCGTACTCCCGGCCCTACCCCGAGGACGACGACGGCGAGCCCGACACCGTGTCCGTCCGCGTCACCGGCGCGAACTCCCGCGACCTGCGGCTACGGATCGACACCCTGATCGCGGCGCTGGGTCACCCTCCGCAGTTCCCGTGAACTCGAATGCGCTCGAATGAAGCCGAACCGATCCGCGTGGCGTAGAGCATCGATATCCGCTGCGCAATTCGACTGTCACTTTCCCGCCGCCGCTTTCTCGCCACGGCTTTCCGTCGTGCCTTCGCGCAACCTGCTCGAACTGCCCCATATAAAGGCCGTATACGAAAGCCCGCGGGCCATGTGAACCCTTGGCCACGGTTCAACGCCCCTGTGCCACCCCACCCTTGGCGTGCACAGACTCCTGCCGAGTGTAGGAGCACAGCGTGGCGCCGTAGGGGAAAAGCGTGAAACTCGAAAAGGCGGGGGATCCAGGTGACGGTGAAGAGAGGAGCGGAAATGAAACCCCCCGTCGGAAGCCACGTCGTGGACACTCGGAGCGGAAAGGTCGGTATCGTCATGGGGCACGAAGGGCCGTACGTACAACTCAGACCATACGGCGGCGGAAAGGAGTGGGACGCGGCCCCGGACGCCGTCCGCCGGGCCACCCCCGCCGAGCGGCTCGGCGCGGCCGACGCGTATGCCGACGCCCGCAGCCGGGGTGAGGTGCCTTGACGCCGGTGTCGTAGGGTGCGGGCGCATGGGCCTGTGGAGCATACGCAGATGGACGAGAGCGAGGCGGAAGGCCACCGACCGTCCCCCCGTGCCGCCGCTCACCACGCACCAGCTCTGGATGGTGTCGCTGAGCGCGCCCGTGAGCCGGGACCGGGGCGCCTCGCGGACCACCCTGTACCCGTTCACGCGGCCCGACGACGACGGTGCCCGGCGCTGGCTGGCCGAGCAGTGGGAGATCACCTCGCGGGACGGGCTGGCCGACCGGCTCGACGAGCTGGCCCGCTCCGGATACCGGGCCCGGGCCCAGCGCCTCCTCGGTGTCTCACCGCTCGCCTGGGACGCCGCCCTGTACGTCGACATCTCCCGGCGCGGTTTCGCCGGCGGGATGATCACCGAGGGCGAGGCCTGGACGGCCCTGAAGAACATCGTGCCGGCGGTGGTGTCGGCGTACGCCTCCTGGCAGGAGTACGCCGACGACTATCTGCTGGGCCGGAAGGTGTGGAAGGACGGGCTGGACGGCACCCCCGACGCCCCCGCCCCGCAGACCACCGCCGACGCCCACCTCCGTGCCCTCCTCGACCCCGCCAACAGGGACAGCCCCTGGAACCTGGCCCCCTGGGACACCATCAGCCACCCCGACCGTGCCCGCTGACCCCCGCGCGTACGGGAGAATGGACCCATGAGCCTGTTCCGCGACGACGGCATCGTGCTGCGCACCCAGAGGCTGGGTGAGGCGGACCGGACCACGCTGCGCGCCCCCAGGGAACACACCATCCCGGGAGCCGTCCGATGAGCCTCTTCCGTGACGACGGCGTCGTGCTGCGCACCCAGAAACTCGGCGAAGCCGACCGCATCATCACCCTGCTCACCCGCGGTCACGGACGGGTACGGGCGGTGGCCCGCGGTGTCCGGCGCACCAAGTCCAAGTTCGGGGCGCGGCTCGAACCCTTCTCCCACGTCGACGTGCAGTTCTTCGCACGCGGCAGCGAGCTGGTCGGGCGCGGGCTGCCGCTGTGCACCCAGAGCGAGACCATCGCGCCGTACGGCGGCGGCATCGTCAGCGACTACGCGCGGTACACCGCCGGGACGGCCATGCTGGAGACGGCCGAGCGCTTCACCGACCACGAGGGCGAGCCGGCCGTACAGCAGTACCTGCTGCTCGTCGGCGCCCTGCGGACGCTCTCCCGAGGCGAGCACGCTCCGAACCTGGTGCTCGACGCCTTCCTGCTGCGCTCCCTCGCCGTCAACGGGTACGCCCCGAGCTTCAGCGACTGCGCCAAGTGCGGTCTGCCCGGACCGAACCGGTTCTTCTCGGTCGGTGCGGGCGGTTCCGTCTGCGTGGACTGCCGGGTGGCGGGGAGCGTCGTACCCTCGCCGCAGACCCTGGAACTCCTCGCCGCGCTGCTTACGGGAGACTGGGAGACCGCGGACGCGAGCGAACCGCGCCATGTCCGGGAGGGAAGCGGGCTGGTCTCCGCCTACCTGCACTGGCATCTGGAGCGCGGGCTGCGCTCGCTGCGCTACGTGGAGAAGACGTAGAGCGGTCACAGCGGACGTCGAGCAGTCACAGCGGACGTCGAGAAGCAAGTTCGAAGGAGACGAGAAGCACATGGTCGTACGCGGGATCCTGGGTCGGCAGCGCCGCGAGTACAAGGCGCCGGAGCCGCACCCGTCCGGCGCCCGCGCGCCGAAGCTGCCCGGCGAGCTCGTCCCCAAGCACGTGGCGATCGTCATGGACGGGAACGGCCGCTGGGCCAAGGAGCGTGGCCTGCCGCGCACCGAGGGGCACAAGGTCGGCGCCGAGCGGGTGCTCGACGTGTTGCAGGGCGGGGTCGAGATGGGCGTCGGCGCCATCTCCCTGTACGCCTTCTCGACCGAGAACTGGAAGCGCTCGCCCGACGAGGTGCGCTTCCTGATGAACTTCAACCGCGACTTCATCCGCAAGACCCGCGACACCCTCGACGAGCTCGGTATCCGGGTGCGCTGGGTGGGCCGGATGCCCAGGCTGTGGAAGTCGGTCGCCAAGGAGCTCCAGGTCGCCCAGGAGCAGACCAAGGACAACGACAAGCTCACCCTGTACTTCTGCATGAACTACGGCGGCCGCGCGGAGATCGCGGACGCGGCGAAGGCGCTCGCGGAGGATGTGAAGGCGGGCCGGCTCGACCCGTCGAAGGTCACCGAGAAGACCCTCACGAAGTACATGTACTACCCGGACATGCCGGACGTGGACCTGTTCCTGCGCCCGAGCGGTGAGCAGCGCACCTCCAACTACCTGCTCTGGCAGAGCGCGTACGCCGAGATGGTCTTCCAGGACGTCCTGTGGCCGGACTTCGACCGCCGCGACCTGTGGCGGGCCTGCGTCGAGTTCGCCTCGCGCGACCGGCGGTTCGGCGGAGCCGTCCCGAACGAGGACCTGCTGGCGATGGAGGCCGCCATGAAGGGCCGCCCGGAAGGTTCCTAGGAGCGCCTGTACGCCCCCGCCTCATGGTCATGGCCATGGGGCGGGACGCCGGGGACGTGTTCGTCCTGTTCGGTGACACGGACCGGCTGCGGGAGATGCTCGACCGCAACCTGACCCGCGTCCGAGCGTCAGTCCCGCGCCGCCGCGCACTCCGCGCACGTGCCGAAGATCTCCACCGTGTGCGCCACATTGACGTACCCGTGCTCCGCCGCGATCGCCTCGGCCCACTTCTCCACCGCCGGGCCCTCGACCTCGACGGCCTTGCCGCACACCCGGCACACCAGGTGGTGATGGTGGTCGCCGGTGGAGCAGCGGCGGTAGACGGACTCCCCGTCGGAGGTGCGCAGAACGTCGACCTCGCCCGCGTCGGCGAGGTTCTGGAGCGTGCGGTAGACCGTGGTCAGGCCGACCGAGTCGCCCTTGTGCTTGAGCATGTCGTGGAGTTCCTGCGCGCTGCGGAACTCGTCGACCTCGTCGAGCGCCGCTGCCACGGCGGCCCGCTGTCGGGTCGCGCGGCCCTTTACGGGCGGTCCAGCGGTCGTCACCGGTTGCCTCCTCACGTCTGCACTTGCCGGGCCATTGTGCCAGCCCGCTCTGGGCGGAGTCAGACGCCGACCTTTCCGGTCCCCTCCCGGCTGGCCGGAATCGTGCACTCCGCCGGGTCGCCGCCGGGCTGTGCCGCGACCGCCCGACGGGCTCGGCGCCGGGCCAGCGGGGTCGCAAGGACGGTCAGCACGATGAACGCGCCGATGGTCAGCAGCACGATCGTCGCGCCGGGCGGGACGTCCTGGTAGTACGAGGTCACCGTGCCGCCGATGGTCACGCTGACGCCGATGGCCACGGCGATCGCGAAGGTCGCCGCGAAGCTGCGGGTGAGCTGCTGCGCCGCCGCCACGGGCACCACCATCAGGGCCGACACCAGGAGCAGGCCGACCACGCGCATGGCCACCGTGACCGTGACGGCCGCCGTGATCGCGGTCAGCAGGTTCAGGGCGCGCACCGGCAGTCCCGTGACGCGCGCGAACTCCTCGTCCTGGCTGACCGCGAAGAGCTGCCGGCGCAGGCCCAGGGTGACCAACACCACGAAGGCGGCGAGCACACAGATCGCGGTCACGTCGTCCTGGGAGACCGTCGAGAGCGACCCGAACAGATAGGAGGTCAGGTTCGCGTTGGAGCCCGTCGGCGCGAGGTTGATGAACATCACGCCGCCGGCCATGCCGCCGTAGAAGAGCATCGCGAGGGCGATGTCGCCGCGGGTGCGGCCGAACCAGCGGATCAGCTCCATGAGGACCGCGCCGAGGACCGACACGACGGTCGCCGTCCACACCGGTGACCAGGAGAGCAGGAAGCCGAGGCCGACGCCGGTCATCGCGACGTGGCCGATTCCGTCGCCCATGAGGGCCTGGCGGCGCTGGACCAGGTAGATGCCGATCGCGGGGGCCGTGATGCCGACGAGGACGGCGGCGAGCAGGGCCCGTTGCATGAAGGCGTAGTTCAGGAATTCCATCAGCTCAGCAGCCCCGTCCGGATCGGTTCGGCGTCGTGGGCCGCGTGCGGGTGTACGTGGTCGTGGCCGGGCAGCGCGTGCTGGCCGAGGGCCTTCGGGGGCGGTCCGTCGTGCATCACGCAGCCGTCGCGCAGGACGACCGCGCGGTCGATCAGCGGCTCCAGGGGGCCCAGTTCATGGAGGACGAGGAGGACGGTCGCGCCCTGCGCCACCTGCTCGCGCAGGGTCCGCGCCAGCACCTCCTGGCTGGCGAGGTCGACGCCCGCCATCGGCTCGTCCATGATCAGCAGTTCGGGGTCGGAGGCCAGCGCGCGGGCGATGAGTACGCGCTGGTGCTGGCCGCCGGAGAGGGCGTTCACGGAGTCCTTGGCGCGGTCCGCCATGCCGACCAGCTCCAGGGCGTGGCGCACGGCCGCGTGGTCCGCCTTGCGCAGCACGCCGAAGCGGGCCCGGGACAGGCGGCCGGAGGCGACGATCTCGGTCACCGTGGCGGGCACGCCGCCCGCGGCCGTGGTGCGCTGCGGGACATAGCCCACGCGCGCCCAGTCACGGAACCGGCGGCGCGGGGTGCCGAACAGCTCGATCTCGCCGGCCGCGACCGGCACCTGGCCGATGACGCTGCGCACGGCCGTCGACTTGCCCGAGCCGTTGGCGCCGAGCAGCGCGACGACCTCACCGCGGTGCACGGTGAGGTCGATGCCGCGGAGGACGGGGCGTGAGCCCAGGTCGGCGCGGACACCGCGCATCGATATGACGGACTCGATGACAGGCTCGCTCACGAGGGCCTCCGTAACGGTCATTTGGCGCCCAGTGCTGTCTTGAGCGCCGAGAGGTTGGACTCCATGACCTGGAAGTAGTCGTCGCCCTTGGACTTGTCGGTGATCCCCTCGAGTGGGTCGAGGACATCCGTCTTCAGTCCCGCGTCCGAGGCGAGGGTCTTCGCGGTCTTGTCGGACACCAGTGTCTCGTAGAACACAGTGGTCACACCGTCGGCCTTGGCCTCGGTCTGGAGCTCCTTGATCCGGGCCGGGCTGGGCTCGCTCTCCGGGTCCAGGCCGGAGATGGCCTCCTGGGTGAGGCCGTAGCGCTCGGCGAGGTAGCCGAAGGCGGCGTGGTTGGTGAAGAAGACCTTGGTGGCGCCGTTCTTCAGCCCGTCCTCGTACGCGGTGTCGAGGGCGTCGAGCCTCTTCGTCAGCGCGGCGGCGTTCTTCCTGTAGTCGGCCGCGTGGTCGGGGTCGGCCTTCTCGAAGGTCTTGGCGACGCCCTCGGCGACCTCGCGGTACTTCACCGGGTCGAGCCAGATGTGCGGGTCGAGGGCGTGCTCCTCCTCTTCCCCGGCGTGCTCTTCCCCGGCTCCGTGCTCGTGCTCGACGTCGCCGTGGTCCTCGAGCTTCGTCAGCGTCGCCGCGTCGATCTTCGTCTTGACCTCGGACTGGGAGACCGCCTCGTCGACGGCCGGCTGGAGGCTCTTGAGGTAGAGCACCGCGTCCGCTTCGCCGAGCTCGGCGGTCTGCCGGGTGCTGAGCTCCAGGTCGTGCGGTTCCTGGCCGGGCTCGGTGAGCGTGGTGACGTTCACATGGTCCCCGCCGATCTGCTCGGCGAGGTACTGCATCGGGTAGAACGACGCGACGACGTCGAACTTGTCCGTGTTGCCGGCCGCGGCGCTGTCGGTCGAGCAGGCGGACAGGGCTCCGAGGCCGAGAGCGGTGGCCGCCGCGATCGCGATCCCGGATATGTGGTGTCGTCGTACGTTCATGACAGTCATTTTCAACAAATATGGAAACGGTTGTCAACAAAGCGTGGTAGGAGGCCTGTGAGGGCCCGTAGACCGAACCGATTTGATTGAGGGGCAGGCACCGCCGGTAACCTGAAGCATTCGCTCTGAAGCACTGCTCCATCGCAGAGATGCTTCGT
This sequence comes from Streptomyces sp. NPDC087859, assembly GCF_044742595.1. Lineage (NCBI taxonomy): Bacteria > Bacillati > Actinomycetota > Actinomycetes > Kitasatosporales > Streptomycetaceae > Streptomyces > Streptomyces sp. NPDC087859. The sequence goes on along the minus strand of NZ_JBIUUU010000003.1, from coordinate 473,787 downwards.
CGCCCGTCGTCGTAATGAAGAGAGCACCGTGGCCGCCGACAAGATCGACACCATCGTCAGCCTGAGCAAGCGCCGTGGCTTCGTATTCCCCTGCAGTGAGATCTACGGCGGCCAGAAGGCCGCCTGGGACTACGGACCGCTGGGTGTCGAGCTCAAGGAGAACCTGAAGCGCCAGTGGTGGCGCTACATGGTGACCTCGCGCGAGGACGTCGTCGGTATCGACTCGTCCGTGATCCTGGCCCCCGAGGTCTGGGTGGCCTCCGGCCACGTCGCCACGTTCTCCGACCCGTTGACCGAGTGCACCTCCTGCCACAAGCGGTTCCGCGCGGACCACCTGGAGGAGGAGTACGAGGCCAAGAAGGGCCGCCTCCCGGAGAACGGCCTCGCGGACATCAACTGCCCGCACTGCGGCAACAAGGGCCAGTTCACCGAGCCCAAGCAGTTCTCGGGTCTGCTCTCCACGCACCTCGGCCCGACCCAGGACACCGGCTCGATCGCGTACCTGCGCCCCGAGACCGCACAGGGCATCTTCACCAACTTCTCCCAGGTGCAGACCACTTCGCGCAAGAAGCCCCCGTTCGGCATCGCGCAGATGGGCAAGTCCTTCCGCAACGAGATCACGCCCGGCAACTTCATCTTCCGCACCCGCGAGTTCGAGCAGATGGAGATGGAGTTCTTCGTCAAGCCGGGCGAGGACGAGAAGTGGCAGGAGTACTGGATGGAGCAGCGCTGGAACTGGTACACCGGTCTCGGCATGCGCGAGGAGAACATGCGGTGGTTCGAGCACCCGCAGGAGAAGCTCTCCCACTACTCCAAGCGCACCGCTGACATCGAGTACCGCTTCCAGTTCGGCGGCAACGAGTGGGGCGAGCTCGAGGGTGTGGCCAACCGCACCGACTACGACCTCAACGCGCACTCCAAGGCCTCCGGCCAGGACCTCTTCTTCTACGACCAGGAGGCCCAGGAGCGCTGGACGCCGTACGTCATCGAGCCCGCGGCCGGTGTCGGCCGCGCGATGCTGGCGTTCCTCCTCGACGCCTACGTCGAGGACGAGGCCCCCAACGCCAAGGGCAAGCTGGAGAAGCGCACCGTGCTGCGCCTGGACCACCGGCTGGCCCCGGTGAAGGTCGCGGTGCTGCCGCTGTCCCGCAACCCGGAGCTGTCCCCGAAGGCCAAGGGCCTGGCCCAGGCGCTGCGCCAGAACTGGAACATCGAGTTCGACGACGCCGGCGCCATCGGCCGCCGCTACCGCCGCCAGGACGAGATCGGTACGCCGTTCTGCGTCACGGTCGACTTCGACACGCTCGAGGACAACGCGGTCACCGTCCGCGAGCGTGACTCGATGAAGCAGGAGCGCGTGTCGCTGGACCAGATCGAGGGCTACCTGGCGAGCCGCCTGATCGGCTGCTAGTCACGAGCGGTGCACGAAGACCCCGGTTCCGTAACAGACGTAACGGAACCGGGGTTTCGCCCATCCAGGGCGCAATCGCCTCCGAAGGGGAGGACATGCGCGGCCCGCAGGGGGCCACGCGGTCTCTCACGGGGGCACTCATGCGCAAGCAAGCAGTCATCGGCGTGGCCACGCTGGCCCTGGCCGTCGGCACGGTCGGCTTTGTGGCGGCGAACGACCAGGGCGACTCCCCTTCCGGTATCTCCACCCAGTCCGGCACCTCGGCCGGGCTCCCCGGTGCCGCGGGCGGCCGGCTCAACGCGATCGGCCTCACCGACGGCGGACGTCTCGTCAGCTTCCGTGTCGACCGTCCCGACCGCACCCTCCCGCTCGGCAAGGTCAGCGGCCTCACGGGTGACAGCAGCCTGATCGGCATCGACTACCGCGTCCAGAACGGCAAGTTGTACGGCGTCGGCGACAAGGGTGGCATCTACACGATCCGCGAGATCGGCGCCAAGGCCACCAAGGTCTCCCAGCTGAGCGTGGCCCCGCAGGGCACGAACTTCGGCGTCGACTTCAACCCGGCCGCCAACCGGCTCCGCGTCATCAGCGACACCGGCCAGAACCTCCGCCACAACATCGACGACCCGGCCGGCGCCCCCGCGGCGGGTACGACCGCGACCGACGGCACCCTCACCAACCCGCCGGTGCCGCCCGCGACGGCCGGGGCGACGGCGACGGGCGTGACGGGGGCGGCGTACACGAACAACGACCTGAGCGCCGCGACGGCCACCACCCTGTTCGACCTCGACACCGCCCAGGACCGCGTCTCCGTCCAGTCCCCGGCCAACGCGGGCAACCTCGCCCCGACCGGGCAGAAGGGCACCGACGCGCCGGGCGACTCCGGCTTCGACATCTACAGTTCGACCAGGACCGGGACCAACTCCGCCTACGCGGTGACGGGTTCGCGTGCCTTCAGGGTCGATCTGCTGACCGGCACGGCGACGGCCACCGGCTCCTTCCCGAAGGGGTGGCAGGTGGTCGATCTGGCGATCCCGTTGAAGCAGGGCTGAGTGGTCCCCGTAGCGGCTGCTCGATTGGCCCTGTAGGCGGACGTGGCGGCCACGGCAGGGTGGCGGTATGAGTCTCGCGTTTCTGCTGACCACCCTCGTCGTGGTCGCCACTCCCGGTACCGGTGTCGTCTACACGCTCGCGGCGGGGCTGTCGCGCGGGCGGCGGGCGAGTGTCGTCGCGGCGTTCGGCTGCACCCTGGGGATCGTGCCGCACATGGTGGCGGCGATCACCGGGGTGGCGGCGCTGCTGCACGCGAGCGCGACGGCGTTCCAGGTGCTGAAGTACGCCGGTGTCGCGTATCTGCTGTGGATGGCGTGGGCGACGCTGCGGGACCGGGAGGCGATCGCCGTGGAGCGGGACGCGGCTCCCGTCTCCGCGGGGCGGGTCGTCGTCCGGGCCGTGCTGATCAACGTCCTCAACCCGAAGCTGACGATCTTCTTCTTCGCGTTCCTGCCGCAGTTCGTGCCGTCGGGGGAGTCGGGCGCGTTGCTTCGGATGCTGGTGCTGAGCGGGGTGTTCATGCTGGCCACCTTCGTGGTGTTCGCCGCGTACGGGGTGCTGGCGGCGTCGGTCCGCCGTCATGTGATCGGGCGGCCCAGGGTGATGGCGTGGCTGCGCCGCAGTTTCGCGGGGTCGTTCGTCCTGCTCGGGGCCAAGCTGGCCACGACGAGTGGGTGACAGATGACAGCTGACAGATATTGAAATCTGTCAGCTGTCATGTCAGGGTGGAGGGCATGACGACACAGACCCCCCGCACCCTCGGAACCACCGGCCCCCAGGTCTCCGCCCTCGGCCTCGGCTGCATGGGCATGTCCGGCGCGTACGGAGAGTCGGACCGCGCCGAGTCCCTCGCCACCGTCCACGCCGCCCTGGAAGCCGGCGTGACCCTGCTCGACACCGGCGACTTCTACGGCATGGGCCACAACGAACTGCTGATCGCCGAGGCCCTGCGCACCGCCCCGGCCGCGCTCCGCGAGAACGCGCTGACCAGCGTGAAGTTCGGTGCCCTGCGCGGCCCGGACGACGCCTGGAACGGCTTCGACGGCCGCCCGGCCGCCGTCAAGAACTTCGCCGCGTACTCCCTCCAGCGCCTCGGCGTCGACCACATCGACGTCTACCGCCCCGCCCGGCTCGACCCGGACGTGCCGATCGAGGAGACCGTCGGCGCGATAGCGGAACTGGTCGAGAAGGGATACGTCCGCCACATCGGGCTCAGCGAGGTCGGCGCCGACACCATCCGCCGGGCCGCCGCCACCGCCCCGATCGCCGACCTCCAGATCGAGTACGCGCTCATCTCCCGCGGCCCCGAGCGGGAGATCCTGCCCACCCTGCGCGAGCTGGGCATCGGCGTCACCGCGTACGGCGTGCTCTCGCGTGGCCTGATCTCCGGCCATGTCGCGCCCGGCCAGGGGTTCGCGGCGAACGACTTCCGCGCCCACTCGCCCCGCTTCCAGGGCGACAACCTCCAGCACAACCTCACGCTCGTCGAGTCCCTGCGCAAGATCGCCGAGCAGAAGGACGTCTCCGTCGCGCAGATCGCCATCGCCTGGGTGGTCTCCCGCGGCGACGACATCGTGCCGCTGATCGGCGCCCGCACCCGCGAGCGACTCGACGAGGCCCTCGGCGCCCTGGACGTGACCCTGGACGCGGCCGACCTCGCCGCCATCGAGGCCGCCGTACCCGTGGACGCGGCGGCCGGCGAGCGGTACGCCCCCGCGCAGATGGCCATGCTCGACAGCGAGCGCTGATCGCGGTGCCGGGTACCGTCTACGCATGCCTCCGACCAGCGAGACCCTGACCGCCGAGCGCATCCTCGAGGCCACCGAGGACGTGCTGCGCCGCCACGGCCCGGCGAAGGCGACCGTGGTCGACGTGGCCCGCGCGCTCGGCGTCAGCCACGGCAGTGTCTACCGGCACTTCCGTACGAAGGCGGCGCTGCGGGAGGCCGTGACCAAGCGCTGGCTGGACCGGACGACGGAGGAACTGGCCGGCATCGTCGCGGCCACCGACCGTGACCCCCAGACCCGGTTGCGCGACTGGCTCGCGGCGCTCCTGGAGGCGAAGCGCCGCAAGGCGGGCGACGACCCCGAACTCTTCGCCACCTACTCGGTGCTGGCCGCGGACGCCGGTGAGGTGGTCGGCGCCCACCTCACCGAGCTGACCGACCAGCTGACCGAGATCGTGCGGGCCGGCGTCGAGGCGGGCACCTTCACCACCCCCGACCCGGCCACCACGGCCCGCGCCCTCTTCCACGCCACCGGCCGCTTCCACGACCCCGGTTACGCCCGGGAGTGGGAACGGCCGGAGGTGTGGGACGACTTCGCGGCGGTGGTGGACATGCTCGTCCGGGGGCTGCGGGCCTAGGCGCCAGGGGCCTCGTACGGCGTCCGCGTGCCCTCGTGCGGCGCCTGGAGCCGGTGTTCCGTGGGCGAGACCCCGTACGCGGCGCGGAAGACGCGGGGGAAGTCGGTGCAGATGGCTGAGGGAGATGTGGTGCGCGGCGGCGATCATCGGCGGCCGTAGCTCGGGGTCGGACCGCCGCACCATCCGTGCGTAGCGCAGACACCGCCTCGGCAGCACCCGGACCGGCCACACCCGCACCGGCCCCAGTAGTCGAACCGGTCCGCCACGGGCACGTCGCCGGTCCGGGACGTGGTCCCGATCATTCCGCCCTGGGCACGATCGGCCGGCCCGCCCGCGAACGCGGTGTCGACGGGGCGGCCCCGCGGGTCGGCGATCAGTTCCTCGAGCTCCTTCGCGGGCACAGGCCCAGGTCAGCCTCCGCCCGGGTCCACCGTCGCCTGGTGTTCCTGAGAGAGGTGCTCCTCCGCCTTCAGCCACGGCAGGAACTGCGCGTTCTTGCGCCAGCCGCAGGTGTCGCATCTGATCGTGCGTTGCGCGCCTTTGCGCTGCACTTGGACGACGTGCTCGCGTCCGTGTTGGTCCCAGCGGCTCACTTTGCTCGTGTTGATCTGCAACATGGCCTCGCCTCCGGCTAGGAGTGTGCAGCAAGACCAACATCAACAGCGATATCTTCACGGCAAGTTCGTCGATCCTTGAACCGCCTCACCCGACCGTCCGGGGCAGCCGCAGGCTCAGCAGCCCGGTCAGGGCCACGCCCACCAACTGCACCAGGAGTGTCGTCACCAGCGCGTCCCGCATGCCCAACCCCGGGGTCAGGGACAGGAACAGGGTGCCGAGCGTCGCCACCCCCAGGGCCAGGGCGGACTGTTGGGTCGTGACCATGACCCCGCTGCCCACGCCCGCCCTCGCGGTCGGCACCTCGGAGAGCACGATGCGGAAGATCACCGGGAGTTGAAGGGCCTGACCCGCGCCCGCGACCGCCGCTCCGGGCAGCAACTCCACCAGACCCAGGTCCGGCCAGGAGCGCCACGCCACCAGCGCCATCAGGCCCACGCCCACCGCCTGGATCCCGGCGCCCGCGGTCACCACGCGCGTCCCGTACCTCGTCACCAGCCGCGGACCCGCGAGGGAGACGAAGAAGAACACCACCGCCATCGGAGCCAGCGCGAGCCCCGCCCGCACCGGGCCGAGCCCCGCGCCCTGCTGGAGCGCCACCGCGATCACGAACATGAAGCCGCTGAAGCCGATGGAGAACGGCACGATCATCACCAACCCGCGCCGCAGGGACACCAGTCGGAACAGGCTCGGCGGCACCAGCGGCGTCCGCCCCCGCCGGTCCGCCCCGCGCTCCACCGCGTAGAACGCCGCCGCCACGAACGGGAACGCCGCCAGCGACAGCCACGTCCACAGCGGCCACCCCGCGGAGCGGCCCTCGGTCAGCGGGGCCAGCAGCGCGAGCAGGGACGCGGCGAGCAGGACCGTGCCCGGGCCGTCCACCGGCTCCGGGTTCCGGGAGCGGGTCTCCGGGACGGCGCGGGCGGCCAGGAACAGGCCCACGAGGACGACCGGGACGTTCACCAGGAACACCGAGCGCCAGCCCGTGCCCGCGATGTCGGCCGCGACCAGCACGCCGCCGAGGATCTGGCCCGCCACCATCGACAGACCGGCCGTCGCGCCGTACAGGCCCATCGCCTTTGCCCGCCGCTGTCCCGCCGTCGCCGCCTGGATCGTCGCCAGCACCTGCGGCAGCATCGCCGCGGACGCCGCGCCCTGCGCGACCCGGGCCGCCACCAGGGTCCACGCGGTGGGGGCGAGCCCGCAGGCCAGTGAGGTCAGGCCGAAGGCCGCCATGCCGCCGAGGAAGAGCCGGCGGCGGCCGAAGAGATCGCCCAGCCGGCCGCCGAGGACGAGGAGGACGGCGTACGCCAACCCGTAGCCGGAGACGACGAGTTCGAGGACCGACTCGCTCGCCGCGAGGTCGTGGCCGATGGTGGGCAGGGCGACGTTGACGATGAAGAAGTCGATGAGGGGGAGTGCCGCGCCGAGCAGCACGGTGAAGAGTCCGAGGCCGCCGAGCACGGGTGGCGCGCTCGCGGTGCGGACCTGGCCTGGGATGGTGGTTTCGGTACTCACGGAGACCAGCCTCCGCTTCCCGTCAGACGGGTACCAGAGTGTCTTTATCCTGGTAGAAGGAGTACCTGGAAACAGGGTCCGCGGGGCGGCACGCTGGAGGCATGACGATGACGGTCCAGGAGACGACGACGGCGGCGGCTCCCGCGGACATCCGGCGGCACGAGCTCGCCGCCTTCCTGCGCCACCGCCGCGAGCACATCACGCCCGAGCAGGTCGGCCTGCCCCGCGGCCGCCGGCGCCGCACCCCCGGTCTGCGCCGCGAGGAGGTCGCCCACCTCTCCGCGGTCGGCGTGACCTGGTACACCTGGCTGGAGCAGGCCCGTGACATCCAGGTCTCCGTCCAGGTCCTGGACGCCCTCGCCCGCAGCCTGCTGCTCGACCCGAGCGAACGTGCCCACCTCTTCCAGCTCGCCGGGGCGGCGGACCCGACGCCGGCCACCAGCTGCCCGTCGATCACGCCCGCACTGCGCCAGCTGATCGAGCAGTTGGAGCCGCTCCCGGCCTGTGTGCAGAACAGCCGCTACGACATCCTCGCCCACAACCGCACCTACGGCCTGCTCCTGTGCGACCTGGACGCGGTGCCGCCGGAGGACCGCAACTGCATGGTCCTCTGCTACACGAACGAGGAGTGGGCCGGGTCGATCGTGCACCTGGAGGAGACCCGCCGCCTCATGGCCGCCCGGCTGCGCGCCGCCATGGCCAACCATCTCGCCGAGCCCGCCTGGAAGATGCTGCTGAAGCGGCTGCGCGCGGAGTCCCCGGAGTTCCGTGAGGCCTGGGACCGGCACGAGGTGGTCTCGCACCGCAGCAAGCAGAAGGAGTTCCGCAACCGCTACGTCGGCCGGGTCTCCGTCATCCACACCGACCTGTGGCTCGGGCCGGACCTGGGGCCGCGCATGGTCACGTACACGCCGGCGGACGAGGAGTCACGGAGGCGGCTGGAGGAACTGCACGCGATCGCGGTCGCCAGGTCGGCCTGATTCACCGCGTCAACGGTCAGCTCCGGTCGCACGCGGGCCAGTACCGGCTTTCGGCGCGACGGTGAGGTCCAGCGCCAGGCACCACGTACACCGGACCTGCTCAAGGGCGCGGGGCTGCCTCGATATGCGGCTCCGCCGCGCGGGCGCGACCGGCCACGACGAACCCGCACCCGCCGAACTACGCGCCCACCCTCGCCACTTCGCGCACCTCGAGCGACTCCAGCCGCTCGGCGGTCCGCTGAGCGGTCCCACGGGCCCAGGCCCCGCTCGTCACCGCACCCAGCACCAGCACCGCGAGCCCGCACCCGGCGATGATCCACCAGGCCGGCACCGAGGCGGAGACGAACGTGTCGGCGTACGAGGCCGACCCGACCCCCGCCACCAGCACGGCCCCCACCACGGCGACGCCCAGCGTCTGGCCCAGCTGCCGGCTCGTGGAAGCCACCGCCGCGGCGACCCCCGCCTGCGACCGGGGCATCCCCGACACCGCCGTGTTCGTGATCGGCGCGTTCACGAAGCCGAACCCGATGCCGAACAGCACGTACCCGATCAGCAGGGTGACATCGGACGTCTCCGCGTCGAACGCGGCGAACAGCACCCCGCTCGCGGTGATCGAGACGCCGGCGACCAGCAGCGGCAGCCGCGGTCCGTGCCGGCCGACCAGCCGTCCGGACAGCGGGGCGCAGACGAACGCGGGGGCCGCGATCGGCAGCATCCACAGGCCGGCGTGCATCGCGTCGAGACCGCGGACGTTCTGCAGGTACAGCGTCGACAGGAACAGGAACCCGCCCAGCGCCGCGAACGCGCTGATCGCGATCACCGTGGCCCCGCTGAACGGCGCCGACCGGAAGAACCGCAGATCGATCAGCGGCTCGGCACGCCGGGGCTCGTACACCAGCAGCCCGATCAGCGCGGCCAGCGCCAGCACGGCGTACGGCAGGACCGAGCCGAACCCGGTGTTCGGCGCCTCGATGATCGCGTACGTCATCGAGCCGAACAGCGTGATCACCAGGAGCTGGCCGACGGGGTCGGTGCGGCGGGCCCTGGGGGCGCGGGACTCGGGGACGAAGCGGAGGGTGAGCAGAAGGGCGGCGAGACCGACCGGGACGTTGATCCAGAAGATCGAGCGCCAGCCGACGGTGTCCACGAGCAGTCCGCCCACCAGCGGTCCCGCCGCCATGGAGATACCGACGACCGCGCCCCACGCCCCGATCGCGCTGGCCCGCTCACGGGGGTCGGTGAAGGTGTTGGTGATGATCGACATGGCGACCGGGTTGAGCATCGAGCCGCCCACCGCCTGCACCATGCGGAAGGCGACCAGCGCCTCCAGGTTCGGGGCCATGGAGCACAGCACCGAGCCGATCGTGAAGACGATCAGGCCCGCGACGAAGACCCGCTTGCGGCCGATCCGGTCGGCCGTGGAGCCGGCCAGCATCAGGAGCGAGGCGAGCACCAGCGTGTACGCGTCGATGGTCCACTGCAGTCCCGACGTCGTGGTGTCGAGATCGTGCTGCATGGACGGCAGGGCGACGTTCAGCACGGTGTTGTCGAGGCTCACGATCAGCAGGCTCATGCAGCAGATCGCGAGGACCAGCAGACGTCGGCGGAAGCTGGGCTCGGGCATGCGCTCCATCGTACGCCGACATCGATAGTGCGTCTAACTAATGGTACGTACAAGATCGGTCGGCCGGGCACGGGTCGCCGTACGCCACAATGGGGGAATGCCCACGATCGCGCCCACCTCGAACACGACCCTGCAGATCGGGCCGCACACCGTGCAGCCGCCCGTCGTCCTGGCCCCCATGGCCGGGATCACCAACGCGCCCTTCCGCACCCTGTGCAGGGAGTTCAGCGGTGGCAAGGGGCTGTTCGTGAGCGAGATGATCACCACCCGGGCGCTGGTCGAGCGCAACGAGAAGACCATGCAGCTGATCCACTTCGACGCGACCGAGAAGCCGCGCTCGATCCAGCTGTACGGCGTCGACCCGGCGACCGTCGGCAAGGCCGTCCGCATGATCGCGGACGAGGGCCTCGCCGACCACATCGACCTGAACTTCGGCTGCCCGGTCCCCAAGGTGACGCGGAAGGGCGGCGGCTCGGCACTGCCGTACAAGCGGAATCTGCTGCGCGCGATCCTGCGCGAGGCGGTGAGCGGGGCCGGCGACCTCCCCGTCACGATGAAGATGCGCAAGGGCATCGACGACGACCACATCACCTACCTCGACGCCGGCCGTATCGCCGTGGAGGAGGGCGTGACGGCCATCGCGCTGCACGGCCGCACCGCCGCCCAGCACTACGGCGGCACCGCGGACTGGGACGCGATCGCCCGGCTCAAGGAGCATGTGCCGGAGATCCCCGTCCTCGGCAACGGCGACATCTGGTCGGCCGAGGACGCGGTACGGATGGTGCGCGAGACCGGCTGCGACGGAGTGGTGGTCGGACGCGGGTGCCTGGGGCGGCCGTGGCTGTTCTCCGACCTCGTGGCCGTCTTCGAAGGCCGTACGGACGACATCGCGCGCCCCGCCCTGCGCGAGGTCGCCGACGTGATGGTCCGGCACGCCACGCTCCTCGGCGAGTGGATCGGCGACGAGGCCCGCGGTGTCATCGACTTCCGCAAGCACGTCGCCTGGTACCTCAAGGGCTTCGCGGTCGGCTCGGAGATGCGCAAGCGCCTCGCCATCACCTCCTCCCTGGAGGAACTCCGGTCCGGTCTCGACGAGTTGGACCTCGACCAGCCCTGGCCGACGGGCGCCGACGGGCCGCGTGGACGTACGTCGGGGAACAACCGGGTTGTCCTGCCGGACGGTTGGCTCAAGGACCCGTACGACTGCGCGGGCATCGGCGAGGACGCGGAACTGGACACGTCGGGCGGCTGAGACGAGCGCAGACCGGCGAGCCTGTTGCGTCCGGTGGCCGTAACGGCAGGTGAACGGCGTGGAATCGTTGCATTGGCTGCCACGCCCGACGCACCGTCCGCCGACTATGCTCAGGCTTCCGCGGAGCACGAAGGAGGCCCCGATGCCGGGAGGCAGGCTCACCCAGCAGGAGCGTCAGCAGATCGCGCTGGGGCTGGCCGACGGACTCGCCTACGCGGAGATCGCCCGCCGTCTGGAGCGTCCGACCTCGACGGTCACGCGGGAAGTCATGCGCAACGGCGGTCCGAGCGCCTACCGCGCCGAGGCGGCCCATCGCGCCACCGAGCGCCGCGCCCATCGGCGCAGGCCGACCGCGCCTCGGGACGCGCGGGCGCCCGAGCAGGCCCATGGGCGTGATGCCGAGGCGGTGCGCGAGTACGAGGAGACGTTCACCACCGTCATGATGGGCTCCGGCATGCCCACGATGATGTCCCGCGTGATGGCCTGCATCACCCTCACCGACACCGGCAGCCTGACCGCCGCGGAACTCGTCCAGCGCCTGAACGTCAGTCCTGCCTCCGTCTCCAAGGCGATCACCTTCCTGGAGAGCCAGGGCATGGTGCGCCGGGAACGCGACGAGCGTCGCCGCGAGCGCTATGTCGTCGACGACGACATCTGGTACCAGGCCATGATGGCCAGCGCCCGCTCCACCGCCCAGATCGTCGAGATCGCCCGCCAGGGCGTCACCGTCCTCGGCCCCGACACCCCGGCCGCGGTCCGCCTCGAAAACATCGCCCGCTTCCTCGACTTCGTCTCCGAAAGCATCGCCCGAGCGGCGGAACAGGCGCGCGACATCCTCTACACGAAGCCCGAGACGGCGTCGGACGCCTGAGGATTTCGCCCCCGCCGCCCCTACCCGTCCCATCCCTGGGGGCTGCGCCCCCAGACCCCCGCTACGGCCCTGAAGGGGCCTTGTCCTCAAACGCCGGACGGGCTGGGTTTCTCAGCCCGTCCGGCGTTTGAGGACAAGGCCCTTCGGGCCGATCGGGGTCGAAGGGGCGGAGCCCCTGGAGGATGGGACGGGTAGGGGCGGCGGGGGCGAGGACCTCAGTCCTTCGACGGGTGCGGGGTCGAGCCGTAGGCCGTCAGGAAGCGGTCGCGGAAGGAGCTCATCTTCCAGACCGGGGCGTTGTGGGCGGGGCGCAGGCCGTCCGTCCAGTTCCAGTTCGCGATCTTGTCCAGGATCTTCGGGTCCTTGGCCACGATCGAGACCGGGACGTCCCGGCTGGCGTGGTCGCCGCTGACGCGGGCGATGGGCTGGTGGTCGCCGAGGAAGACGAGAACGGTGTCGTCGGTGCCGTAGCGCTCCAGCCACTGCGTGAGGGCCGTCACCGAGTACTGGATCGACTTGCCGTACTCCTCACGGGACTTGGTCGAGTCCGTGACGATGTCACCGGGGTTCTTGCCGGCCTTCTGGATCGCGTCGAAGACCGAGCCGTCACCGAGCCGGTCCCAGTCCACCAGCTTCGGGATCGGCGCCCACGGCTGGTGGCTCGACGTCAGGATGACCTCCGACATCAGCGGCTTGTCCCGCTTCTTGCCGTGGACGAGGCGCTGGAAGGCCTCCAGCGCATACTGGTCCGGCATCGTCGACCAGCTGAACTTCGGCCCCTGGTAGCCGAGTTGGAAGGCGTTGTAGACCTTGTCCAGGCCGTAGTACTTCGCCTCCGGCCAGCCCTTCTGGATCCCCGGCATCACCCCGACCGTGTCCCAGTCCCCGGTCTTCTGGAACGCCTTGGTGAGGGTCAGATGCTCCCCGGAGGTCACCGTGCGATACCGCTGCTGGTTGTCGATCCACAGGCCCGACAGAAACGTCGAGTGCCCCAGCCAACTGCTGCCCCCGTACGTCGCCGACGTCAGCCACCCGCTCTTGGCATGGAACCCCGCCTTGTCCAACGCCTCCGTCCGCGCCGCCAGCGTCGAGTCCACCCCCGGCGCCATGATCGGGTCCTCGATCGCGCTGCGGCCGTAACTCTCGATGAACGTGAAGATCACGTCCTTGCCCCGCAGATCCGGCACCAACTGCGCACCCGGCGTCGCCCCGAACGTGTCCGCCTTCGCCTCCTTCGCGAACGCCGCCTCGTCCCGGACCGTGTCCGCCACCCGCCGCGCCTGGATCTTCAGCGCGTCGGCGGCCCGGTCGGAGGCGATGGGCGTCCCGGCGATCTGCAGCCCGAGCGCGTAACAGGTGATCCACGCCAGCGCCGCGATGAGCGTGCCCCGCGCGGCGACCGGTCTGCTCGCCACCAGGACGTTGCTCAGCCGCACCATCGCCAGCGCCATGACCCCCACCAGCACCAGCACCAGCACGACCGCCCCGACGGCGGCCAGCACCGCGAACGTCCCGCCCATCGAATCCGCGACATACGACTGCGCGTCGTCCAGCAACTCCCAGTCGAGCACCAGATTGAAGCCCCGCCCCAGATACTCCCGGAACCCCATGTCCAGCACGTTCAGCACGGTCAGCACCCCGAGCCCCACCCCGGCCACCACCGCCACGACCACCCGAGGCCGCCGCGGCAGCCACAACGCCACCGCCGCCCCGAGGATCGCCTCGGCGGGGATACGGGTGAACCGATTCGGCTTCAGCGCGCCCAGGGCGTTCGGCAACAGCAGCGCCCCGAGGACGAGCAGCGCGGCAAGTGCGGTGACCGTCCACCGGAGGATCGGCGGACGCGCAGAAGGCGCGGGTGTGTCCGGCAGTTGCCGCGTGCGCAGAGTGACGGCCACCCGAGGGTCCTTCCGTACGGAACTTGGCACAATCCCGTACGGCTCGCTCTCAAGCGCCGTTCACAGCACTGGGCAAACAGGCAGCAAACAGCAGACCAAGGGCCACCGCACCCACCCAGGGGCGCGGGGAACTGCGCGACAAGCCACAACGGACCCGCACCCGCCACACGACCGTTCTAGGCACCCCCGACCGCGGTCAACAAGGCAAGAGGCGCCGCCGCAGACCGAGACTCCCGCACACACGCGTGCGGATACGGCACCGGCTCCGGATGCGAGTCCCGCCCGTACCCCGCGAGAACCTCCGGCAACCGATGCCCCGTGGCCGTCGCCGCGTCGACCAACGCATGCGCGACCACCCGCGCCTCGTCATGCAGCCCGTACCGAGCCAACCCCAGCGTGATCAGCGCGTTGTCGTGCGGCCACACCGACCCCCGGTGATACGAGAGCGGGTGATACGCCGACTGCCCGGCCGCCACCGTCCGCACCCCCCACCCGGAGAAGAAGTCCGGCTCCAGCAACCGCCGCCCCACCGCCTCCCCGTACTCCTTGTCCAGCAGCCCGGACCACAGCAGATGCCCGGCGTCCGAGGCCAGCGCGTCCACCTGCCGTCCCTCGCCGTCCAGCGCCAACGCCGGAAACGTCCGCTCCGGCATCCAGAAGTCCCGCTGGAAACGGTCCCGCAGATCACCCGCGGCCTGTTCGAGGAGCGCCGCGTACGTCTCGTCCGCCCAGACCGTCCGCGCCACCCACGCCGTACGCCGCAGCGCGTCGTACGCGTACCCCTGCGCCCCGGCCGCCATCACCGCCCCGCTCGCCCGCGTCCCGTCGGCCCAGCAGATCGCCCCGGGCGAGTCCTTCCAGTTCTGGTTGGCGAGCCCGCCCTGGTCGGCGCGGTACACGAGGTATCCGCGCGAGGTCAGCCCGCCGTGGTCCAGCATCCAGCCGATCGCCGCCCGGGCATGGGACTCCAGACGCCGGGCCATCGCGACGTCCCCGGTGTGCTCCACATACGCCCCGAGCAGCACCAGGAACAACGGCGTCGCGTCCACCGAGCCGTAGTAACGCCCGTACGGCACCTGGCCGAAGTGCGCCAGCTCCCCGTGCCGCACCTCGTGCACGATCTTTCCGGGCTGCGCCACCGAGTCCGCGCCGACCTCCGTGGCCTGGGCCGCGGCGAGCGCGGGGAGGGTGGCGGCGGCCAGCTGGGGACGGTAGGGGAGGGCGAACAGCGAGGTGAGCAGCGCGTCGCGGCCCAGCAGGGTCAGGAACCAGGGCGCGCCGGCGGCCGGGACGCGCAGTTCCTCGCCGTCCGGTCCGGTCGCCGGGACCTGGAGCGAGGCGAGGTCGGCGAGGCCACGGGCACACGCGGCGGCCAGTTCGGGCCAGCCGGTGGGGAAGGCGACACCCTCCACGAACTCGCCCTCCAGGGCGAGGAGTTGTGCGTTCAGCGCGGCCGGTGACTGCGGTACCCGCAGGGCTCGCTTGTCGCCGTGCGGCCGTGCCATCACCCGCAGCGTCAGCTCCGCCGTGCCGTGCGGCTCCAGTTCCAGCGTCCACACGAGGCGCCGGGCTCCGGTGCCCGTCTCCTCGACGCCGTCCGGGGCCGGCTCGGCCGTCACCGTCGTACGGGAACGCCATTCGCCGCGCTGGTAGGTGAACTCGACGCCCGCGTCGAGGACTTCGCGGGAGCGGGTGGCTCCTGTCTTCGGGTAGGTGCGGTAGTCGGAGCGGAGTTCGAACTGGTCCGTGAAATCGGCGTCGGCGGTGACCGCGAGCCGGACCGTGGTCGGCGCCGGGCGGTTGCTGGTGACGCGCAGGGACTCGACGAACGAGCCGTCGCCCACGGCCTGTTCGCGGAAGATCGTGTACGCGGGCGGCTCCTGGCGGCCGCCGCGCGGGACGAGGACGCAGCGCGCGGTGTCCCCGTCGGCGACGGGGGTGAGGGCCTCGGGCACGGCGCCGTCGACCGTCAGCTGCCAGCGGCTGAGGTGGCGGGCGTCGCGTACGAACAAGCCTTCCGGGGACGGGGAGGCGCCGCCCCGGACCCCGCTGATGTCCCCGCCGTCGCCCACGGCCGCGAACGTCCCGCCGTGCACGAGCAGATGATGCCGGTCCGTCATTGCCGGTCCCCTCCCTTGGATGTGCCGGTGTGCAGCAGGTCGAGCGTGAGCGCGGCGGTCCAGCCGAAGCCGGTCGCGCCGCAGGCCTCACCGGTGTACGGGTCGACGTACTCGGCGAACCCCGAGGTGTCCGCGATGTCGAGGGCGGCCCGGCGCAGTGCGTCGGCGCGGCCTCGCTCACCATGGGTGCGCAGGCCCCGCTCCATCAGCCAGCCGGTGTTGAACCAGGCCGGGCCGCGCCAGTAGCGGTGCGGGTCGAAGGCCTCGCCGAGAAGGTCGTAGCTGGGCACGAGGCGGGTGGTGCCGCCCAGGCCGAAGTGCTTGGAGGCGGTCGTACGGACGAGCGCCTCGACGATGTCCCGGGGGAGCGTCGGCAGCAGGAGCGGGATCAGCCCGGACACACTGCGCTCGGGGATCAGCCCCCCGCCCCGCACGTCCCGGCAGAAGAACATGCCCTCGGCCGGGTCCCACAGCCGGTCGATCAGCGCCGCCGTCAGACGCTCGGCGCGCGCGTGCCGGGCCGTGCCGGTCGCGCCCAGCTCCTGCGCGATCCGGGCGAGGGCGTGCTCGGAGGCGATGAGCAGGGCGTTGAAGGAGGGGTCCTCGACGGCGAATTCGCTGCGACCGCCCCCTTGTCTCCCGTCCATCCCGTCCCTGTACTCCCCGTCCCGGTAGTCCGTCGCCAGCCGCACGTACCGCCCGTAGTCCAGATCCGTCGGCCGGTCCTCCGCCGACCCGTGGTCGAGGTCGGCGCGCCGGAAGGAGCGGGCGGGGGCGGGGGTGACGCGGGAGAGCGGCAGGTCCCAGCAGGGGCTGTTGTCCATCCCCTGCTCCCAGGGGTGCACGACGGACGCCAGCGACCCCCCGCCCAGGTCCCGCCGGTGCAGCAGATAGCGGTGCCAGGCCGCCAGCCGGGGGTACATCCGGGTGAGGAAGCCGCGCGCCCGAGACAGACCCGGGTCCGAGCAGTGCACCAGCCACGCGGCCAGCGCGTGCACCGGTGGCTGCACGATGCCCGAGGTCTGTACGGTGCGCGGGGCGCCCGCAGCGCGCCCCGCGGTCGAGGAGCGCCAGAAGTCGGGGCTCGGGAAGTACGCGTCGAGCGGCACGGAGGGGTTGAAGACGATGTGCGGGATGCGCCCGTCGTCCCACTGGGCGGCGAGGAGTGTCTCCAGCTCCGTCTGTGCCCTGAGCGGCGACAGATGCCGCAGGCCGATCGCGATGAACGCCGAGTCCCACGACCACTGGTGCGGATACAGGCCGCGAGAGGGCACCGTGGAGGTGCCGGTCCAGTTGTCCTCCAGTACGCGGGCGGCCCTGCTGTGCAGCGAACTCCGGGTCGGGGGTGGATCGTATACAAACTCACGTTCTGTGAGACGGGCTGTGAGCTGGGCAGTGCGATCCACTCGGGGCTCCCCGAAAGACGTCCGGCCGACCGGTTCGGTCGTGGCTACCGTAGGGTTACGTCTATTTAACACGCAAAACTCAATATGTAATGCAGAGTTGGGAAACACAAGGGGGTGCGCATGACCGGACGGGGTCAGGGAAGCGCCGGCGATCTGCTCGAACTGGTACGAAGCGGGCGTGCGATCACGCGCGGCGCGCTCCAGCAGGCCACCGGGCTGTCCCGTGCCACCGTCGGCCAGCGCCTGGACCGTCTCTTCCGCGCGGGGTGGCTGCGCGAGGGTGCCGGTGGTCCCGTGGACTCCCCGCTCGGCGGGCGCCCCTCCATCACCCTGGAGTTCGACGACGCCCATGCCGTCGTCCTCGCCGCCGACCTGGACACCCGGCACGCCCGCGCGGCCGTCCTGTCGCTGACCGGCGAGCTTCTCGCCGAGCACAGCGGCACGCTCGTCATCGAGGACGGGCCGGACGCGGTGCTGGGGGAGCTGGGCCGCTGGTTCGCCGAGCTGCTGGAGAAGGCGGGCCACCGCGCGGGCGAGGTCTGCGGGATCGGACTCGCGGTGCCGGGGCCGGTCGACAGCGAGAGTGGCCGAGTGGTCCAGCCACCGATGATGCCGGGCTGGGACGGCTACGACATAAGAGGCCGCCTCGCCCGCTCCTTCACCGAGCACACGGGGGCACCCGCGGTGCCGGTCCTCGTCGACAACGACGCCAACCTCATGGCGTACGGCGAACAGCGCACGTCCTGTCCCGACTGCTCGGCGTTCGTGCTGGTCAAGGTCTCGACCGGTATCGGTGCCGGGGTCGTCGTCGGCGGCTCGATCTTCCGGGGCATCGACGGGGGCGCCGGGGACATCGGCCATATCCGGGTGGGCGCGGACGCGCTGTGCCGGTGCGGTTCCCGCGGCTGTCTGGCCGCCGTCGCCAGTGGTGGCGCCGTGGCGCGGCGGCTGGCCGAGGCCGGGGTGCCCGCGGCCTCCGGAGCGGATGTGCGGGACCTGCTGACCGCCGGTCATCCGGAGGCGGCCGCGCTCGCCCGGGAGGCGGGGCGGCAGGTCGGGGACGTCCTGGCGACCGTGGTGACGCTGCTGAATCCCGGGGTTCTGATGATCGCCGGCGATTTGGCCGGAACTGCCTTCCTTACCGGGGTGCGGGAGCTGCTCTATCAGCGGGCGCTGCCGCGCTCGACCGCTCATCTGGACGTCGTGACGTCACGGCTGGGGGAGCGGGCCGGACTGGTGGGGGCGGGAGCGCTGGTGGTGGAGTACCTCTACGCCCCTGAGCGGGTCGAGGAGCGGCTGGCCGCGCTTGGCGTGTGACCGGCATATTTCGGTCCGGAGACCCGTCCGCATGGTGAAATCCGGGCGCCTGTGGCAGCGTGATTCTCGCCACCCTTGATAGGGGTAGCGCTCAGATGAGCGGATCTTGAGCGACTGCACTTCTCCAAGGGGTGGCACTCGGTGCCACCCCTTGATCGTTCATCGATCGAAATCAGGCGTGCTGAATGCCGCTCAGATGAGCGATATGCCGCCACTTCGAGGGTCCCTGTGTTCAAGAAGTGAAAACATCGGGGCCCCGTCGCTTGCCAAGCTTTGACTTTCAATCCGCTGGCGGACGAGTGGTTACAGGCACATGACGCGCAAGTGGACCTCCCCAGACGCCTTCGATCTGGGTATGTTCCCCGTCGTCAGGGCAGCCACCGCGTCCTCGAGGGAGTCGAGAACCGTGTCGGAAAACAAAGAACCCCACGTAGCGAAGTTCGTTTACGACTTCACCGAGGGAAACAAGGACCTCAAGGACCTCCTGGGTGGCAAGGGCGCGAACCTCGCCGAGATGACCAACCTGGGACTCCCCGTTCCTCCCGGCTTCACCATCACGACCGAAGCCTGCAAGGTCTACCTGGAGAGCGGCGCGGAGCCCGTGGCACTGCGTGACGAGGTGAGTGCACACCTCGACGCCCTCGAGACACAGATGAGCAAGAAGCTCGGCCAGGCCGACAACCCGCTCCTCGTCTCGGTCCGCTCCGGCGCCAAGTTCTCCATGCCCGGCATGATGGACACGGTCCTGAACATCGGCCTCTCCGACAGGTCGGTGAAGGGCCTCGCCGAGCAGGCGGGCGACGAGCGGTTCGCCTGGGACTCCTACCGCCGTCTCATCCAGATGTTCGGCAAGACGGTCCTCGGCGTCGACGGCGAGCTCTTCGAGGAGGCGCTGGAGGCGGCGAAGGCGGCCAAGAAGGTCCACGTCGACACGGACCTGGAGGCGGCCGACCTCAAGAAGCTCGTCACCAAGTTCAAGAAGATCGTCAAGACCGAGGCCGGGCGGGACTTCCCGCAGGACCCGCGCGAGCAGATGGACCTCGCCATCGAGGCGGTCTTCAACTCCTGGAACACCGACCGCGCCAAGCTCTACCGCCGCCAGGAGCGCATCCCCGGCGACCTGGGCACCGCCGTCAACGTCTGTTCCATGGTCTTCGGCAACCTCGGCCCCGACTCCGGCACCGGCGTCGCCTTCACCCGCGACCCGGCCAGCGGCCACCAGGGCGTCTACGGCGACTACCTCCAGAACGCCCAGGGCGAGGACGTCGTCGCCGGTATCCGCAACACGGTCCCGCTCGCGGAGCTGGAGTCGATCGACAAGAAGTCGTACGACCAGCTGATGCAGATCATGGAGACCCTGGAGAACCACTACAAGGATCTCTGCGACATCGAGTTCACCATCGAGCGCGGCCAGCTCTGGATGCTCCAGACCCGCGTCGGCAAGCGCACGGCGGGCGCGGCCTTCCGTATCGCCACGCAGCTCGTGGACCAGGGCCTGATCGACGAGGCCGAGGCGCTCCAGCGCGTCAGCGGCGCCCAGCTGGCCCAGCTGATGTTCCCGCGCTTCGACGAGGACACGAAGGTCCAGACGGTCGGCCGGGGCATCGCGGCCTCGCCGGGCGCGGCGGTCGGCAAGGCGGTCTTCGACTCGTACACCGCGGTGAAGTGGTCGCGCTCCGGCGAGAAGGTCATCCTGGTCCGCCGGGAGACCAACCCCGACGACCTCGACGGCATGATCGCCGCCGAGGGCATCCTGACCTCGCGCGGCGGCAAGACCTCGCACGCGGCCGTGGTCGCGCGCGGCATGGGCAAGACCTGTGTCTGCGGTGCCGAGGAGCTGGAGGTCGACACCAAGCGGCGGCGGATGACGGTGCCCGGCGGCCATGTGGTCGAGGAGGGCGACGTCATCTCCATCGACGGGTCCAGCGGCAAGGTGTACCTCGGCGAGGTGCCCGTCGTCCCCTCCCCGGTCGTGGAGTACTTCGAGGGCCGGATGCACGCGGGTGCGCAGGACGCCGACGAGCTGGTCGAGGCCGTGCACCGGATCATGGCGTTCGCCGACCGCAAGCGCCGGCTGCGGGTGCGGGCCAACGCGGACAACGCCGAGGACGCCATGCGCGCCCGTCGCTTCGGAGCCCAGGGCATCGGCCTGTGCCGCACCGAGCACATGTTCCTCGGCGACCGGCGTGAACTGGTCGAGCGCCTCATCCTGGCCGACACGGAGACCGAGCGCGAGGAGTCGCTGAAGCAGCTGCTCCCGCTCCAGAAGCAGGACTTCGTGGAGCTGTTCGCGGCGATGGACGGCCTGCCGGTGACGGTCCGGCTCCTGGACCCGCCGCTGCACGAGTTCCTGCCGGACATCACCGAGCTGTCGGTGCGTGTGGCGCTCGCGGAGTCCCGTCAGGAGCCGCACGAGAACGAGCTGCGGCTGCTCCAGGCGGTCCACCGGCTGCACGAGCAGAACCCGATGCTGGGTCTGCGCGGTGTACGCCTCGGTCTGGTCATCCCGGGCCTGTTCACGATGCAGGTACGGGCGATCGCGGAGGCGGCGGCCGAGCGGAAGGCCGCGAAGGGCGACCCCCGCGCGGAGATCATGATCCCGCTCGTCGGCACGGTCCAGGAGCTGGAGATCGTCCGCGAGGAGGCCGACCAGGTCATCGCGGAGGTGGAGGCGGCGACGGGCACCGAGCTCAAGCTGACCATCGGCACGATGATCGAGCTCCCGCGCGCCGCGCTGACCGCCGGTCAGATCGCGGAGGCGGCGGAGTTCTTCAGCTTCGGCACGAACGACCTCACCCAGACGGTGTGGGGCTTCAGCCGGGACGACGTGGAGGCCTCCTTCTTCACGGCGTACCTGGAGAAGGGCATCTTCGGCGTCAGCCCGTTCGAGACGATCGACAGGGACGGCGTCGGCTCGCTGGTCAAGCTGGCGGCGGAGGCGGGCCGCAAGACCCGCCCCGACCTCAAGCTCGGCGTCTGCGGCGAGCACGGCGGTGACCCGGAGTCGGTCCACTTCTTCCACGAGGTCGGCCTGGACTACGTCTCCTGCTCGCCCTTCCGTATCCCGGTGGCCCGCCTGGAGGCCGGCCGCGCGGCCTCGGAGTCGGCGGGCAGCGACCACCGCTAGGGCCGCACGGCCACCAGAACCCCGGAACCGACGCCTGTCCCCGACCCTCAGTACCGATGGGCGCCGGTTCCGGATCACCAGGAAGGGGCGTCACCCTGTGCGGGGGTGGCGCCCCTTCGGGCTGCCTTCAGTGGTGGTCCGCGCGCCGCCTGTTCACCACGACCAGGACGCCCGCCCCGGCGAGCATGACGGACATGCCGGCGGCCGCGAAGTACGGCGTGTTGTCGTCCCCGCCGGTCTCGGCGAGGTCCGTGTCCTTCGGGGCCGCGGTGTCCGCCTCCTGGTCCTCGGCGGGGGTGAAGTCCGCGGGCGGGCTGTCGCAGCCGATACCGTCGCCGTCCCGGTCCAGATGGGTGCCGTAGTGCTCGTCGCTCTCGGGGATGTTCGCGTAGCCGTTCTCGTACGCCTCGGTGCAGTTGGCGAACGGATGGTCGCCGTCGTGCGCCCAGGCGGCTGAGGGCAGGACGGCGAGGGCCAGCGCGGCGACGACGATGGCGCCGGGCTTGCGGAGCAGGTTCACGGCGGGTCCTTACGGGGTTGGTGGTGACAAGAGGTGCCCGAAGGTAGTGCGAGACCGTGATGGTGGAAGTGGTGTGAAGAACCCGTGACGCGAACGTGACGCGACCGAACGGAAGCGCTCAGTGACCGCTCAAGTGCGGTCGCACGTAAGGGCATTGCGATCCGCCGACAAAGTTCAGCTGTCGCAGCCGACGCCGTCGGAGTCGTCCTGCGCCGTCGCTTCCGCGGTGACCGTCGGCTGCGGCTTGGCCGTCACCGGCTTCGCGTCGTCCTTGATGTCCTCGCCGTCGCTGCCTATGCCGGCGCCGATGGGCAGGGCGAGGGCGGGCAGGGCGTAGCGCTTCCGGGCCCGCTTGGGGGCGGGTCCGGAAGCGGTGGGGTGTTCACGCGCCTATGAGCGGAACGGCCCCGTCACCTCGTACGTGATTCCGCCCGATGAGCTTCCCGTCGTGCCTCGCTGGCTGGAGAAGTACAGCCGGGTGCCGTCCGGGGAGAATGCCGGGCCCGTGATTTCCGAGGAGGACTGGCCGTCGATTCTCAGGAACGGTGCCACCACGTCGTCCGGGGTGATCAGGCAGATGTCCATGCTGCCGCCGTCCTCGGCGACGTAGAGGTCGCCGGAGGAGGCGCCGGTGATGTTGTCGACGCCGGTGAGCGGGGCCGTGCCGGAGGTGACCAGGGAGTCGTCGTAGGCCAGCTCGTAGGTGTTCGAGGTGAGGTCGAGCTGCCAGACGCGGTTGTCGCCCTTGGTGGTGAACCAGACCTTGTCGTCGGCGTAGTGGCAGCCCTCGCCGCCGTTGAAGGACTTGGAGCCGGAGACCTGGGTGCGGGTCGAGGTGGGGGAGCCGTCCGGGTCGGGGACGGTCGTCCAGGTGTAGGAGCCCGAGGTGGCGGTGCCGGCGACCAGGACCTGGAGGGTGCCGGCGGACAGGCTGCCCCAAGTCGTCGGCACGAAGCGGTAGAAGCGGCCGTTCGTCTCGTCCTCGGTCAGATAGATCACCCGGCGGACCGGGTCGGCCGCGGCGGCCTCGTGCTTGAAACGGCCCATCGCCGGCCGCTGCACCGCCGCGTTCGTGCCCCACGGGTCGGTCTCGTAGACGTACCCCCGGTCGACCTCCTCGCAGGACAGCCAGGTGTTCCACGGGGTCCTGCCGCCCGCGCAGTTCTGCCGGGTGCCGGACAGGATGCGGTACGCCGAGGTGATCGCGCCGCTCGACGAGAACCGCACCGCGCTCGCGCCGCCGGAGGGATTGATCTCCGAGTTGGAGACGTAGATCCAGCCCGTGCCGTCCGCGTAACAGGCGCCGCCGTCCGGGGCGTTGTGCCAGGTGTACGACGTTCCGGTGACCGTCTGGCCCGAGCGGGCGATGACCCGGCTGGTGAAGCCCGACGGGAGTCTGATGCCGTTGGCGTCCGGGGAGCCGAGCGCCCCGTAGGGGCCCGTGCCGGGCTGGGCCGGTGCGGCGTACGCGGCGCCGCGCCACAGGGTGCCGCCGAAGACGGCGGAGGTGCCGCCGATGGCGGTCGCACGGAGGAAGGTACGACGTTCCACTGTCGCTCCAAGAGGTGCCGTGACCGTCCCGCCACCGGTCGGGGGCGGGAGCGTGCGGGTGGGAACCTAGGGGAACTTGGTAGCCGTGTCATGGACAGGCCATGAACGCGTGCTCCATGGCGAGTCCAAGGTTTCGCGGCGTCCTGTCGACGGCGTGCCTCATCGGGGGCAGGCTGGCGGCAAGCGCCGACGCGGCGGGAAGGAGCCCGGGCATGTCCTCCGGCTGGAACGAGCAGCACATCCCCGAACAGCACGGCCGCACCGCCGTCGTCACCGGTGCCAACAGCGGCATCGGCTACGTCACCGCGCGCGAACTGGCACGCAAGGGCGCCCGGGTGGTGCTCGCCTGCCGGAGCGAGGCGCGCGGGACCGAGGCGGGGGACCGGCTGGTCACCGAAGTGCCGGGTGCCCAGGTGGAGTTCGCGAGGCTCGACCTCGGAGACCTCGCCTCCGTGAGGGAGTTCGCGCGGACACTGCCGTACGACCGACTCGACCTGCTCATCAACAACGCGGGCGTGATGGCCCTGCCGTACGGCACCACGGCGGACGGCTTCGAGACCCAGTTCGGCGTCAACCACCTCGGCCACTTCGCACTCACCGGGCTGCTGCTGCCCACGCTGCTCGACACCCCGGGCGCCCGGGTGGTGACCGTCTCCAGCACGACGCACGCCCTGGCCAACATCGACATCGACGACCTCAACAGCGAGCGGCGGTACCGCCGTTGGGTCGCCTACGCCCGCTCCAAGACCGCCAACCTGCTCTTCACCCACGAACTGGCGCGCAGGCTCGCCGCGCACGGTTCGGACGTCGTCGCGGCGGCCGCCCACCCGGGATACGCGGCGACCAACCTCCAGGCGGCCGGACCCCGAATGGCGGGCCGCCGCTTCACCGAGCGCTTCATGGCCGTCGGCAACAGGTTCTTCGCCCAGTCGGCGCAGGCGGGCGCCCTCCCCACCCTCCATGCCGCCACCGCTCCCGAGGTGTCTCCCGACTCCTTCACCGGCCCGTCCCTCGCGGGCTGGCGCGGATCGCCGGGGCCGTCCTGGCGAGCGCCCTGGACCCGCAACGACCAGGCGGGCGAACGGCTTTGGGCCGCGTCCGAGCGGCTCACGGGAGTGTCGTACGACGCCCTCAAGGCCTAGGGTCACCCGCCATGCGACCGGACCTTCCGGCACGTCTGCCGAAGCACCACCTCAACACCCCGCTGCTGGACTACCTGCGGGCACAGGGTGCTCCACCGAGCCGCCCGGACGACTACACGTTGGGTGAGTGGCAGCTGCACGCGCACCCCGATCTGTTGGACCGGCTGGCGGAGTTGGCTCCGGGCGTGCCCCTGAACGCCGCCTATGGCATTCCGCTCCTGGCCCACAAGGGCGTCGCGGCCGTCGCCGCCCAGGGGACGGGCACCCTGCTGATGCGCCTGCCCGAGCCGCCGGCCGACCTCAAGGAGGGCCGCCGGCCGGTCCCCGAGCTCACCGGCCACGGATGGTGGGCCGTCGATGCCTGGCAGAGCGACCTGCGCATCGTCGAGGGAGATCACAGGCTCCTGATGGCCATCGAGCAAGCGTTGTCCCACACCCGGGACCTCATGTCCTAGCCGGGTGTGCGGCACTTCCGGCGAAGCGTCACGCCGTCTTGCCGCTGTCCACCACCAGGTCCGCGCCCACCACGGACGAGGCGTCGTCCGAGGCCAGATAGAGGACCGCGGCGGCGATCTCCGCCGTGGCGGAGGCGCGGCCGAGCGGCACCGAGTTCTCCATGCGCTCGGCGCGCTCGGCCTCCGTCTCGCCGGGGAGCAGGGACATCTCCGTCTCCACGGGACCGGGGCTGACCGCGTTGATACGGACCCCGTCGCCGATGTGGTCGCGTGCGGCGCCCCGGGTGAGGACGGAGACGGCGGCCTTGGTGGCGGCGTACGCGGTGGCGCCGGGGTGGCGGGCGTGGACGCCGAAAATGGAGGCGATGTTGACGATCGCGCCGCCGGAGGGCTGGGTCCGCATCTGGCGGACCTCGGCCCGGAGGGCGTGGAAGACACCGGTGACGTTGATGTCGAGCTGCTCGGTCCAGTCGGACTCCGACAGGTCGGCCAGGGGCTGCCCGCCCCGGAAGACGCCCGCGTTGTTGACCGCCACGTCGAGGGAGCCGAAGCGGTCCACGGCGGCGGCCACGACGGCCCGGACGTCGGGGGCACGGGACACGTCGGCGGTGAGCGCCAGCGCCTTGCCGCCCGCCTCCTCGATCAGGGCCGCCGTGTCGTCGAGGGGTTCCCGCCGCCGCCCGGCCACGACGACCTGCGCCCCCTCGGCGGCGAACGCCAGCGCGACGGCACGGCCGATGCCGGAGCCGGCGCCGGTCACGAGAACGGTCCTGTCCTGGAAACGCGTGCTGGTCATGATCTCCCCTTATTCTTGACCGAACGGTTCAGTATCGCGCCAAATAAAAAACGGCCGCCCTCGGTGAGCGACGGCCCTCAGTCCAGCAGTGTCAGAGCCTGTTCCGCCGCGTCCCGCACCCGCGCCGGGTCCGGCGACGCCTTGCCCACCACCTTGAGGCCCTGGAGCAGCACCAGCAGCATGCGGGCGAGGGCGAGCGGATCGCGGCCCGCCCCGAGCTCGCCCTGGGCCCCGGCGCGGACCAGCGCCGAGTGCAGCACTGTCTCCACGTGGTCCCAGTTCCGCTCGACCTGCCGCGCGGCGGCCGGGTCGTGCGGGGCGAGCTCGGTCGCCGTGTTGGTGATGAAACAGCCGTTCAGGCGCAGGTTCTCGGCGGTGGCCTCGTCCGCGTAACGCCGTACGAGCGCCCGTACCGCGGGCAGCACCGGACCCGGCCGGGACAGCTCCCCGAGCAGGTCCGGGAGCTGTTCCTGGTAGCGCTCCAGCGCCTTCAGATACAGCTCGTGCTTGTTGCCGAAGGTCGCGTAGAGGCTGGCGCGGCCGATGCCGAGGTGCTCGACGAGGTCGGACATGGACGTCGCCTCGTAGCCGCGCCGCCAGAACAGCTCCAGGGCTGCCTGCAGCGCGGCCTCCGGATCGAACGCCTTGGTCCTGGCCACGTGTCGCAGCCTAGATCCAATGAGAACGGTCGGTCAAGAAAGGGTGGTCCGCGAGCGGGTCACGACACCCGGACCTGGTACGTCGGGATCCGTACCGTCTCGTCGTCCAGGCACTGCCCCGACAGCAGGTCGAAGCGCTGCTTCAGCAGGGGCGAGGCGACGAACGGCCGGCCCTCGTGGGTGCCGGTCAGTCCGCGGGAGAGGACCGCCGCGCCACCGAACGGGTCGCGGTTGTCGATGGCGTACAGCTCGCCCGCGCGGTCACGGAAGAGGGCCGCCTGCCGGCCGTCGGGCAGCAGGGCCGCCACGCCGCGGCCCGGCAGCAGGACGTTCAGGTCGCAGACCGTGAACCAGCTGTCGTCGAGGCGCAGTTGGATCTTCAGGGCGGTCGTCTCGGGTGCCAGGGTCATCGCTGGGCGCTTCCTTCCAGGACGTCTTCAGCGGGGCGCATGCCGATGGACAGCAGGGGCAGGTCGGGCTTGATCTGGTCGCGCTCGGGGACGAAGCCGACGACCGGGTCGGGGGTGTCCGGCGCGTTCACGAAGGACACGAACCGGGAGAGCTTCTCGGGGTCGTTGATGGTGTCGGACCACTCGTCGCGGTAGTGGGCGACGTGCGAGGTCATCAGCGACTCCAGCTCCTCGCAGATGCCGAGGGAGTCCTCCACCACCACGTCCCGGACGTGGTCCAGGCCGCCGGGGATCCGCTCCAGCCAGGTGGAGGTGCGCTCCAGCCGGTCGGCGGTGCGGATGTAGAACATCAGGAACCGGTCGATCAGCCTGATCAGTTCGGCGTCGCTGAGGTCCTGGGCCAGCAGGTCCGCGTGGCGCGGGGTGGCGCCGCCGTTGCCGCCGACGTACAGGTTCCAGCCGCCCGAGGTCGCGATGATCCCGAAGTCCTTGGACTGGGCCTCGGCGCACTCGCGGGCGCAGCCCGACACCGCCGACTTCAGCTTGTGCGGGGAGCGCAGGCCCCGGTAGCGCAGCTCCAGGTCGATCGCCATGCGCACCGAGTCCTGGACGCCGTAGCGGCACCAGGTCTGGCCCACGCAGGACTTGACCGTACGCAGCGACTTCCCGTACGCGTGGCCGGACTCGAAGCCCGCGTCCACCAGCCGGGTCCAGATCAGGGGGAGCTGTTCGACGCGGGCGCCGAACATGTCGATCCGCTGACCGCCGGTGATCTTCGTGTAGAGGCCGAAGTCGCGGGCGATCTCGCCGATGACGATCAGGCCCTCCGGGGTGATCTCACCGCCGGGGATACGCGGGACGACCGAGTACGAGCCGTTCTTCTGGAGGTTGGCCAGGAAGTGGTCGTTGGTGTCCTGCAGCGCGGCCTGCTCGCCGTCCAGGACGTAGACGTCGGCCCCGATGGTCGAGGCGAGGGAGGCGATGATCGAGGCCACGGCCGGCTTGCAGGTCTCGCAGCCGTCGCCGCCCCGGGCGCCCTCGCGGCCGTAGCGGTCCAGCAGGTCCTGGTAGGTGTTGATGCGCAGGGCGAGGACGATCTCGTAGAGCTCCTCGCGGGTCTGCGAGAAGCAGCCGCACAGGCCCTTGTCGACGACGACGCCGGACGCCTCCAGCTCGGCGGTGACCAGCTGGCCGAGGACCTTGACACAACTGCCGCAGGTCGTACCGGCCTTGGTGCACTTCTTCACCTCGGGCACGGTGGTGCAGTTGTGCTCGGTGACCGCGCCGCGGATGGTGCCCTTGCGGACGTTGTTGCAGGAACAGATGATCGCGTCGTCCGGCAGGGCGCTCGGGCCGAGCTGGACGGACTCCCCGGCGCCGGCGGGCAGCACGAGCGACTCGGGCGAGACCGGCGGGACCGAACCCGTGAAGGCCTTCAGCGTGCCGTACGCCTCGGCGTCGCCGACCAGGATGCCGCCCAGCAGTGTGCCGTCGCGGCCGATGACGAGCTTCTTGTACAGGCCCGAGCGGGAGTCGGAGTAGACGACGTCGAGGCAGTCCTCGGTCGCGCCGTGCGCGTCACCGAAGGAGGCCACGTCCACGCCGAGCAGCTTCAACTTGGTGGAGAGGTCGGCGCCGAGGAACGAGGCCTCGTCCGAGGCGATGGTCGCCGCGACCGTCTCGGCCTGCTCGTAACCGGGGGCGACCAGGCCGTACACCCGGCCGTCGGCGGCCAGCGCGCACTCGCCGATCGCGAAGACGTGCGGGTCGGCGACCGTGCGGCACTGCTCGTCGACGGTGATGCCGCCGCGCTCGCCGACCGTGAGGCCGCAGTCGCGGGCCAGCTGGTCGCGGGGGCGGACACCGGCGGAGAACACCACCAGATCGGTGGCGAGTTCGGAGCCGTCGGAGAGCTTCATGCCGGTGACGGCACCCTCGGAGTCGACCACGATCTCCTGCGTGCCGACGCCCGTGTGGACGCTCAGCCCCATCTCCTCGATGGTGCGCAGCAGCGCCGCGCCACCGCCCTCGTCGACCTGCACCGGCATCAGCCGCGGCGCGAACTCCACGATGTGGGAGGTGAGTCCGAGGCCCTTCAGCGCGCCCGCGGCCTCCAGGCCGAGCAGACCGCCGCCGACCACGGCACCGGTGGTGCGCGTCTTGGCGTACTCCTCGATGGCGAGGAGGTCCTCGATGGTGCGGTAGACGAAGCAGCCCTTGGCGTCCTTGTGGGGGACCGGCGGCACGAAGGGGTACGAGCCGGTCGCGAGGACGAGGATGTCGTAGTCGAAGACCTGGCCGGACCGGGCGGTCACCCTGCGGGCCTCGCGGTCGACGGTCTCCGCCGGGTCGCCGACGTAGAGCTCGATGCCCTCCTTCTCGATGAACTCCATGTCCGTCATCGAGAGGTCCTCGGGCGTCTTGCCCGAGAAGTACGAGGTGAGCGCTACGCGGTCGTAGGCCGGGCGCGGCTCCTCACAGAGCACGACCACGCGGTGCGTGGCGGTCAGGCCGCGCTCGGCGAGCGCTTCGAGGAAGCGCTGGCCGACCATGCCGTGGCCGACGAGCACGATCGTGGGAGTGGTCTCCCTGTTGGCGGTCATCAGGAGCCTCCATCGTTGGTGAGCAGGTGGAGCAGAGGACCGTCGTCGGGGAGCGGCTCTGCTCCCTCCCAGGCGCGCGCGAGCGCGCCGACGGTGCCGAGTTCGCCGACGAGGACCCCGCCGACCAGGCGGTCGTCGCGGACGACGACCTTGCGGTAGGTGCCTCGGGTGGCATCGGCGAGCTGGACGACGTCGTCGCCGGGAAGTGCCTCCGTCTCGCCGAACGCGGCGAGGTCGAAAGCGGTCTGACCGGGCAGAGTGAGCCGGGTCAGCGAACGGGTGCCGGTGTAGCGGGCGGTCGCCCGCCCGGCCAGCAGCTCGGCGAGCACTTCGGCCTGTTCGAGGGCCGGAGTGGCGAGCCCGTACACGTTTCCGTCGTGCTGGGCGCAGTCGCCGATGGCGTGGATGTACGGGTCGGAGGTGCGCAGTTCGTCGTCCACGACGATGCCCTTGCGGACCTCGATGCCGGCGCCCCAGGCGAGGCCCGCGCGCGGGCGGACCCCGCAGGCCAGGACCACCAGGTCGGCGTCGAGGGCGTATCCGTCGGCCATCTCGACCGAGCGGACCGCGCCGTTGACGCAGCGCACGTCACGCACCCGCAGATCGGTGTGGACCTCGACGCCGAGCTCGCTCAGATGGCGCCGGACGAGCTGGGAGGCGTTCGGGTCGAGCTGGCGCTCCATGAGCCGCTCGGACTGCTGGGCGAGGATCACCTGCGCGCCGCGCTGGGCGAGCGCCCGGGCGGCGGAGACCCCGAGGAGTCCACCGCCGATGACGACCGCCTTCGCACCCGGCCGGACCGCCTTGGACAGGCCCAGGCAGTCGTCCATCGTGCGGAAGGCGTGGACGCCCTCCGGCAGGACGTGGTCGGGGGTGAACAGACCGCGCAGGGGCGGCAGTACCGGGTTCGAGCCGGTGGCCAGGACCAGCCGGTCGTATGCGATCTTCGAACCGTCGGCGCACTCGACGGTCCGCGCCTCCCGGTCGATGCCGGTGACCCGGGCGCGGGTGAGCTCCGCGGGGGTCGGCAGCGCGATCACGTCGGGGCTGTACCGTCCGGCCAGCACATCGGCGAGCAGCACCCGGTTGTACGGGCGGTGCTCCTCCTCGCCGATCAGCGTCACGGGCGTGCCGAGTTCGCCGAGCCGCCGGGCGAGACGGACGCCCGCGAGCCCGGCGCCGATCACCACCACACGCGTATTCGAGGTCATGTCCAGGAGCGTGCGTTGCCGGTGTTACCCGACCGCATCACCTCTGTTTCCCGCGAGGAACGCTGCCCTCAGCAGGGGCGGTGGGCGGGTGTGAGGGTTCCCCGAGTGCGCCGGGGACGGGCTGTGAGGTGGCGAATCCAGCGGAATCCGTGCAGGTGACATCGTCTACGAGGCTCAGCGGAAGCTCATCTCGATGGACTGGACACCTATCTCCTGTCTAGGGTCCCGATCATGCCCGACATATCGCTGACCACCCTCGTCGTCCTGTGCCTCGCGGCTCTGGCCGCCGGCTGGATCGACGCCGTGGTCGGCGGCGGGGGTCTGCTCCTGCTCCCGGCCCTGCTGCTCGGCCTGCCGTCGAGCACCCCGGCCGCGTACGCCCTCGGTACCAACAAGGCGGTCGCCATCGTCGGCACGTCCGGCGCGGCGGTGACCTACGCCCGCAAGGCCCCGGTCGACGTACGTCTCGCGGTCCGCATCGGCCTCGCGGCCCTCGTGGGCTCCTCGGCGGGGGCGTTCTTCGCGGCGGGGATGAGCACGGACGTGCTGAAGCCCGTGATCATGGTGGTGCTCCTGGCCGTCGCCGCCTTCGTCATCCTGCGCCCTTCCTTCGGCACCGCCCCCGCCACCGGCCCGGCCGGCCGCCGCCGCGTCCTGGCCGCGATCGGCCTGGCGGGCCTCGGCATCGGTTTCTACGACGGTCTGATCGGCCCCGGCACCGGCACCTTCCTGGTCCTCACGCTCACCGCCGTCCTCCACCTCGACCTGGTCACCGCCTCCGCCACCGCGAAGATCGTCAACTGCTGCACCAACGCCGGCGCGCTGGCCACCTTCGCCTGGCAGGGCACGGTCCTGTGGCAGCTGGCGGGGCTGATGGCGGTGTTCAACCTGGCGGGCGGCATGCTCGGCGCGCACACGGCCCTGAAGCAGGGGAGCGGTTTCGTCCGGGTCGTGCTGCTGACGGTGGTGTTCGCGCTGGTGACGAAAATGGCGTACGAGCAGTGGCTCGCCTGACCTACGGTGACCCCATGGCGACCCAGGTGATCGTGGTCAACGGCGGCTCCAGCTCCGGCAAGTCCGGGATCGTGCGGTGTCTGCAGGCGGTGCTGCCGGACCCGTGGCTGGCCTTCGGGGTCGACTCGCTGATCGAGGCGATGCCGGGCCAGGGCTCGGGCATCGAGTTCGCCCCGGACGGCGCGGTCCACGTCGGCCCGGAGTACATGACCCTGGAAGCGGCCTGGGCCAAGGGCATCGCGGCCATGGTCCACGCGGGCGCCCGCGTCATCATCGACGACGTCTTCCTCGGCGGAACATCGACCCAGGACCGCTGGCGCCGCGTCCTCGACGGCCTGGACGTGCTCTGGGTCGGTGTCCGCTGCGAGGCTTCGGTCGCCGCGGGCCGGGAGATCGCCCGCGGCGACCGGGTGCGCGGAATGGCGGAGAAGCAGGCGGAGATCGTCCACCAGGGGGTGGTGTACGACGTGGAGGTGGACACCGCCGGGACCGAGTCCCTGGAGTGTGCGCGGACGATCGCCGCGCACGTGGGCTGAGCGCTCCGCTGGAAGTGCCGCGATGGGCTGCGGTTCGCCTGCGGCGCCGTCGTGGCCGGTCGCGCGCACGCGGCGGAGCCGCATATCGCCACAGCCCGCGCCCCTTCAGGGTGCTGCCGAACCGTAGTCGACTTCACCCGACCTGCTGAGACCGTCAGGACGTCTTCTTCCGCATGAGCAGCTCGAGCACCCCCGTGATGTCCTCGTCCCCGTGCCCGTCCGCGACCCGCCGCGCCATCAGGGCCGCGTACGGCGTCAGCAGCTCGGTGCTCACCCCCTGCTCCTCGGCCGTGCGCAGCAGCGTGGCGTTGGCGGCGGACTGCATGGCCAGGTTGGAGACCACGTCCTTGCCGTAGTCTCCGCTCGCCACCTGGTCGGCGGCCTTGTGCACCATGAACGTCATCGCGGTCAGCCACTCCGCGAGCAGCTGGGCGAAGTCCTTCGGCGCGATGTCCTCGGAGTGGATCAGCGCGAAGGCGTGGGTGATGCCCGCGAACATGCCGTCCATCGCGCTCAGCAGCGCCACGTCGTGCAGCGCGGCGAACCCCGGGTCCGCGCCGACGTACGTGGTCGCGGCCGGCACGGCGAGGGTGGTGCGGTGCTCCTCGAAGAGGGCGGCGGAACCGCTGTAGAAGACGTACGCACCGGAGTCCGGCGCCTCGATCATCGGCGGTGTGCCCATGATCCCGGCGTCCAGGAAACGGGCGCCGCGGGCCTGTGCCCAGGCGGCCCGGTCCCGCCCCTGCCCCGGCGTCCCGGTGGTGAGGTTCACCAGGTCCCTGCCTTGGAGATCGGCCGTCCCGAGCGCCTCGCCGACCGACGCGTCGTCCAGCAGGCAGGCGATCACCAGCCGGTTCGCGGCCACCGCCTCGGCGGCGCTCGCGGCGACCGTCGCGCCCTCGGCGGCCAGGGCCTCGGCACGGGCGGGGGTGCGGTTCCAGACGGTCACGGGATGGCCGGCGGCGAGCCAGGTGCGGGCGAGGGCGGTGCCCATGGCACCGGCGCCGAGGAGGGTGAGCGGGGTCTTGGTGGTGAGGGCGTTGTCAGTCATGCCGCTTAGGGTTGTTCGTGGGGAAGCGCCTGCTCAAGTACGCACTTGAGAGTGGGTGGTTACCGCCGGGAAAGAGTCCAGGCAGGAAGAGGGGGCGGCATGGCGAGGGCACGGCGGCCGGGGTCGTACGTCTGCGGGATCGACGCGGCGATGGATGTGATCGGCGGCAAGTGGAAGGTGCTCATCCTCTGGGCGCTGCACGAGAAGCCGTGCCGCTTCGGCGAACTGCGCCGGGAGCTGCCGGGGGTGACGGAGAAGGTGCTCGCGGCTCATCTGCGGGAGCTGGAGGAGGACGGGATCGTGCACCGGGAGGCGTACGACGAGGTGCCGCCGAGGGTCGAGTACTCCCTGACCGAGCGGGGCGAGACGCTCAACGAGGCGCTGGGGCCGCTGGGGGACTGGGGCAAGGAGAACATGCTCGGTGGTGTGTCAGCGGCTGCCGGTCAGATGCGCGAAGACGACGACGTTGCCCTGATAGCCGGTCGCCCGTGAGTAGCCCCCGCCGCAGGTGATCACCCGCAGTTCGGGCCGGTGCGCCGCGCCGTACACCTTCTCGTCGGGGAAGCCCTTCGCGTCGTACACCTCGACGGCGTCGACCGAGAAGACGGCCGCGGTGCCGTCGCGCCGGGCCACCTCGATGGTGCTGCCCTTCTTCAGGGCGCCGAGGCGGTAGAAGACGGCGGGACCGTCGGCGTTGTCGACATGTCCGGCGACGATCGCGGTGCCCGTCTCACCGGGGGTGGTGCCGGCCTCGTACCAGCCGGCGAGGTTCTCCTTCTCGGCGGGCGGGACGTCGAGGCTGCCGGCCGGGGTGAGTCCGAGGCCCGTCAAAGGGGCGTTCACGCGGATCGACGGGATGCGGATGCGGTCCGGCGGGGAGGGCGGCAGCGCGGGCGCGGAGCGGGCGTCGGTGCGGTCGGCGCGGGCCTCGGCGGCGGACGGCTGCGGCGGTGCGTGGGTCGAGGCGCCGCTGCGCAGCAGCCAGGCGCCGCAGCACAGGGCGACGACGGTGACGGCCGCTATGACGAAGTTGCCGGCGCCGCGGTGTCCGCGCATGCCGAGCCTCCTTTTCGCTGAGCCTGCCCCTGTCCCCCTCCGGGCCGCGAGGGGCGTCGGACCCGGAGGGGGAGGGGACATGCGGTACCGGCGGACGGACAGCGGAGGGTGTCCGTCAGATCCCGTCGCCTCTCGCCCGGCGATGCAGGAGCCAGGTACCGCCCGCGGCGGCGACGGCGAGAGCCGCCACACCGGCCGCGGTCTGCACGGGATCGGGGCCAAGCGCGCCACCGACCCCCGTCTTCACACTTCCTCGGGGATACACCTGCTGACGGGGAGCGGTGAGCGTGACGACCAGGTCGCCCGTGACCCGCCGGTCGCCCTCCGCGCACGTCGCGACGATCTCGTACGTCCCCGGCTGCGCGCTCTCCGGCACCTGGAACTGTCCGATCGCGTCCTGCTCATGGGTGCTCGGCGCGAGCGTGAACGGGCCGGCGCCCACCGCACTCGCGTCGCCCGCCGCGGTGTCGCCGTCCTCGCACGCCGCCGTGTTCACCGTGACCTGTCCACCGGGCACGACCGAGGACGGGTACACCTCCAGGTTCTCGGCGTCCGCGGCGTGCACCGGTGCCGCGACCAGCCCCGCCGCCGCGACGGCGAGCGCGGTGCCGGTCAGCATGCGGGCGGTACGGCGCATCGGTGCTCCCTCGAGCTCTTCGGTCTTCCCTGCCCTTCCGAGGTAAGTGGCAGCGCGCCGAGCGCGCTTCCTGAGGGAGTGTCAGAAATGGGGTGAATGGGTGTCAGATCGGAGTGCGGCCGGGCCATGGTGACGGTGTTTGGGCAGGTCACCGGCGTAGGGCGGACGTATCGCGGAAGAGAACCCGAAGGGCGCAGAGCGGGGGTGCGACCGGGTGACCCGGGGTCGGCGGCCGGGGCTTGACCTCAACCTTTGTCGAGGTATCAGGCTGTTCCTCATGCAGATCACAGACGCCCCTTTGAAGGTCACCCTCGTCGTCGGCAGCAACCGCCACGGCCGCTTCGGCCCCGTCGTCGCGGACTGGCTCCTCGACCTGATGCGCGACCGAAAGGACCTGCTCCCCGAGGTCGTGGACGTCGCGCAGACGGACCTCCCCATGTCCTTCGCCCGCACCCAGGAGGCGACGGCGGCCCTCTCCGGGATCTCCCCGAAACTGGCCACCGCGGACGCCTTCGTCGTCCTCACCCCCGAGTACAACCACTCCTACCCCGCCGGCCTCAAGAACCTCATCGACTGGCACTACACCGAGTGGCAGACCAAGCCCGTCGCGCTCGTCTCGTACGGCGGCATGTCCGGTGGCCTGCGCGCGGTGGAACACCTCCGGCAGGTCTTCGCGGAACTGCACGCGGTGACGGTCCGGGACACGGTGTCCTTCCACAACGCGGGGGCGTCGTTCGACGACGAGGGGAGGCTGAAGGACCCGGCGGGACCGGATGCGGCGGCGAAGACGATGCTGGATCAGCTGGTGTGGTGGGGGAGGGGGTTGAGGGAGGCGAGGGAGCTGAGGCCGTACGGGGCGTAGCCCCGCAGTGCGGCGGTGAGCCTGGTCGCGCCCGCCGCCGCACTGCCGTCGCGTCACCGGCTGCCGCGCCTCAGCTCACGTTCACCGCACTCCACGCCGCCGCCACCGCGTTGTACTCCGTGCTCCCGGCCCCGTAGAGATCCTTCGCCGCGTTCAGCGTCGCCGTGCGCGCCCCCGCGTAGTTCGTCGAGGACGTCATGTAGACCGTGAGCGCCCGGTACCAGATCGCGCCCACCTTGTCCCGGCCGATGCCCGACACCGAAGACGTGTTGCAGGTGGGGGAGTTGTAGCTGACGCCGTTGACCGTGCGGGCGCCGCTGCCCTCCGCCAGGAGGAACGCGAAGTGGTTCGCGACGCCGGACGAGTAGTGCACGTCCAGGTCCTTGACCGTCGAACTCCAGCAGTCCGCCGAGTTCCCGTCCTTCGACGGCTTGTCCATGTAGCGCAGCGCGTCCCGGCCGAAGCCGGAGCGGACGATCTTCTCGCCGATCAGGTAGTCCCCGCCGTCCGCGGAGTTCCCCGCGTAGAACTCGACCAGCGTTCCGAAGATGTCCGAGGTGGCCTCGTTCAGGCCGCCCGACTCACCCGAGTACGTCAGCGCCGCCGTCTTCGACGTCACACCGTGCGACATCTCGTGGCCCGCCACGTCCAGCGACACGAGCGGGCCGAGCTGCGTCCCGTCACCGTCGCCGTAGGTCATGCAGAAGCAACTGTCGTCCCAGAAGGCGTTGTTGTAGTTGTTGCCGTAGTGGACGCGGTTGAACGAGCCCTTGCCGTCGCCGGCGATACCGCTGCGCCCGTGGACGTTCTTGTAGTAGTCCCAGGTGACGTCGGTGCCGTACTGGGCGTCCACGGCCGCCGTCGCGCGGTCCGAAGTCGCCCCCGTTCCCCAGTGGTTGTCCGCGTCCGTGAAGAGCGTCGCCGGGGCGCGGCTGATGCAGATGCCCAGGATGCAGAGGTCCGTCTTGTTCGCCGCGTCGCCCGTGTACGTGTTTCCGCGCGTCGCGTCCTTGAGCTGGTACGCCGATCCCGACAGCGTCGTCTCCAGCGGCACCGTCCCGCCGTAGAGCGACTTCCCGTCTCCCGTCGCCGTCTCGATCGAGTCCCACGCGTCGATCTGCGCGCCCGTGCTCGCGTCGGTCAGCACCGTGCGCCCGAGCGGGTTGCCGAGCGCGTCCTGGGCGACGACGTTCGTCTGCCAGGCCAGCTTCGGGGCGCCGTGCAGGGCGTCGACGACCAGCTG
This sequence comes from Streptomyces sp. NPDC087859, assembly GCF_044742595.1. Taxonomy (NCBI): domain Bacteria; kingdom Bacillati; phylum Actinomycetota; class Actinomycetes; order Kitasatosporales; family Streptomycetaceae; genus Streptomyces; species Streptomyces sp. NPDC087859. The sequence goes on along the minus strand of NZ_JBIUUU010000003.1, from coordinate 436,485 downwards.
TGGCTTGGCCGTCAGCTTCTTGAGGGTCTCGCCGAGGTTGGCCGCGCGCAGTGCGTTCGCCGCGAGGTCGGCGGCCTTCGGGGCGGCGAGGGCAGGGGTGACCGAGGGCGGTGCGATGGACCGGCGGGTGGCCCTGTCGGTGCCGCGGTATGTGCCGTTCGCGTTCAGGTGGACCACGAAGTCGCCGCCCAGTACCGGGATTCCGCGGTACGTGCGGTCGTAGCGGACGTGCTGCCCGCCGTCCTTGTCGACCACCACGTCCCGGACCTTCGTGTCCTGCGCGGCGGTGAGGCCCAGCTTCGCGGCCCGCGCCACGAGCACGTCCGCCGCGTTGTCGATCGCGGTGGCCCGGGTCGGCCTGTCGGCCGCGCCGGCGGTCGGGGAGAGCGCGGTGGCCAGGAGGGTCGCGGCGGTGGCGGCCATACCGACCGTGGCGAGACGGGACCCCAGGAGGGTGTGGACAGGGCGAACGGGACGTATCCGGCTCATCTGTCTCCTTGAAAGGGCGCCTTGGGGCGCGTGGGGGGGAAGGAGGAGGCGCGAGTGCTGCCTGAGATTTAAGGGGCCATGACATGTCGTGTCCAGAGGGCGTCTGTGCACGTCCGGCACTCGTGTGTGAGGAGAGAGAATCGTTTCTGTGAGACTCCCGTTCTTCGTCTACGGCACCCTTCGACCCGGAGAGGTCAACCACGACCACTTCCTGCGCGGCCGCACCGGCTCGGAGCAGCCGGGGTGGCTCGACGGCGTGGTGCTGTACGACGGTCCCGGCTATCCGTACGCCGTCGAGGAGCCCGGGGGCACCGTCCACGGGGAGCTCGTCACCGCCCTCCCCGAGGCGTACGACGACCTCCTGGTCGCCCTCGACCGGCTCGAGGAGTACGCCCCCGGCGATCCCGGCAACCTCTACGAGCGGATCGAGTGCGACGTCGTACGGGACGCCGACGGCGTGTCCGTGCGGGCGTGGGTGTACGTCGCCGCCCCCGCCGTGGCCGCCGCACTGCGTGCGCGCGGCAAGCCGATCGACAGCGGCGACTGGCTGGTCCGCGGCTGAGGAAGCTGCGGGCCGTGACGCTCGAACCCGGCCACCGGCGACGCGAGTACGGCGAGAGCTCGCGCCGCTGCTGACACGCCCTCGCGCCCTCCCTCGCGTCAACCGAGGGGCGTGGGCGACCGGCCCGTGCGGGACCCCGTTCGGCGTGGGGGTGCTGCCCGCCCTCGCCATGAACGGCGGGAAGGACCGACCGTCGGCATCGACCCGACAGGGCGAGCACCGGCGCGGGCGGCGGAGACGGCGGCATCCCGCCTCCCGGCAACGGCGGCGCCCCGCCCCGGCCGCCCACCGACTCCCCGGTGCCGAGGGCCGGTGCCGTCGAGAACACAAGCCGCGCCGGCGGCGTCACCGGTTGCGGGGGCCGGTCCCGCCCCTACTGCTGCACCGTCTCCAGCCGCACCGCGCACGCCTTGAACTCCGGCATCCGCGAGGTCGGGTCGAGCGCCGGGTTGGTGAGGGTGTTCGCGCGGCCCTCGCCCGGCCAGTGGAAGGGCATGAAGACGGTGTCGGGGCGGATGCCGGTGGTGATGCGGGCCGGTGCCACGGCCCGGCCCCGCCGCGACACGACCGCCACCGGGTCACCCTCGGCCGCTCCCAGCCGGGCCGCGAGCCGTGGGTGCAGCTCCACGAACGGGCCCGGCGCGGCGGCGTTCAGCTCGTCCACGCGCCGGGTCTGGGCGCCGGACTGGTACTGGGCGACGACCCGGCCGGTCGTCAGCAGCACCGGGTACTCCTCGTCCGGCTCCTCGGCGGAGGCCCGGTGCGAGACGGGGACGAAGCGGGCGCGGCCGTCGGGCGTGGCGAAGCGGTCGAGGAAGAGACGGGGCGTGCCGGGATGTCCCGCTTCCGCGTCGGCGTCGGCCGTGGGACACGGCCAGAACACCCCGTTCTCCTCGGCCAGTCGCCGGTAGGTGATTCCCGAGTAGTCCGCGGGCCCGCCCGCGCTCGCCCGCCGCAGCTCCTCGAAGACCTCCTCGGGGTCGGTCGGGAAGCCCTTCTCCACACCGAGCCGGTCGGCGAGTTCGTGCATGACCTCCAGGTCGCTGCGCACGCCCTCGGGCGGGGTGATCGCCTGGCGGCGCAGCAGCACCCGGCCTTCCAGGTTGGTCGTCGTGCCCGTCTCCTCCGCCCACTGCGTGACCGGCAGGACGACGTCGGCGAGTTCCGCCGTCTCCGACAGCACGACGTCACAGACGGCAAGGAAATCAAGGGACTTGATGCGCTCCTCGATGTGCGCGGCACGCGGCGCGGACACCACCGGGTTGGAGCCCATCAGCAGCAGCGACCTGATGTCGACACCCAGGGCGTCCAGCAACTCGTAGGCGCTGCGTCCGGGGCCGGGCAGCGAGTCGGGCTCGACTCCCCACACCTCGGCCACATGCCGCCGCGCCGCCGGGTCGTCCAGCTTGCGGTAGCCGGGCAACTGGTCGGCCTTCTGGCCGTGTTCGCGCCCGCCCTGCCCGTTGCCCTGCCCGGTCAGACAGCCGTACCCGGAGAACGGCTTCCCCGCCCGGCCCGTCGCCAGGCACAGGTTGATCCAGGCGCCCACGGTGTCCGTGCCCTTGGACTGCTGCTCCGGCCCGCGCGCGGTCAGCACCATCGCGGCCTCGGGCTCGCAGAACATCCGCACGGTCTCGCGGAGTTGGGGCACCGGAACGCCGGTGATCCGCTCCACGTACTCCGGCCAGTGGGCCATCGCCGCGGCGCGGGCCTCCTCCCAGCCTGCCGTGCGCTCGTCGACGTACGCCTCGTCGACCCGCCCCTCGGCGACGACGAGGTGCAGCAGGCCCAGCGCCAGCGCGAGGTCGGTGCCCGGGCGGGGCATCAGATGCAGATCCGCCTGCTCGGCGGTCTTGGTGCGGCGCGGGTCGATGACGATGAGCGTGCCGCCGTTCTCGCGCAGCTCGTTGAAGAAGCGCAGCGACGGCGGCATGGTCTCGGCGAGGTTGGAGCCGACGAGGATCACACAGCCCGTCTTCGGGATGTCCTCCAGCGGGAAGGGCAGCCCGCGGTCCAGGCCGAACGCCTTGATGCCGCCGGCCGCCGCGGAGGACATGCAGAAGCGGCCGTTGTAGTCGATCTGCGAGGTGCCGAGGACGACCCGGGCGAACTTGCCCAGCGTGTACGCCTTCTCGTTCGTCAGGCCGCCCCCGCCGAACACCCCGCACGCGTCCGGACCATGCTCCGCACGCGTACGCCGCAGTTCCCCGGCGATCCGTTCCAGCGCCTCTTCCCAGGTGGCGGGCACCAGCTTGCCCTCGGAGCGCACCAACGGGGAGGTCAGGCGCACCCGGGAGGAGAGCACCTGGTGAGCCGTGCGGCCCTTGCCGCACAGCGCACCCCGGTTCACCGGAAAGTCCGCGCGCTCGGTGACCTCCACGCCCCCGTCCGGGACGGGCGTGAGATTCATCCCGCACTGCAGGGCGCAGTAGGGGCAGTGGGTGGGCGTCGCGGAGTTCTGCATGCTCCTCAGCGTGCTTCCGCCGTGTTACGTGCGCGACGGCTCCCTGTTACGCGAGCGGGACGGCGACCTCCCCGCCGGACGCCGGGCGCGGTGAGGCCGCCCGTCCGGGCGCACAGGTGCCCACCGAGAGTCGCCGCCGACCGTGACGAAAGTTGCCTCTGCTGTGAAAGACGTCACATGTGGCTCGTTCCGTCTCGTCGTTGGCCGAGGACGCGTTGTTGAGCGTTGAAAAACCGGAGCTACAGTCGAGCGCGGATCCAGCTTGGCGCCAGGCAATCTCTCACGCGAAAAGCCAGCCAGGAGGTTTCCCCAGCATGCCCCTGCGCCATTTAACCCCCCGCGACCAGCACCTCTTCCACCGGTACGGCTTCGGCCCGGCCGTCCCCGTCCCGGATCCGCTGATCCACCACGCCGTCGAGCGACAGGCGGCCGCCGCCCCGCATGCCGTCGCCGCCGAACACCTCGGCACCCGGATCACCTACGGCGAGCTCGACCGCCACGCCGACGCCCTCGCCGCCCGTCTGATCCGCCAGGGTGTGCGCCCCGGCGACCACGTCGGTCTCTTCGTCCGCCGCTCCGTGCCGATGCTCGTCGGCCTCCTCGGCATCCTGAAGGCGGGCGCCGCCTACGTCCCCCAGGACGTCGGCCTCGCCCCCGCCTCCCAGCTCGCCCATGTGATCCGCGCCGCCCGCACCCGCGTCGTGATCACCGTCGCCGAGCACGCCCACCGCATCCCGCTGCCGCCGGGCCACCGTCTGATCGCCCTCGACGAGCCGCTGCCGTACGTCCCGGGCCCCCGCACCGCCGCCCCCGGACCGGGACCGGACGTCCGGGTGCACCCCGACGACGGCTGCTACGTCCTGTTCACCTCCGGCACCACCGGCCGCCCCAACGGGGTGAAGGTCACCCACCGCAACGTCTCCAACATCCTCCTCACCGCCCCCGGCGACCTCGGCATCCGCCCCGGAGACCGGGTCGCCCAGCTCCTCAACATCGCCTTCGACATGGCCGCCTGGGAGATCCTCGGCTGCCTCGCCCACGGCGCCACCCTCGTCATCCGCGGCAAGGACATTGCGGCGGCGGCCCGCGGCGCGGACGTCGTCATCGCCACCCCGACCGTCCTGTCCGGCGTCGACCCGGCGAGCTGCCCGCGCGTGCGCACCGTGGCGGTGGCGGGGGAGCCCTGCCCGCGCCCGCTCGCCGACCGCTGGGCCCGCCAGGCGACGTTCTACAACTGCTGCGGTCCGACGGAGACGACCATCGTCAACACGATGCGCCGCCACGAGGTGTCGTCCCAGACCCTCACCATCGGCCGTCCCACCCCCAACAACACGGTCTACGTCCTCGACCCGGACCTGCGCCCGCTCCCCATCGGCGAGGTCGGCGAGATGTGGGCGGGCGGCGCCTGCGTCTCGGCGGGCTACCTGGACAACGACCGGCTCAACGCCGAGCGCTACGCCCCCGACCCCTTCCTCGGCGCCGGCCACCGCATGTTCCGTACCCGGGACCTCGGCCGCTGGACGCCCGACGGCGAACTGGAGCACCTCGGCCGCACCGACGACCAGGTCAAGGTGCGCGGCTTCCGCGTCGAACTCGACTCCGTCTCCTCGGTGCTGGAGTCGGTCGAGGGCTGCCGGCGCGCGGTGACCCTGAAGCGGGACGCCCGCACCCTGGTCTCCTTCGTCACCCCGGCCGACGTCGACCCCGACACGGCCCGGCGCGCGGTGGCGGACGCGCTGCCGTACTACTGCGTGCCCGAGAGTGTCATGGCCCTGACACACCTGCCGGAGACGGACCGCGGCAAGATCGACAAAGCGGCGCTGCTGCGGCTGGCCGAGGAGCGCACGGCGGTGTCCCGATGACGACCTCACTCGAGCGCCAGTCGGTGGAACTGCCCCCGCGGACCCCGGCCCCGCGTCGGCTGCTGAAGCACCCGCGCCTCATGCACTACAACCGCCTGGCGGCACTGGTCCTCACGGCCAACCTGGTCTTCCTCTACCTGAGCTGGACCCCGTCGGCACGCACCATGGGCCAGGCGGCCCTCGCCGACCTGGCCCTCGCGATCCTCGTCCGCCAGCAGTACGTCATCAACCTCCTCTTCAAACTCGCCACCCGGGCGCCGACGAGCTGGCCGCTGAAGATCCGCTGGACGCTGGGGAAGGTGTACCACTTCGGCGGACTGCACGTGGGCGGGGCGCTGGCGGGGGCGAGCTGGTTCCTGGCGCTCACCGTCACCACGACCGACGCCCAGCTCAGGGCGGTGGGCTGGACCCTGACGGCCCTCCTCGCACTGATCATCGCCACGGCCCTGCCGCCCTTCCGCTCCCGCCACCACGACCACTTCGAGAAGATCCACCGCTTCGGCGGCTGGACGGCCCTCGCCCTCTTCTGGACGCACACGCTCCTGGCGGCCCCGGGTCCGGTGGAGGTGGCGGTCCTGTCGGTCGTCACCTTCAGCGTCGCCCTGCCGTGGCTGCGGCTGCGCAAGGTCGACGTACGCGTCGAACGCCCCTCCCCGCACGTGGTGCTGGCCCGCTTCGACCACGGCGAGACCCCCTTCGCGGGCTCCTCCACGGCCATCAGCCGCAGCCCGCTGAAGGAATGGCACTCCTTCGCCAACGTCCCGGCCCCCGGCGAGCCCGGCTTCCGGCTGACGATCTCCCGGGCCGGTGACTGGACGGGCGCCTTCATCGACGACCTGCCGGACCGGATCTGGGTGAAGGGCATCACCACGGCCGGAGTCGCCAACATCGAGACCCTCTTCACGAAGGTGGTCTACGTGGCGACCGGCAGCGGCATCGGCCCCTGCCTCCCGCACCTCCTGGCCGCCGAGGTCCCCTCCCGCCTGGTCTGGGCGACCCGCGACCCCCGCACCACCTACGGCGACGCCCTCGTCGACGAGATCCTCGCCGTCCAGCCGCACGCCCTGATCTGGGACACCTCCCGCGACGGCAAACCCGACATGGTGCGCCTCGCGTACGCCGCCTACCGCGACTTCGGCGCCGAGGCGGTGATCTGCATCAGCAACAAGAAGCTGACCTGGCAGGTGGTCCACGGCCTGGAACAGCGGGGGATTCCGGCGTACGGCGCGATCTGGGACTCGTGAATCCACGGACTCGTCATTCCACGGAGGAGAAATGAACACGCTGAAGATCGAGCGTCACGGCCGTGTCGTGGCCGTACGCCTGCACCGCCCCCACGTCCGCAACGCGCTGAGCGGCGAGCTCCTGGCCGAACTCCTCGACACCCTGCGCCCGTTGGACGCGGACCCCGAGGCCGGCTGCTTCGTCGTCACCGGCTCGGAGAAGGTCTTCGCGGCGGGCGCCGACATCAGGGAGATGGCCGCGAGGACGGCCGTGGACATGGCCGCGGAGGACTACTTCGGCGCGTGGGAGAAGTTCGCGGACCTCCGCACCCCGAAGATCGCCGCCGTCAACGGCCATGCCCTGGGCGGCGGTTGCGAACTGGCGATGATGTGCGACCTCGTGATCGCGGGGGAGTCGGCGGTGTTCGGCCAGCCCGAGATCAAGCTCGGCGTCATCCCCGGCATCGGCGGCACCCAGCGTCTGACCCGCATCATCGGCCGGGCCAAGGCCATGGACCTGGTCCTCACCGGCCGCACGATGGACGCGAGGGAGGCGGAGAGCGCCGGCCTGGTCTCCCGGGTCGTCCCCGACGAACGGGTCCTCACGGAGGCCCTGGAGGCCGCGGAGACGATCGCCTCGTACGGCCGTACGGCGGTCAGAGCCGCCCGCGACTGCGTCGACCGATCCCTGGAGACGGGCCTGCGCGACGGCATCCGCTACGAACGCCGCGTGTTCCACGCCCTGTTCGCGACCCACGACCAGAAAGAGGGCATGACCGCCTTCCTCGAGAAACGCGCCCCACGCTTCACCGGGCGCTAGCGAGCGCCTGCCCGACCCCCGGTTCCTCCGGGCCGAGGAACCGGGGATCCGGCTCGAAGACCGCGTCCAGGACCGCCTTGCCGGCCGCGACGACCTCCCGCGCCCCGCCGTAGTACCAGGTGACGTCGTGCTTGGCCTCGACCCCGATGCCGTACGACGTCACACCGGCCTGCTCGCACAGCGCGACGGCCCGCCGGATGTGGAAGCCCTGGCTGATCAGGACCGCCCGGTCGACACCGAAGATCTTCTTGGCGCGGACGCAGGAGTCCCAGGTGTCGAACCCGGCGTAGTCGCTGACGATGCGCCGGTCGGGAACGCCGTGCTCGGTCAGATAGGCGCGCATGGCGTCGGGCTCGTCGTAGTCCTCACGGCTGTTGTCGCCGGTGACGAGGACGACCTCGATCCGGCCCTCGCGGTACAGCTTCGCCGCCGCGTCCAGCCGGTGGGCGAGGTACGGGGACGGCTCGTCGTTCCACAGCCCCGCGCCGAAGACGACGGCGACCTCGGTGTGCGGCACGTCCGCGGCCGTGCGCAGCCGGTCGCCCGTCACGACGTACATCCACGTCGCCGGCAGCAGCGCCAGCACGCACCCGAGCATCACGGCCTGCACCAGCCGCCGCTGCCCGGTACGGGTGCGGGGGATACGTGGCCTGTGCGGCCTGCGCAGTCTCACGGAGGTCCCTCCCTGGTCGTCCTTCGACAGTCAGGGACGTGACGCAAGCCCCGACGGTTCACCGAACGGCACGTGAGCAGCCTCACCAGCGCCGACGAAACCGCAGGTCAGAACGGCTCACAGCGGCTACCCACCCCACCGTGAACCCACGGAAAATCCCCGTTATCTTCGCGCAACGGGGTGGCAACCTCCCACCGCGACCATCTGTTCATGACGCCGTCGAACCCTCCGCGCGACGAGCCCACCGCCAGCCCCGGCGCCCTGCTGCTCCCGGGGGCCGACCTCGACAGTACGGCGCACCTCATGAACCGGATCAGCAGCCAGCTCGCCAGCCAGCTCAGCCTCGTGTCGCTCGACGGCAGGCGGCGCCCCGAACCGCCCGCGCTCGTCGTCGTCGCCCACGGCAGCCGCGACCCGCGTGCCCTGAGCACCGTACGCACCCTCCTCGACAAGGTCCGCGCCCTGCGCCCCGGCCTGTCCGTCCACCTCGGCCACATCGAGCTGAACGAGCCCTTGCTGCCCGACACCCTCGCCGCCCTCGGCGACCGCGAGGCGATCCTCGTCCCGCTCCTGCTCAGCCGCGGCTACCACGTCAAGCGCGACATCCCCGAGATGGCCGCCGCGACCCGGGTACGCGCCCGCGTGGCCGCCCCGCTCGGCCCGCACCCCCTCCTGGTGGAGACCCTGTACTCCCGCCTCGTCGAGGCCGGCTGGCGCACCGGCATGGACGACACGACGCGCGGCCGCAGCGCGGTGATCCTGGCGGCGGCGGGCTCCCGCGACCCGGAGTCCAAGGTCGACACCGGCCGCACGGCCCAGCTCCTCGCCGACCGCCTCGGCGTCCCGGTCGTCCCCGCCTACGCGACGACGGCGGCTCCCCGGGTCCCGGACGCCATCGAGGCCCTCGCGGCGAGCGGCCGCACGAGGATCGCCATCGCCTCCTACTTCACGGCCCCCGGCCGCTTCGCCACGGAGTGCGCGGAGGCGGCCCCATGGATCGCCTCGGCCCCCCTGGGCACCCACCCGGCGATGGCGAGGCTCCTCCTGCACCGGTACGACCAGATGACCGGCCTCAGGGGCGCGACCAACCACACACCGGCCGCACTCGCCGGATAGCAGGACCAGGCAGACGCGAAGGCGCACTCCGTTTGTCAGTCCCTGCCCTTACTGTCGAGACATGTCGTACGACCTGGAGTCAACCGAACGCTGGGCCCCGGAACCGGACAAACGCCCCGGCCGCACCGCCTTCCAACGCGATCGCGCCCGCATCCTCCACTCATCGGCCCTCCGCCGCCTGGCCGGCAAAACCCAGGTCGTCACCCCCGGAACCCGCAGCCAGGCCTGGGACGCCAGCCCCCGCACCCGCCTCACGCACTCCCTGGAATGCGCCCAGGTGGGCCGCGAGCTGGGCGCGGCCCTCGGCTGTGACCCGGACCTGGTGGAAGCCGCCTGCCTCGCCCACGACCTCGGCCACCCGCCCTTCGGTCACAACGGCGAACAGGCGCTGAACGAATTCGCCGAGGACTGCGGCGGCTTCGAGGGCAACGCCCAGTCCCTCAGACTCCTCACCCGCATCGAACCCAAACGCTTCACGCCCGAGGGCTCCGTCGGCCTCAACCTCACCCGGGCCGCCCTCGACGCGGCCACCAAGTACCCCTGGCCCAGAGGCGCCCACCCCACGGACCCCAAGAGCCCCAAGTTCGGTGTGTACGACGACGACCGCCCCGTCTTCGACTGGGTCCGCAAGGCCGCCCCCGGCACCCGCACCACCTTCGAGGCCCAGGTCATGGACTGGTCCGACGACGTGGCGTACTCGGTCCACGACGTCGAGGACGGACTGCACGCCGGCCACATCGACCCCAACTACCTGCACGCGGAACCCGAGCGCGAGGCGGTCTTCGCGGTGGCCCTCGGCCGGTACGTTCCGCAGGACACCGATCCGGCGGAACTCGCGGCGGCCCTCGACCGGCTCCAGGACCAGCCCTGGTGGCCGCACGGCTACGACGGCTCGGCCGTGGCCCAGGCCCGGCTGAAGGACGCCACCAGCCAGCTCATCGGCCACTTCTGCCTCGCCGCGGAGGCCGCCACACGTGCGCGGTACGGCACCGGGCGCCTGACCCGCTACACCGCCGAACTCGTCGTACCCCACGAGACCCGGCTGGAGTGCGCGGTCCTCAAGGCGGTCGCCGACCGGTACGTCATGCAGCGCGCCGAGCAGGAGCGGCTCCGCGCGGACCAGCGGATCGTGGTCGCCGAACTCGCCGAGGCGCTCACCCGCCGTGCCCCGGACGGCCTGGAGCCGCAGTTCCGGGCGGTCTTCGACCAGGCCCCCGACGACCGCGCCCGCAAACGCGTGATCGTCGACCAGGTCGCCTCCCTCACCGACGCCTCGGCCCGCTCACTGCACGCACGGCTGACGGGTCACGCGTGAGAGCGGTGCCGTGTGCACGTGTTCCCGACCGGGTACTCGTGCGACATATGTGCCAAGGATGACGCCAAACGCGCCCGAATGTGACCCTCCGTGGCCTGATCGGGCCACTCCCCCTTCCCCCATCACACTCCGTGCGGGACGCTCCCATGTGGCGGCACCCTTACGAGGAGGCATCAAGTGGTCGACGCGGATCAGACATTCGTCATTGTCGGAGGCGGTCTCGCCGGCGCCAAGGCGGCCGAGACGCTCCGCGCGGAGGGCTTCACGGGCCGCGTGATACTGATCTGCGACGAACGCGATCACCCCTACGAGCGCCCGCCCCTGTCCAAGGGCTATCTGCTCGGCAAGGAGGAGCGCGACAGCGTCTTCGTGCACGAGCCGGCCTGGTACGCGCGCAACGACATCGAGCTGCACCTCGGCCAGACCGTCGACGCGATCGACCGCACTGCGAAGACGGTCCGCTTCGGTGACGACGGCACGCTCGTGCACTACGACAAGCTCCTCATCGCCACCGGTGCCGAGCCCCGCCGCCTCGACATCCCGGGCACGGACCTCGCGGGCGTCCACCATCTGCGCCGCCTCGCCCACGCGGAACGGCTCAAGGGAGTGCTGGCCGCCCTCGGCCGGGACAACGGCCACATCGTGATCGCCGGCGCCGGCTGGATCGGCCTGGAGGTCGCGGCGGCGGCCCGCGAGTACGGCGCCGAGGTCACCGTCGTGGAGCCCGAACCGACCCCCCTGCACTCCGTGCTGGGCCCCGAGCTCGGCTCTCTCTTCGCCGACCTGCACCGGGAGCGCGGCGTCCGCTTCCACTTCGGCGCGAGACTGACCGAGATCGTCGGCCAGGACGGCATGGTGCTGGCCGCCCGCACCGACGACGGCGAGGAGCACCCGGCGCACGACGTCCTCGCCGCGATCGGCGCCGCCCCGCGCATCGCCCTCGCCGAGGCCGCGGGACTGGAGATCGCCGAGCGCGCCTACGGCGGCGGGATCATGGTCGACGAGCGGCTGCGCACCTCCGACCCCGACATCTACGCCGCCGGCGACGTGGCCTCCTTCCACCACGCCCTCTTCGGCACCCGGCTGCGCGTCGAGCACTGGGCCAACGCCCTCAACGGCGGCCCCTCGGCGGCCCGCGCGATGCTCGGCGGTGACCTCGCCTACGACCGCGTGCCCTATTTCTTCTCCGATCAGTACGACTTGGGGATGGAGTACAGCGGCTGGGCGCCCCCGGGGTCGTACGACGAAGTGGTGATTCGAGGGGACGCAGGAAAGCGTGAGTTCATCGCGTTCTGGGTGAAGGAGCGTCGCGTGCTCGCCGGGATGAACGTGAACGTGTGGGACGTCACAGAGCCCGTCCAACAGCTGATTCGCTCGAAGACACAGGTGGACACCGAGGCGCTGGCGGACCCGCACGTTCCGCTCGAAAACCTCGTCCCTTAGATGTCCGTCCAGCCCCGTAGACTCACCTCGTGGCAGGACGGATCAACGACGAGGACGTGAAGGCGGTACGGGACGCGGTCCCGATCGACGCCGTGGTGTCCGAGTACCTCCAGCTGCGCAACGCGGGCGGAGGCAACCTCAAGGGCCTGTGCCCCTTCCATGACGAGAAGTCGCCGTCCTTCCAGGTCAGCCCCAGCAAGGGTCTCTTCCACTGCTTCGGCTGCCAGGAGGGCGGCGACACCATCACGTTCGTGATGAAGGTCGACCACCTCTCCTTCTCCGAGGCGGTCGAGCGCCTCGCCGGACAGGCCGGCATCACGCTGCGCTACGAGGAGGGCGGCTACAACCCCTCCCACCAGCGCGGTGAACGGATCCGCCTGGTCGAGGCCCACAAGATCGCCGCCGACTGGTACGTCGAACAGCTCGCCACCAGCCCGGAGGCCGACACCGGCCGTAAGTTCCTCGCCGAGCGCGGCTTCGACCAGTCCGCCGCCGAGCACTTCTCCGTCGGCTACAGCCCCCAGGGCTGGGACCACCTCACCCGCTTCCTGCGCGGCAAGGGCTTCACCGACAAGGAGCTCCTGCTCTCCGGCCTCTCCCAGGAGGGCCGCCGCGGCCCCATCGACCGCTTCCGCGGCCGTCTGATGTGGCCGATCCGCGACATCGGCGGCGAGGTCGTCGGCTTCGGCGCCCGCAAGCTCTACGAGGCGGACACCGGCCCCAAGTACCTCAACACGCCCGACACGCCGATCTACCGGAAGTCCCAGGTCCTCTACGGCATCGACCTGGCGAAGAAGGACATCGCCAAGGCGTCCCGCGCGGTCGTCGTCGAGGGCTACACCGACGTCATGGCCTGCCACCTCGCGGGCGTCACGACCGCCATCGCCACCTGCGGCACCGCCTTCGGCAGCGACCACATCAAGATCCTCCGCCGGCTCCTGATGGACAACGGCTCGGCCCGCGTGATCTTCACCTTCGACGGCGACGCGGCCGGCCAGAAGGCGGCCCTGCGCGCCTTCGAGGACGACCAGAAGTTCGCCGCCGAGACGTACATCGCGATCGCCCCCGACGGCATGGACCCCTGCGAGCTGCGCCTCGCGAAGGGCGACGAGGCGGTGGCCGAGCTGGCCGAACCCCGCACCCCGCTCTTCGAGTTCGCGCTCCGCCAGATCGTCGTCCGCTACGACCTGGACACCCCGGCGGGCCGGGCGGCAGCCCTGGACGAGGCCGCCCCGATCGTCGCCCGCATCAAGAACAGCGGCGCCCAGCACGAGGTCGCCGTCCAGCTCGCCGGCATGCTCGGCATCCTCGACACCCAGTTCGTGGTCAAGCGGGTGGCCCAGCTGGCCCGCTGGGCCCGCGACCGCGGCGGCAAGGGCCCGGCGCCGGCCGCCCGCGGGCAGCAGCAGTACGACTCCGCGCCCCGGCCCCAGGCCTCAGGACCGGCCCTCAACCTCCGCAACCCCGTCTACGCCACCGAACGCGAGCTCCTCAAACTCGCCCTCCAGCGCCCCGAGCTGGTCTCCCCGGCCTTCGATGCGTACGGCATCGACGAGTTCACCGCCGCGCCCTACGCCGCCGTACGCCAGGCGATCATGGAGGCCGGCGGCGCCGAGTACGGCGTGCAGGACTCCCAGGACTACCTCGTGAGAGTCCGCGAGGCCGCGCCCGACGACACGGTCCGCGCGATGGTCACGGAGCTGGCCGTCGAGGCGATCATGCGCAAGACCGTCGACGAGATCTACGCGGGTGTACAGCTGGTGGCGGTCCGCCGCCGCGCCGTCGAGCGCCGCATCATCGACATCCAGTCCACGCTGACCCGTCTGGGAACACACGGAGACCCGGCGCAACTGGCCGCGGTACAGAACGAATTGTGGGTACTCCAGCAGTACGACCAGGCGCTGCGCGGGCACGGAGCCGCAGCTCTCTGAGGGGTTCGCCTCCGTCAGGGTAACCACCCGGTCACGGACCGGACTCAAAAAGTCACCGCACGCCCCTCGTGGCGGCGATGTGTCGTACTCCACACTGGGTTCCGGTGCCTGAGTCCTCGGAGCGCGGCCGATCCGTCCCCAGCGGGTCCCAGACCCCCGCGGTTCCGCTCATCGCGTACGGGACGGACAGCGGCGAGGCCGTCGACTCCGCCCCCGAAACAGCGCTGCCGCTCACTTCTGCAGCGATCATCCTGGAGGTCGCCCCCGTGCAGACCCAGACCCTCAACAAGACCGACGCCAGTACGGACGGCGCGGAGCCGGATACGGAGACCGACGTTCTCACCGCGGTCCCTCCGCAGAGCCGTGTCGCGCACCACCCCGAGGCGGAGCCGGACGAGCCGCCGGCCGACGCCCTGGAGACAGTGGAACCCGCCGAGCCGGTCGAGGCTCCCGAGCCGAAGAGCCGCACTCGCGTCGCCGACACCAGCGGTCCCTCCTCCGATCTCTTCCGTCAGTACCTCCGCGAGATCGGCCGTATCCCCCTGCTCACGGCAGCCGAGGAGGTCGATCTGGCCCGGCGCGTCGAGGCCGGCCTGTTCGCCGAGGAGAAGCTCCTCAACACGCCTGACCTGGAAAGCCAGTTGGCGATCGACCTGGACCGCCTGGTCGTCCTGGGCCGGATGGCCAAACGCCGGCTCATCGAGGCGAATCTGCGGCTCGTGGTGTCGGTGGCCAAGAGGTACGTCGGCCGCGGCCTGACCATGCTCGACCTGGTCCAGGAGGGAAACCTGGGCCTGATCAGGGCCGTCGAGAAGTTCGACTACGCCCGCGGCTACAAGTTCTCGACCTACGCGACCTGGTGGATCCGCCAGGCCATGTCCCGGGCTCTCGCCGACCAGGCCCGGACCATCCGGGTCCCGGTGCACGTCGTGGAGTTGATCAACCGGGTCGTCCGCGTGCAGCGCCGCATGCTGCAGGAACGCGGCTACGAACCGACCCCGGAAGAGGTGGCCGCCCACCTCGACCTCGCCCCGGAACGCGTCAGCGAGGTCCTGCGCCTGGCCCAGGAACCGGTCTCCCTGCACGCCCCGGTGGGCGAGGAGGACGACGTCGCCCTCGGCGACCTCATCGAGGACGGCGACGCGACGTCGCCGGTCGAGTCGGCGGCGTTCCTGCTGCTCAGGGAGCACCTGGAGGCGGTGCTGTCTACTTTGGGCGAGCGTGAGCGGAAGGTCGTACAGCTCAGGTACGGCCTGGCGGACGGCCGCCCGCGCACGCTGGAGGAGATCGGCAGGATCTTCGGCGTGACGCGGGAACGGATCAGGCAGATCGAGTCCAAGACGCTGAACAAGCTGAGGGACCACGCTTTCGCGGATCAGCTTCGGGGCTATCTGGACTGACGCCGGGTGCGGGTGAGTTGTGGCCGGTCGCGCAGTTCCCCGCGCCCCTGAGGTACGTGCACTGGACCCACCTTTGAGGGGCGCGGGGAACTGCGCGACCAGCCCCCACACACCCGCACCCCTCAGTCCACCTCTGCCACCGCCTGCGCGAACTGTGCCTTGTACAGCCGCGCATACGCGCCGTCGGCGGCCAACAGGTCCCCGTGCGCTCCCTGTTCCACGATCGACCCGTTCTCCATCACCAGAATCGTGTCCGCGTCCCGGATCGTCGACAGCCGGTGCGCGATCACGAACGACGTCCGCCCGTGCGCCAGTTTCGCCATCGCCTTCTGGATCAGCACCTCGGTCCGGGTGTCGACGGACGACGTCGCCTCGTCGAGGACCAGGATCACCGGGTCGGACAGGAACGCCCGCGCGATGGTGATGAGCTGCTTCTCACCGGCGCTGACCCCCGAGCCCTCGTCGTCGATCACGGTGTCGTACCCGTCCGGCAGCGTCCGGACGAACCGGTCCGCGTGCGCGGCCCGCGCGGCCTCCTCGATCTCGCCCCGGGTGACCTCCCGCGAGGCCCCGTACGCGATGTTCTCCGCGATCGTGCCGCCGAACAGCCAGGTGTCCTGCAGCACCATGCCGATCCCGGCCCGCAGTTCGTCCCGGGACATCCGCGCGATGTCGACCCCGTCGAGAGTGATGCGCCCGCCGGAGACGTCGTAGAACCGCATCAGCAGATTGACCAGCGTGGTCTTGCCCGCGCCCGTCGGCCCCACGATCGCGACCGTGTGCCCCGGCTCCACCTTGAGCGACAGATCCTCGATGAGCGGCTTCTCGGGGTCGTACCGGAAGGACACGCCCTCCAGCGCCACCCGCCCCCGCAGCTCGGCCGGCCGCTCGCCCGGCATCGGGTCGGCCTCCTGCTCCTCCGCGTCGAGCAGCTCGAAGATCCGCTCGGCCGAGGCGACCCCGGACTGCACCAGGTTGGCCATCGACGCGACCTGCGTCAGCGGCATCGAGAACTGCCGCGAGTACTGGATGAAGGCCTGCACATCACCGATGGACAGCGTGCCGGAGGCGACCCGCAGACCACCCACCACCGCGACCAGCACATAGTTCAGGTTCGACACGAACATCATCAGCGGCTGCATGACCCCGCTGTTGAACTGCGCCTTGAACCCGGCCTCGTACAGCGCCTCGTTCTGCTCGGCGAACTGCTGCGCCGACTCCTCCTGCCGCCCGAACACCTTCACCAGGGTGTGCCCGGTGTACATCTCCTCGACATGCGCGTTGAGCTTGCCGGTCGAGCGCCACTGCTGCACGAAGTGCGGCTGCGACCGCTTGCCGACCCTCGTCGCGATCACGAACGACAGCGGCACGGTGACGAGCGCGACCAGCGCCAGCAGCCACGACACCCAGAACATCATCGCGAGCACCCCGATGATGGTCAGGATCGAGTTGATGAGCTGGCCCATCGACTGGTTGAGGGTCTGCCCGATGTTGTCGATGTCGTTCGTCGCCCGGGACAGCACCTCACCGCGCTGCCGCTTGTCGAAGTACGACAACGGCAGCCGCGACAGCTTCGTCTGTACGTCCTCCCGCATCCGGAACATGGTCCGGTTGACGACCCGGTTCACTAGCCGCGTCGCCACCAGCATCAGCAGCCCTGCGGCCACGAACACGATGAGCGCGATCAGCAGGACGTTGCCGACGGCACCGAAGTCGATGCCCTCGCCCGGGGTGAAGTCGGTGCTGCGGAGCATGTCGGCGACCTGGCCGTCCCCGCGCTCCCGCATCGCCTGAAGCACCTGCTCCTTCGAGGCGCCGGGCTCCATCTGCCGTCCGACGATGCCCGCGAAGACCAGGTCGGTGGCCTCGCCGAGGATCTTCGGCCCGACGACCGACAGACCCACGCTGACGAACACGCAGAACACCAGTACGTAGACCGTGAACCGCTCCGGCCGGAAATGGGAGACGAGCCGCCGCCCCGACACCTTGAAGTCCATCGACCGGTGATCGGGGCCGGTCCCGGCCATCATGCGCCCCATGGGCCCGGCCATCAGGCAGCCTCCGCTTCCGTGAGCTGGGAGAGCACGATCTCCCGGTAGGTCTCGTTGTCCGCCATCAGTTCGTGATGCCGGCCGGTGCCGACGACCCGTCCTTCGTCGAGTACGACGATCCGGTCGGCGTCCCGGATGGTCGCCACCCGCTGGGCGACGATCACGACGGTCGCCTCGGCGGTCTCCCGGGACAGGGCCGCGCGCAGGGCCGCGTCGGTGGCGTAGTCGAGGGCGGAGAAGGAGTCGTCGAAGAGGTAGATCTCCGGGCGCTGCACGAGCGTACGGGCGATGGCGAGCCGCTGCCGCTGACCACCCGAGACATTGGTGCCGCCCTGGGCGACGGGGGAGTCGAGCCCGTTCTCCAGCCGCTCCACGAAGTCCTTGGCCTGCGCCACCTCCAGCGCGTGCCACAGCTCCTCGTCCGTGGCGTCCGGATTGCCGTAGCGCAGATTGCTCGCCACGGTCCCCGCGAACAGATACGGCCGCTGCGGCACCATGCCGACGGTCCGCGCCAGCAGCTCGGGCTCGATGCCCGCCACGCTCTCCCCGTCGACCAGCACCTCGCCGTCGGTGGCGTCGAACAGCCGGGGCACGAGCCCCAGCAGCGTGGACTTGCCGCTGCCGGTCGACCCGATGACGGCGGTCACCTCACCGGGCCGGGCGACGAGATCGACGCCCTTGAGCACCGGCTCCTCGGCACCCGGGTAGCGGAAGCCCGCCCCGCGGATCTCCAGATGGCCGTGGCGCCGCAGCTCCAGCACCGGAGCCTTCGGCGGAACCACGCTCGACGAGGTGTCCAGCACTTCCTGGATCCGCTCGGCGCACACCTCCGCGCGCGGCACCATCATGAACATGAAGGTGGCCATCATCACGGACATGACGATCTGCATCAGATAGGCGAGGAACGCCGTCAGATCACCGATCTGCATCTGCCCGTCGTCGATCCGGTGGGCGCCGAACCACACCACCGCGATCGACGACACGTTCACCACCGTCATGACCATCGGGAACATCAGCGCGAGGTACTTGCCGGTGCCCAGCGACATCTCGGTGAGCTCGGCGTTCGCGCGCCGGAAGCGGTCCTTCTCGTAGTCGTCGCGCACGAAGGCGCGGATCACCCGGTTGCCGGTGATCTGCTCGCGCAGCACCTGGTTCACGGTGTCGAGGCGCACCTGCATGGCCCGGAACAGCGGGCGCAGCCGCCGCACGATCAAGGTCACGCAGACACCCAGCACGGGGACGACCGCGACGAGGACCGCGGACAGCGGCACGTCCAGACCGAGCGCCAGCACGATCCCGCCCACACACATGATCGGCGCGGACACCATCAGCGTGAACGTCATCAGGGCCAGCATCTGGACCTGCTGCACGTCGTTCGTCGTCCGGGTGATCAGCGAGGGCGCCCCGAAGTGGCCCACCTCGCGGGCGGAGAACGACTGCACCCGGTCGAACACGGCGGCCCGCACGTCCCGGCCCAGCGCCGCGGCCGTCCGCGCGCCGTAGTACACGGCACCGATGTTGCACACGACCTGGATCAGCGAGATACCGATCATCAGGGCGCCGAAGGACAGGATGTACCCGGTGTCGCCCTTCACGACGCCGCTGTCGATGATGTCCGCGTTCAGCGTGGGCAGATAGAGGGTGGCGCAGGTCTGCAGGAACTGCAGCACCACCAGGAGGGCGATGGGTTTCCGGTAGGGCCTGAGATAGGTCCGCAGAAGTCGTATGAGCACGCTTGTCTCTCGGAGTCGGCGGTAGGAGCAGGGTGGTTGCCCCTGGCCCCTATCGTCGGACACTCCCCCCGCGTTACCTCAACCGATTAAGCCGACAGCAGTGCTTCGTAGGGCCTTCCGGGTACAGAAGCGCTGGTTTCCTACCGGTCTCTTACCTTCCGCTACGACCGGAACGCCCCCGGATGCGTCTGCTCCCGCACCGACACGAACTGCTGCCGCACCGCCTGTCCCACCGCCAGGTCCTCGCCGGGCTCCAGGATCTGCGCGGCCGCCCCCTGCCAGGCCGGCGGGTTCCGCGGGTCGAGCGTGCCCTGCGACACGCCGAGCGCCCAGGCGGCCTGCCGGGCGGCACCGCGCGCCGCGTAGTCCGCGGGCTGCGGTACGACGACCTGCGCCCCGAAGATCGACGGCGCCGCCGCCTGCACGGCCGCCAGCTCGGCCGCCGCCCCCAGCAGAAAGACCCGCCGTACCTCCACACCGCGTCCGCGCAGCACGTCGAGCGCGTCGGCGAGCCCGCACAGCATGCCCTCGAACGCGGCCCGCGCGAGATGCTCCGCCTTCATCGACTCCCGCCGCAGTCCGGCGAGCGTCCCGGCGGTGTGCGGCAGGCTCGGCGTCCGCTCGCCCTCCAGATACGGCAGCAGGACGAGGCCGTGGGCGCCCGGCGTCGACTTCATCGCCAGCTCGGACAGGCTCTCCAGGTCGGGCAGCCCGAGCAGCTCGGAGGTGCCGCGCAGGGTGCGTACGGCGTTCAGCGTGGTGACGACCGGCAGATGCATGCCGGTGGCGTCGGCCAGGGACGTGATCATCCCGGTGTTGTCGACGAGCGCCTCGGGGTGCACGGCCATGACGGAGCCGGAGGCCCCGAGCGAGACGACGGCGTCGCCGAGCCCGATCCCCAGCCCGAAGGCGGCGGCCATGGTCTCGCCGGTGCCGGCGGAGATCAGCAGCCCCTCCGGAGTCGTACCGGCCGCGTCGGAGGGGCCGATCACCTCGGGCAGCATGGCCTGGTGACCGAGCGCCAGCTCGACGAGGTCGGTGCGGTAGCCGCCGGTGGCGGCGGACCAGTAGCCGGTGCCGGAGGCGCCCCCGCGGTCGGTGGTCCGGCGGACCGGCCTGCCGAGGAGCTGCCACACCAGCCAGTCGTGGGCCTGGAGGAGGACGGCGGTACGGGCGGCCGCGTCGGGCTCGTTCTTGACCAGCCAGCGGAGCTTGGTGATGGGCTGGGCGGCCTGCGGTACGCATCCCACCGCCTGCGCCCACGCCTCGCGCCCGCCGAGCGCGTCGACCAGATCGGCCGCCGCGACCTGGGCGCGCTTGTCGCCGCCGACGAGCGCGGGGCGCACGGTGTTGCCCTGGGAGTCCAGCGGCACGACCGCGTTCTGCTGGGACGACACGCCGATGGCCTGCACGCCCTCGAGGAGTCCGCCGCCGGCCGCCTCGCCGAGGGAGAGGAGCCAGGCCTGGGGATCGACGTCGGAGGGGCGGCCTTCCACCGGATGCGGGGCATACCCCTGTTTGAGCACGGCACCGGTGTCCGCGTCGCAGACGACGATGCGAGTGAAATCGGGCGAACTGTCCAGCCCGGCGACTATCCCCATGGCGGAAATTCTATGGGCCACGCGCCGCGGGGGTGCGCGGGCGCTGTCGGGCGCGGGTGCGACGCGGTCGTTCGCGCCGCTCCCCGCGCCCCCAGGTCTGCCGTCGGCGACGCCTGGCTAGGTGTTGCTGGTGCCCCAGTCGTCCTGTGCCGCACCGTTCGTGTTCCTGTCCCGCAGGGAGCGCACCCTCTGAGTCACCGACTCGGGAACCCGCTCGCCCACCTTCTCGCTGACCACGTGGTACGCCTTGCCCGCGAACTGGCGGCCCTGCTGGGCGGCCGACTCTGCGGTGTTGCGGACCGCGGGGTTCTGGGACACCTGACGTGCCGACTTCTTCAACTGTTCGTAGCGTTCCCGTCCGGCCCGGGTGCCCAGCACGTAACCCAGTGCCAGCCCGGTGACGAACGTGAGCTTGTAGCGCATCGCGGAGCCACCCTTCCGTCGTGCAGAAGTACCGATTGGCGGAGCACCCCCCTGCTTGCGCTAATGTATGTGTCGCAGCGAACGCCCGCCCCCTGGCGAATACCCAGGGAGCTACGTTCGATGCAAACGAGGCATTCCTCCGTAGCTCAATTGGCAGAGCAGCCGGCTGTTAACCGGCAGGTTACTGGTTCGAGTCCAGTCGGGGGAGCTTCGATCTTCCGTAGCTCAATTGGCAGAGCAGCCGGCTGTTAACCGGCAGGTTACTGGTTCGAGTCCAGTCGGGAGAGCACGTTGAAAAAGGACCCCCGAAGGGGTCCTTTTTCATGTGATCACCCTTGCCCCGGGAACCGTGCAGGTCACAGCGGAGTCCTTGAGGGCATGCGAAGTCGACCATACGAAGCAGGAGATCGTATGAGCGGCTATGCTGCGGCAGACGGCGCGCACACATGTACGCGACACGCCGCTATGGGGCGGTAGCTCAGCCGGTTAGAGCAGCGGACTCATAATCCGTCGGCCGTGGGTTCGAGTCCCACCCGCCCCACCTGCGCAGGTCCGTGACCTGCGGAAACGTTCATTTATTCGGGTGGCGGGGCGTCAACTCCGCCTGGACGGACTGCGTCCGGGAGTCACTCGGAATCGGCCTGTGGGACAGCGCGGCTGTTGATCGCGTCGGCGATGGCGTAGGCGGTGCTGACGAAGGACTCCGCCTGCTGCGCCGACAGGTTCAGCGTGGAGGTCTCCTCCAGGGCCCGCCACATGGCCGCGATGGGCTCCCGCATCGCCCGCCCCTTGTCCGTGAGGTGGACGACCATGACCCGCCGGTCGTGTGCGGCCGGCTCACGTACGAGCAGGCCCGCCTCCTGCATGCGGCGCAGCGACTTGGAGACGGTGGAGTGGTCCAGGCCGACGCTTTCGAGCAGTTCGGACTGGGTCTGGCCGTCGCGGTCGAGGAGCTGCATCAGCAGCAGTTCCTGTCCGGGGTGCAGGTCCATCTCACGGAGCATGACGCCGGCGCGGGCGCGATGAGCGCGGGCGAGCTGGAAGATCGCGTAGCTCATCGGCCCCTCGCTGGCCGTGGACGGGGTGCGGTGTGTGGCGGGCATGATGCGGTTCCTCAGACGGTGTGGGTGGGGTAGTCGGTGTAGCCGGCCACTCCGCCGCCGTAGAACGTCGTCGGGTCGGGGGTGTTGAGCGGCGCGTCAGAGCGTAGCCGCTCGACCAGGTCGGGGTTGGCGAGAGCCAGGGCGCCGACCGAGACGAGGTCGGCCGTGCCGTTGTCGACGTCCTTGGCGCGGGTGACGATGTCGGTGCCGGCCCGGTTCAGGACCAGCGTGGTCGGCCACAGCGTGCGCAGGGTGCCCAGCAGTTCCTCGTCGCCCGCGTGCATCACGTGGAGGTAGGCGAGGCCGAGCGGGCTCAGGGCGCGCAGGAGCGCCGGATACAGCTCGGCGGTGTCGGACTCGGCGATGTCGTTGTAGGGGTTGCCGGGGGAGATGCGCAGGCCGGTGCGGTCGGCGCCGATCTCGTCGGCCACGGCGGCGGCCACCTCGACGGCGAAGCGGATGCGGTTGTCGAGGGAACCGCCGTAACGGTCGGTGCGCCGGTTGGTGTTGTCGGACAGGAACTGGTGCACCAGGTAGCCGTTGGCGCCGTGGATCTCCACGCCGTCGGCGCCTGCCGCGATGGCGGCCGCCGCGGCGCGGCGGAAGTCGTCGACGGTCTCCGCGACCTCCTGCGTCGACAGCGCGCGGGGCTCCGGCATCTCCTGGGGCCCGGACACGGTGAACATGACGCCCTGCGGCCGGACCGCCGAAGGAGCGACGGGCTGACGGCCGTGCGGAGTGTTGTCGGGGTGGGCGATACGTCCGGTGTGCATCAGCTGGATGACGATCCGGCCGTCGGCCTCGTGCACGGCGTCGGTGACCTTGCGCCACCCGGCGATCTGCTCGTCATTGTGGATGCCGGGGGTGAGGAGGTAGCCCTGGCCGTCGGTGGAGGGCTGGGTGCCCTCGGTGATGATGAGCGCGTGCGAGGCCCGCTGGGCGTAGTACTCGGCGTTCAGCTCGGTGGGGACGCCTTCGGGTGTGGAGCGGTCGCGGGTCATGGGGGCCATGACCAGGCGGTGCGGGAGGGGGATGTCGCCGACGGTGGTCGGTGTCCACAGGGCGTTCAGCATGAGGGGTCCTTCGGTGCGGTGAGGGTCGGAACAGGGGGAAAGGCGGGCGTGATCAGTCGACGGTGAGGACGAGCTTGCCCCGGACGTGCCCGGCGCCGCTGACCTGCTGGGCCTTGGCGGCCTGGTCGAGCGGGTAGGCGTTGACGGTGGTGACGAGCTTGCCGGTCGCGGCGTCCTGCGCCAGCGCGGCCAGGCGGGCGGCCGAGCGCTCCTGGCCACCGGTGGAGAAGGTGACGCCGAGCTGGTGCGCGCGGAAGTCGGCGATGGTGACGATGCGCTCGGTGCCGCCGCGCAGGGTGATGGAATCCTCGAGGGCTCCCTTGCCGGCCAGGTCGAAGACCGCGTCCACGCCGTCGGGGGCGAGCGCCCGGACCCGCTCGACCAGGCCCTCGCCGTAGAGGGTGGCGGTGGCGCCGAGTGAGGTGAGGTAGTCCTGGTTGGCGGGGCCGGCGGTGGCGATGACATGCGCTCCGCGGGCCGTGGCGAGCTGGACCGCCAGGGTGCCGACCGCTCCGGCCGCGCCGTGCATCAGTACGGTCTCCCCGGCAACGACGCCGAGCAGGTTCAGGACCCGCTCGGTCGTCTCGCCCGCGACCGGCAGCGCGACCGCGTGCTCCCAGTCGAGGCCGGCGGGCTTGGGGGCCACGGTGGTGGCCAGGGCGTACTCGGCGTACGAGCCGGTGTCCGACCAGCCCAGCACCTCGTCGCCCACCCGCACGTCCCGCACGCCCTCACCCAGGGCGTCCACCACGCCGGCGAGCTCGGCGCCGGGGACGGCGGGGAGCGGCGTGGGGAACGCGGCCTCCATCGCCCCGGAGCGGATCTTGCCGTCCAGCGCGTTCAGTCCGGCCGCCCTGACGCGGACGCGGATCTGGCCGGGGCCGGGCTGCGGGACCTCGATGTCCGCCTCGTGCAGCACTTCCGTGCCTCCGAAACGGTCGAACAGGATGGCTTTCACGACGACTCCTCTCGTGCCGCCACCCATTTAGGTGGCTGGACACATAATCAACCTAACAGCAAAAGTGTGGCTAGCCAAGTATTTGCTGTCGCGCTGGGTGCCTATGCCCGCTGGTTGATGAGGCCGGCGTGGTCCGGGCGAGCGGCGGTACTGGTAGGTGACGCCGTTGGCGACCTTGGCCCGCAGGTGGGGGGCGGTGCCGCAGGGAAGGAACTCCCGCATGATCGACACGTTCCGAACCCGGACATCGGTCGTGTCGTCGGAAACCGTCCCGGGCGCCTGACGGGGTCACCTACCGCCGCATCGGCCGCACTCCGGGCGGAGATCGACGCCCAGACCGTCCAACTCCTGGACCGGGCACAGCAGGAGGGACTCCTCGCCCCGGACGCGGACCTGGAGTGGACGCGGCAGGTGTACTGCGCCCTCCTCGGTGAAGCCCTCAGCAGGCCCGGCGCGGATCAGGACCCGGACGCGCAGGCCACCCTGGTCATCGGCACACTCCTGCACGGCGCGGGACCGCGCGGCTGAGCCACGGCCGCTGGGCAGGGCCCCGGATCCACCGACCGGCTGGCGCCGTCCCGCGTGCGTTGCCTACTCCGCCCCCTGTGCCCTCTCGCGTACGGCGGTGACGTGGGTGACGGCGGCGGTCAGCTGCTTGCGGGCGTCCTCGGGCGGGGGTTCGCCCCGGACGGAGTCCACCAGTTGCTGTGCCGCGCGGTGGAGTTTGGTGTTGGTGTTCTGCGAGGTCATCACCAGGACGCTCCAGGCCTCCTCCGCGCTGAGGGAGAAGGTGGCCATGAGGATGCCGCGGGCCAGATCGATGAGCCCCCGGGTCTGCATCGCCCGCCGCAGCTGTACGACCTCGACCCGTGGGTCCGTCGAGGAGTGCGAGGTGTCGTCCTCCTGGACCATCTCGCCCTCCGGGGCGAACAGGGGCAGGGTGTTGGTGAGGGTGAACACTCGTTCGGCGGCCGGGCTGATGGCGTGGATCGTGACCGTCTTGCACTGGTCGAGGGCCTGCTGCCGGATCCCCAGCAGGGTGTTCAGTCCGGAGCAGTCGCAGAACTCGACGCCGTCGAGGTCCAGGTCGATGCCCTTGCCGGAGTCCATGAGCGCCGAGCGCAGGGTCTGCTGGAGCTGCTGGTCCGCGGCGAGGTCGAGGTCGCCGCGCACGGTGACCGCCGTGCGGTCGCCGTCGGGCCGGGCGCAGACCGTCAGCCGTGTCTCGCCTCCGTGACCGGCGAGCCTCGTGCATCCGTTGACCGGCCCGGCACAGCAGGGTGCCGACTTGGACATGGTCCTCTCCCCAGGGCTGGGAACACCCACCGTTCCGACGTCACCAGGTTCACCCGAACGCTAACTCACGTCAAGGGATACATGAAATTCGCTTCGTGTATTTTCTTACCTGAATCCCTAGGCGTACGATGCCTTCATGAGTGGAGCGACGGAGCCGCACGCGGGGTGGACGTTCATCACCAACCATGCGCGGGTACTGGCGGCCATTGCCGAGAATCAGAGCGCTCGGGTGCGCGACATCGCCGCCCATTGCCGACTCACGGAGCGCGCTGTCCAGAAGATCATTTCCGATCTGGAGCAGAGCGGATACCTGTCCCACACGCGTGAGGGACGCAGCAACACCTACCGGATCGCGCAGGGGAAGATCCTGCGCCACCCCGCCGAGGCCGGGCTCACCGTCGCCTCGCTGCTCGGGCTGCTCGTCCAGGTGGACGGGCACCGCGAAGACGCGCCCCGCGCCGGTGCGATGGCGGTCGAAGAGGTGTGAGCACGCGCGGCGACGCGGGCCCCGGACGGGACCCGCGTCGCTGTGTGCGGGGAGTGTCAGCCGGTCGTCACGGCCGTGTCGTCCACCACGAAGCTGGTCTGGAGCGAGGAGTCCTCGACACCGGAGAACTTCAGCGTGACGGTGGTTCCCGCGAAGGCGGACAGGCTGAAGGACTTCTGGACGTAGCCGGTAGCCGCGTTCAGGTTGGAGTAGGTGGCCAGGGTGGTCGATCCGGCGGTGACCGTCAGCTTGTCGTACTGGGTGCTGGTGGTGGTCTCGGCCGTGTCGATGTGCAGGTAGAAGGTGAATGTCGTGCCCGTGCAGCCGCTCGGGACGGTCACCGACTGGGAGAGCGTGTCGGTGTGGGTGGAGCCGTAGCCGTCCAGCCAGGCCTTGTAGGAGCCGGTGCGGGCCGCCTGGCTGCTGGAGCTGGTGATGACGCCGCTGCTGGCGGTCCAGGTGGTGTTGCCCGACTCGAAGCCCTGGTTGCCCAGGAGTTGGGTCGAGGTGCAGGTGCCGCCGCCACCGCTGGAGCTCACCGTCCAGGTGAAGGAGGCGGTACCGGTCGCGCCCGTGCTGTCGGTCACCGTGACCGTCGTGCTGTACGTGCCCGCGGTCGTCGGGGTGCCGGAGACGGCGCCGGTGGAGCCGCTGATCGACAGGCCGGTCGGCAGGCCGGTCGCCGCATAGGTCAGTGAGCCGCCGTTGGTGCTGCTCGCGCTGATCTGAAGGCTCACCGCGGTGCCGACGGTCGAGGACTGGCTGCCCGGGTTGGTGACCGTGACGCCGGTCGTCGGGACCGTGATGTGGCTGCCGACGTTGATGCCGGCGAAGGCGTTGCCGACTCCGGCGTACTGGGTCGAGCTGGTTCCGTACAGGTCGGCGGCCGCGCTCAGGGCGGCGGTGCGGGCGCCCGCGTACGAGGTGCTGGACGTCATGTACGTCGTCAGCGCCCGGTACCAGATCTGCAGGGCCGCGGCCCGGCCGATGCCGGCGACCGCGACGCCGTCGGAGGTCGGGCTGTTGTAGGTGACGCCGTTGATGGTCTTGCTGCCGCTGCCCTCGGAGAGCAGGTAGAACATGTGGTTCGCCGGGCCCGAGGAGTAGTGGACGTCGAGGTTGCCGACGCCGGAGTACCAACTGTCCGCGGACCCGCCGTCCTTGTCGGGCTCGTCCATGTAACGCAGCGGCGTGCCGTCGCCGTTGATGTCGATCTTCTCGCCGATGAGGTAGTCGCCGACATCGGTCGAGTTGGCCGCGTAGAACTCCACGCCGGTGCCGAAGATATCGGAGGTCGCCTCGTTCAACCCGCCCGATTCACCGCTGTAGTTGAGGTTCGCGGTGTTGGAGGTGACGCCGTGGGTCATCTCGTGGCCGGCCACGTCGAGGGAGGTCAGCGCGTGGGTGCTGCTGGTGCCGTCGCCGTAGGTCATGCAGAAGCAGTCGTCGTCCCAGAAGGCGTTGACGTACGCCGTGCTGTAGTGGACGCGCGAGTAGGCGGCCACGCCGTCGTTCTTGATGCCGCTGCGGCCGAAGGTGTTCTTGTAGAAGTCCCAGGTGGTCTGGGCGCCGTAGTGGGCGTCCACACCGGCGGTCTGCGTGTTCGAGCCGGAGCCGGTGCCCCACACGTCGTCCGAGTCGGTCATCAGTGTGCCGGTGCCGGACGTGCCGTTGTTGAGGCTGTACGTCTTGTGGGTGCCGCGCGTGGTGTCGTTCAGCTGGTACGTCGAACCGGACAGCGTGGTGCCGATGGTGACGGTCCCGCTGTACTGGCTGTTGCCCGTGCCGGTCTTGACGGCCTGGTACCGGTAGAGCTCCGATCCCGTGGCCGCGTCGGTGATGACGTGCAGCTGGCTGGGTGTGCCGTCGTCCTGGAGGCCGCCGACCACCGTCTCCCAGGCGAGCTTCGGCGTTCCGCCGCCCGCCCAGATCACCTTGCGGGCGCTGTCGGTGGTGGGTTTCTCGGCGTCGAGGGCCTGGGCGGCCTTGAGCGCCTTGGTCTCGGCGGCGGACTTGGCGAAGGCGGCGGTGGTGGAGGCGACCTTGATGGTCCGCTTGGTGTTGAAGGTGGTGCTCACCGTGCCGGTGGCCTCGGCGGTCGGCGGGGTGTGCACGACGAGGTCGCCGCCGAGGACCGGCAGACCGGCGTAGGTGCGCTCGTAACGGGTGTGCAGGGTGCCGTCGTTGTCCTTGACGACGTCCTTGACGACCAGCTTCTCCTTCGTGCCCAGGCCGAGTGTGTCGGCCGTCGCCGCGGTCTGCCGGGATGCCTTCTTCAGCAGCGCCGCGTGCTGGGCCGGGGTGAGTTCGGCCTGGAGGCCGCCGGTGCGCAGGGGACTCGGGTGGGGGGAGGTCTCGGCGGCCGCGGGGACCGTCTGTATGCCGAGGGCCAGCAGTGCGGCGGTGGCAGCCAGGGCTCCGGCTGCGGTCGCGGGGCGGGGGGTACGTCTCACTCTTGCTCCTACTGCGACGGCCGCGCGTCGACGGCCGGTGACAGACCGGGCAGACGGGATGTGCTGTCCGGGTCGAGCTGAGCAGGGCCGTGCGGGAACCTCCGCGCTCGGCGTGTGCGGCACGTGCGCAGGGTGGAGGAAGAGTGGCAGATTTGACCGTGGCATGTCATTGAGTCGGGTGTCATTCGAGGGTTATCCCTCTACGACCCCGCTGACCTGTGTGTTTGCTGTGGAGCGGCTCAGCGCTCGGCGGCCTCCAGGACGGCTTCCAACTGCCGCAGCGGCTCGGGGCCGACGAAGCGGAGGACGACGGTGTCGGCGCCGGACGCCCGCAGCGCGCCGATCGCCCCGGCGGCCTGTGCCGCGCTGCCGGAGACGGTGAAGACCTCCTCCTGCGGACGGCCAAGCCAGGCACCGTGGCCCTCGGTGTGCGGATGCAGGGTCCGGGCCACCGCCTCGGGGTCGTCACCCACGGCGCAGAAGGCGAAGACGCTGAGCGTGTGGTCCTCGCCCGCGCCGCCCTTCGCGAGCAGCGCCCGGATGTTCTCCAGATCCCGCGGCCCGTGCCCCTCCGCGATCAGGGTGCCGTCCGCGACCCGACCCGACAGCTCCAGGGAGCGGGGCCGCACCACACCGGCGACCAGCGGCGGCGGCTCGGCGGGCGGGTGGACGAGCCGGACGTCGTCGATCCGCACCTCCCGCCCCTGCGACGTGACCCGCTCCCCGTGGAGCAGCGCCCGAACGGAGGTGATCGTCTCCTCCAGCAGGGCCAGCGGAGAACGCGGCGCGACACCGACCTGCTCCATCCACTCCCGTACGCCATGACCGATCCCGGCCACCAGCCGGCCCGGGAACACCCGTGCCAGCGTGGCCAGTTCCATCGCCAGCAGCGCCGGACTGCGCAACGGCGCCGGTGTGATCCCGATGCCCACCCGCAACCGCCCCGTCGCGCCCAGAGCCACGGCCGCCGCCGACACCCCGCCGTTCCAGCGGAGATCCTCCACCACCCACAGGTCGTCCGCGCCGAGCGCCTCGGCCCGCCGCGCGAAGTCGGGCAGCCCCTCGGGGGCCCAGTCGCGGTCGTACATCACACCGATCCGGAGATTCGTCATACGACGGAACCTACGGTCCGGCCGAGGAATCGATCAACGGGCTTCAGCGCCAAGATCCCACAGGACCGCCTCAGTTCAGACAGACCCCGACCGCCGTACGCAACGCCGTGCGCACCTCCTCGGGCGGCGGCGGGCCGTCGGACCCCGCGCCGGCCGTGAGGGCCGCGGCGATCGTGCGCAGCTTGATGTTGGAGAGCTGGGAGGTCTTGCGCAGGATGGCCCAGGCCTCCTCGGGCGTACACGAGTGCGCGGCCATGAGGATGCCGCGGGCCTGGTCGATCACGGGCCGGGAGGCGATCGCCTGGCGGAGCTGCTCGACCTCCGCGCGCAGCAGACGAAGCTGCTCCGCGCGCTCCAGGGCCACCGCGGAGGAGGCCGGGAGAGCGGGCTCGGGGCCGGTCGGGCGCGGCGCCGTCCGCAGCGGGTCGGCGGTGTCCAGGCCGGCGAGCTCCAGGATCCGGCGCGGCTGGCCGGTCCAGCGAGTGGCGGACACCGGGATGCGCCGCCGATGGCCGTAGCTGTCGAGGACTTCCAGGAACTGGAGCCCGGCGGTGTCCATGAACACCACGGCGGCCATGTCCAGTTCGACCCGGCGGACTCCGTCCGGCAGCGCCGTCAGGGTCTCGTCCAGGACCTTCGCGCAACCGTGCACGAGCTCGCCGCGCGGCCGCAGCTCCGCCCGTCCCGCTTCCGTACGGCCATCGATGACCAGGGTGTTCAGCCGCCCCGTGAGAGATGTGTGTGCTGCTGAGATCATGTCCCCGCCTCGTCGGTCCCCGACCCGTCGTCGCGCTGATGTGCCTCCCTCGTGGCCCACCGGATTCCGGGCGGAGCCGGGCAGCCGGCTCCGCCCGGAATCCGGCGGTGCTGATCGTGCGCCTGCCCGACCCGTCGCGGGCTACACCCGCGAGGCGGGGATTGACAGACCGGCGCCGGGGTAAGCGCGTTTCGTCCACGAGGAACGGGAGAATGCGCACGAGCAGTGGGAGAGGGCGTGCATCTTCACCAGCGAACACCTCTGCGGTCCGCGGGCGCGGCACCGCGCCTCATGGTGTCCGCGTTGCGCGGGCGCAGCGGTCTGCGCGCCGTGGGCGAGGTGGGCCACGGCACGCACGAGATCTGGGAGCGCGCATTGGAGCAGGCACTGGGCGCGCGTACGGACGTGTACCGGCTGGAGATGTCGGAGGTGACCTTCGTCGACGTCGCGGGCGCCGACGCCCTCGCGTCCGCCGCGCGGCGGCTGGAGGAGGGCCGGCTGTTGCAGCTGCACCGCCCGCCGCCCACACTGGGCCGGACGCTGGACATGTTCTGGCCGGGCCTGTCGGGAATCGAGATGACGCTGTCGTGACCGCCGCCTTCCTGCACCCCGCCCTCTTCTACCGGGACGCCCAGGACTACCTCGCCGGCACGATCCCCTTCGTCCACGAGGGCCTCGCGGCGGGCGAACCGGTCGCCGTGGCCGTACCGGGCGACAACCTCCGGCTGATCCGCGACGCCCTCGGCGACGCCGCCGACACCGTACGGCTCCTGGACATGCGGGAGGCCGGCCGCAACCCCGGCCGGATCATCCCCGGCGTGCTGCGCGCCTTCGCCGACGCCCAGCCGGCCGGCCGCCGGGTGCGGATCATCGGCGAACCGATCTGGGCCGGCCGCACCGCCGGCGAGTACCCCGCGTGCGTCCAGCACGAGGCACTCATCAACGCGGCCTTCGCGGGCCGGTTCGCGACCATCCTGTGCCCCTACGACGTCCGACGCCTCGACGAGCGGGTGCTCGCCGACGCCTACGCCACCCACCCCACGGTCATCCCCTCCGGCGGCGGACCGGAACAGAAGAGCGGCCGATACGCCCCCGACGACGTCGTGGCCCGCTACAACGAGCCGCTGCCCGTCGTCGCGGACGTGCTCGCCCTCTGCTTCGACGCCGGATCGCTGCCCGAGGTCCGCCATCTCGCGACCGCCGAGGGCGCCCGGCTCGGGCTGACCGGGGTCGCACTGGAGAACCTCACCCTGGCGGCGGCCGAGCTGACCACCAACAGCGTGGTCCACGGCGGCGGTTCGGGGACCCTGCGGGTGTGGGGCGAGGACGGGTACACGGTGTGCGAGGTGCGGGACAAGGGACGGCTCGCCGATCCCCTGGCGGGACGCCGGCCCGCGTCCCGCGACCAGCGCGGCGGGCGGGGCCTGCTGCTGGTCAACCTGATCGCCGACCTCGTCCGCACCCACACCGGCGAGGAGGGGACGACGGTGCGCTGCTGGTTCGCCCGCTGACACCGCGTCGAACCCTTCGGCCCCCTGACCTCACAGCGGCGCCTGCCACGTCACGGTCGTCCCCGTGCCCCCGTCGTCGGCCGTCCCGTCGTCGTACACCGTCAGCCGTACGCCCTCCCTGCCGTCCGGCAGGACCGCCGTCGCGTCGACCCTGACCTCGATGCGCGCGACGCCGGAGCGACGGGACGCGGCGGCGAGGGCGCGGCGCAGGGCGGTGAGGAGATGGCCGGCCGTCCGCTCGGGGACACGGCTCTCGACCGCGCCGGTGAACTGCGCGGACGGCGCGAAACCCAGCACGGCCGCCGCCCCCGCCGTCTCCCGGAGCACCCTGCCCCGGAACGTCGTCGGGGCGTCCGCGGGCGGCTGCTGCAACGCGAAGATCGTCGTACGGACCTCCTGGACGGTCGACCGGAGCTCGTCGACCGCCTTCCCCAGCGTCTCGTGCACGTCGCCCGCCCCGCTGCGGCGCTGGGCGGACTCCAGCATCATGCCGGTGGCGAACAGCCGCTGCACGACGAGGTCGTGCAGATCGCGGGCGATACGGTCGCGGTCCTCGAAGACGGCGAGGAGCTCGCGGCTGTGCTGGGCGTCGGCGAGGACCAGGGCGAGCGCGGCCTGCGAGGCGAACTGCACCGCGAGCAGGCGTTCCACGGAGGTGTACGGGCGGTCGCCTCGCCGGCGCGGCAGGGCGAGGGTCCCGATCAGCCGGCCGCCGGCCTGGAGCGGCAGCATCATGCTGGGCCCGAACCGGTGCCGTACCGGGGTCGTCATCCGCGGGTCGGTCGCCGAGTCGTCGACGAACACCGGTTCACCGCCGAGGAGTTGCTCCAGCACCGGACTGCCGGGGGCGATCGTCGTGCCGACGATGTCGCCGGGATCGTCGTACGTCGAGGCGGTCACGATCTCCATCCCGCCCTCCTCGGTGGGCTGGAGGATGACGCCCGCGGAGGCGTCGGCGAGCAGGCGGGCGCGTTCGGCGACCGTCGTGAGCGCGTCGGTCGCGGACCCCTCGCCGAGCAGCGCGGTCGTCACGGCCGCCGCGCCCTCGATCCAGCGCTCGCGCTGCCGGGCCGCCTCGTACAGCCGGGCGTTGCCGATGGCGATACCGGCCTGCGCGGCGAGGACGTGCAGGAGCTGCTCGTCCTCAGCGGTGAAGGGGTCCTTGCCCTTGTCCGCGAGGTGCAGCGTGCCGAACTCCTCGTCCTGCACCCGGATCGGCACGGTGAGCGAGACCGCCGTGCGCGGGGCGGTGCCCGGCGAGCGAAGCGAGATGGGGGTCCCCCCGGACGAAGTCTGGGGGAGGAGCTCGATGAGTCCGTCCTGGCCCGGGTCGGCCGTCCCCAGCGCGGCGTACCGGGCGCCGGTGAGGTCGGCGGCGGCGTCCACGATGTGCTGGAGGGTGGTGCGCAGTTCGAGATCGGTGCCGACGCTGAGGACGGCTTCCAGGAGCGGGGGGAGGGGATCGTCGGCCATACGGTCGATGGATACCGGTGTCGGTGTCGGTCTCGGTGCCGGCGTCAGTCGGCCAGCGGGTCCAGTGCCAGCGGCTCGATACGGCCCTCCAGCATCGCGCCGAGACCCTCCACCGCGCACACCTCGGGCCGCTCGGCGATGTGCACCGGCATGCCGGTCGCGTGCCGCAGCATCTGGTCGAAGCCGGGGAGCAGCGCGCTGCCGCCGACCATCATGATCCCGCGGTCGGCGAGGTCGGCCACCAGGTCGGGCGGGCAGTCCCGCAGCACCTTGCCGATGCCGTCGAGCACGGCGGTGAGCGGGGTCTGGATCGCGTCGCGGACGGCGGCGGTGTCGACCTGGACGGAGCGGGCGAGCCCGGTGGCGACGTCCCGTCCGTGGATCTCGGTGGAGGCGGGGCCCGAGGCGGTGAGGCCGTTGCCGGACAGGGCGAGCTGGAGCGGTCGTACGGACTGGCTCGGCAGCATCAGCTCGTGCTGGTGGCGCAGGTGCTGCACGATCGCGTGGTCCACGGCCTCGCCGCCGACGGGGATGCGTACGGCGTTGACGATCGAGCCGAGGGAGAGCACGGCGACCTGGGTGGCCGCGGCCCCGCACACCAGCACCATCGTCGCCTCGGGACGCTCCACCGGCAGTCCGCAGCCGACGGCGGCGGCGATGAGCGTGTCCACGAGTTCGACGCGGCGGGCTCCCAGCCCGACCATGGTCTCGATGCAGGCGCGCTGGGCCAGGGGGTCCGCGTCGTGCGGGGTGCAGGCGGCGGCGCGCAGGATCGGCTTGCGGCGCAGCGAGCGGCGGATCTTGTCGCCGAGCAGGTGGCGCAGCATGCGCTGGGCCATCTCGATGTCGACGACGGTGCCGCCGGAGACGGGGCGGACGACACGAATGTAGTCGGGGGTACGGCCCGTCATCTTCTCCGCGAACTCGCCCACCGCGATCAACGCGCCGGTCCGGGTGTTCACGGCGGCGACGGACGGCTGGTCGACGACGAGCCCGGCGCCCTTCACGTACACCCGCGTCCTCGCCGCACCCAGATCGACGGCGAAGTGGCAGCGACGCAGCTGCTCCAGACTGGCGGTGGCGGTCATGGGCAGGTCCTCCCGAGAACACAGACCGTGGCCGCGCCGGGTGGCGGGGCTCATTGGCATCGTGTGGGGGGCGGGAGTGGGGCGCCTTTTGTGGGGGGCCGGGTGGGGGGAGGCTGAATGGGGGGTTTTGCGGCTTATGCCCGATGTATGGAAGATGTAAATACCTACTTTACGAGGGCAATGGGCCCCCTGCCCGGACCACCCCCAGCTCCACCAGGTCCTGCGGCCGGATGCGGAGTTGGTCCGCCGTCGCCTCCGTCTCCTCCGGGGGGCGCTTGAGGATGGCCGCCGCCGACTCGGGTGCGATGACGGAGAAGTAGCTGTCCGGGGTGGCCCAGGTGTTGCCGGGCGCGGCCAGGGCCAGGGCTCCGCCGGAGCCGCCCTCGCCGATGAGGAGCGTGGTGACCGGGGTCCGGGCGGAGGCCACCGCGCCGAACACCTCCGCGATCGCCGCCCCCGCCCCCTGCCGCTCCGCCTCCGCGTCGTTGGCGGCACCCGGGGTGTCCACCAGCGTCAGCACCGGGATGCCGAGCCGGTCCGCGAGCCGGATCAGCCGGGCGGCGGTGCGATAGCCGGCGGGGCGCGTGGCGGTGCCGGCCTGCGCGGCGTACGCGACCGTCCGCCCCGCGTGCTCGCCGAAGCCGCAGAGCATGCCCGGGTCCGTGCCGCCGCAGCGGTCGCCGGAGATGGTCACGCGGTGGGTGAAGTAGTCGTCCAAGTAGCGCTCGGCGCGCGGGCGTCGGGGGGAGCGGGCGCGCTGGACGGCTTCCCAGCCGGTGAGCGGGAGGTGTGCGGCGGTCCCGCCGGAGCCGGGTGCGCCGGGGCCGCGGGCTTCTCCGGCGCCGTCGGCGTCCGCGGGGGCGTCGGGGCGTGGGGCGGTGTCGTCGGAGGCGGGTGTTCCCGGTGCGGCGTCGGCCGTCGGGGGCCCGGCTGTGTCGGCCACGGCCGAGTGGCCCGGCGCCGGCGTCCGTGGCACCGGTGCCGCCCGCGTCGACGATCCCGTCAGCAGCCGCAGCCAGCGGCCCAGCGTCTCCCTCAGCTCCTCCGGGCGTACGACCGCGTCCACCGCCCCCGCCGCCACCTGCGCCTCGGCCGTGTACGCGCTCGGGTCCGCGTCCGGCGGGCGGACCCGGGAGCCCGCGAAGCCGATCTGGGCGCCGGGGAGGGCGAGGACGATGTCGGCGCCCGCGCCCAGGGTGGCCCAGCCGCCGCCCGTGGTCGGGTCCCGCAGCACCGCGATCTGGGGCAGGCCCGCCTCGCGGGTGAGGGCCGACTGGCGGGCCACGCGCTGGAGTTGGGTCAGAGCGAGCATGCCCTCCTGCATACGGCTGCCGCCCGTGGCGACCAGGGGGACGACCGGGAGACGGTGGGCGCGGGCATAGGCGTACGCCGCCTCCAGCCGGTCGCCGGTGCGTACGCCCAGGGAGCCGCCGAGGTAGCCGAACTCGAAGGCGAGCAGCACTGCTCGGGCTCCCTCGACCTGTCCCGTTCCGCACACGACGGACTCGTCCTCGCCGGTGCGCTCGGTCGCGCGGAGGCGTGCGGCGTCGTAGCCCTGCCAGCCGAGCGGGCCGTCGGGCGTCCACTCCCGTGCGGGGGCGGGGAGTTCGGTGAAGTCGTCCGTGAGGAGGGCGAGGAACTCGCGGGCGGAGAGACGGTCAGTCATGGGCCAGCGACCGCTTCATGATCTTCCCCATGTCGTTGCGGGGGAGGGAGGAGAGGTGGTGAACGACGCGGGGTCGCTTGTGGGGGGCGAGGCGGCTCGCCACGTGCTCCGCCAGCTCTTCCAGTCCGGGCGGACCCCCCGGATCCGCCGGCACGATCCACGCCACGATCCGTTCACCCAGATCGGCGTCCGGCTCCCCGGTGACCGCCGCCTCCCGCACCCCCGGGTGTTCGAGGAGCGCGTTCTCGATCTCGCCCGCCCCGATCTTGTAACCCCCGCTCTTGATCAGGTCGGTGGCCTTCCGGCCCACGATCCGGACATAGCCGTCGGACTCGCGCACCGCCATGTCCCCCGTACGGAACCAGCCGTCGGCCGTGAACGCGGCCGCCGTCGCGTCGGGCCGGTTGAGGTACTCGGTGAACAGGTTCGGGCCGCGCACCTGGATCTCGCCCACCGTCTCCCCGTCGTACGAGGTGATCGGCGCCCCGTCCTCCTCCACCAGTCGCAGCTCCACCCCCGGCAGCGGCACCCCCACGGTCCCCGCCCGGGCCTCGCCGTCCGCACGGACGCTGGTGTTCATCAGGGTCTCCGTCATGCCGTACCGCTCGATCACCCGCCGTCCTGTCGCCGCCGTGATCCGCTCGTGGTCGTGCACCGGCAGCGCGGCCGACCCGGAGACGAGCAGCCGTGCCCGCCCCAGCGCCTTCGCCAACTCCGGTTCCCCGGAAAGGGACTGGGCGATCCGGTGGTACATCGTCGGCACCCCGAACAGCATCGTCGCGCCGTCGGACAGCTCCCGCGTGACGCCCTGCGTCGAGAACCGGCCCAGATGGCGCACCGATCCGCCGCGCCGCAGCGGTCCGAGGATGCCCAGGACCAGGCCGTGCACATGGAACAGCGGCAGGCCGTGCACCAGCACGTCCTCGCCGGTCCACTGCCAGGCGTCGGCCAGCGCGTCCAGGGTCGAGGCGATCGCCCGGCGCGGGATGACGGCGCCCTTCGGGGGGCCGGTGGTGCCGGAGGTGTAGACGACGAGGGCGGGGTCGTCGTCGGTGGCCGTCTCCTTGGTGGGGGTGGCCGCGGTGGTCGTGTCGGGGGTCACGTCGATGCGTGGCAAGTCCCTTATGGCAGCGGGCAGTTCATCTCCCGGTGCGGCCAGGACCAGTGACGGCGCACTGTCCGACAGGATGTGCCCGAGCTCCTTCTCCCCGGACTTCGGGTTCAGCGGCACCGCGGGCACACCGGCCCGCAGTGCGGCCACGACGGCGACGGCGGTCTCCAGCGTCGGGGTCGCCCATACGGCGACGCGGCCGGCGTCCCCGAGGCTGCCGGCCAGCAGACCGGTCGCGGTGGCGAGCTCCGCGTACGTCAGGGACCGGTCGCCGAACCGCAGGGCGGGGCGGTCCGCCGGGGCGTCCGTCAGGGCCGGGAAGAGAGAGGTCACGCGTCGTACTCCTTAGCTGTTGCCGGGTTCGCCGGGGCGGTTGCCGAAGGTGGTCACCCGATGCCGGGCACGACCAGCACCAGCCACACCGCCGCGGGCACCACCGCCACCACGATCCCTCCGTAGACCATCAACTGCCGGAAGAAACGCTCGCGGTCGACGTCCGGTGCCGCCGCCAGGACGAGTGCGCCGTTCGTCGAGAACGGGCTCACATCCACCACCGTCGCCGACACCGCCAGCGCCGCCACCATGCCGACCGCCCCGATCTCGCCCTGTGCAAGGAACGGCACCGCCAACGGGATCAACGCTCCCATGATCCCCACGGAGGAGGCGAACGCCGAGATGATCGCGCCGATGTAGCAGAGCAGCACCGCCGCCAGCAGGGGGACGCCGATGTCGCCGACGCCCTCGCCGGCCCAGGTGATGGTGCCCATCTCGTCCAGAACGCCGACGTAGGTGAGGACCCCGCAGATCAGCAGCACCGTCGACCAGGCGATCTGGCCGACCGCCTTGCGGCTGTCCTCCGGCCACAGGGTGCTCAGGACCACGGCGAGCGTGATCGCGGTCAGTCCGGCGTCCAGGTCGAAGGCCAGCACGGCCACGACCAGGGCGACCAGGGCGGTGAGCGTGGCGATACGGGCCGGGGTGAGACGGGCGGCGGCGGGGGCGTCGGAGGGAGGGGCCAGGGTGGTGGTGCCGGTCGTGGCGGGGGATGGGGCGGGGGCCGCGGCGGGGGTGGGCGTGGCGGATCCGGTGTCGGGGGCGGATCCGGTGCCGGTGCCTGCGGCGGGGGTCGGGGCAGGGGTGGTGCCGGTGGTGCCTTCGGACGGGGCCGGTGTGCTGCCCGGGTCCTCCTCCACCGCCCCCATCGCCCACAGCTTCCGTCCCCCGAACAGCAGGAAGACGACGGCCGCGATGATGAGGTTGACGGTGAGGGAGGCGAGGAAGAGGAAGAGCTCGTTGCCGGGGAGCTTCTCGCGCTCCACGATGCCGTTGACGATCGTGCCGTAGATGCTGATCGGTGAGAAGCCGCCGCCCTGGGCGCCGTGCACCACCATCGCGCCCATCAGCAACGGGCTGATCCCGTAGCGGGCGGCGAAGCTCAGCGCGATCGGTGCGACGATCGCGACCGCGGCCGGGCTGACCGCGCCGATCGCCGTGAGCGCGCCGGTGAGGAAGAACATCACCCAGGGGATCAGCGCCACCCGCCCCCGCACGAGCCGGATCGCGGCGTGCACCAGCCAGTCGGTGGTGCCGTTGGCGCGAGCGATCGCGAAGAGATACGTGACGCCGACGAGGACGACGAACAGATCGCCGGGGAAGCCGGCGAAGATGCCGTCCGCGTCGAGGTCGGCGACGAGTTCACCCACCGCGAAGGCGGCGGCGAAGGCGAGCGCGCCCATGTTCACGGAGCGGGTGGTCGCGATGACGAACACCACGACGAGGACGAGGATCGAGATGAGTTCGGGGGACATACGGGCTCCCGTCTCTGGGTCCCGGAGCGGCTGGATGGAAGGTCAAGTGGCCGAGTGGCTGAGCCACTTAGGCCGTGCGGTTGGCTAAGTGGTTCAGCCACTCGGCCACTTGGGGATGGCTCGTAAGCGTGGTTGCGGTCTGGCGGGGCGTCAAGGGGGCACGTCAAAATTGGCTGAGCCACTTGGCCAGTCGGCCTCTCAGTCACTCGGCCGATCACCCACCCAGCCACTCCTCCACAGCCCGCCCGCCCGCCGCCCCACCCGGTGTTAGCCTCCCGACCAGAGAGGGGGGACTCCATGACCGACGCCCTGCGCCCCATGACCAAGCAGCGCCTCTATGAGCAGGTGCTCGACCGGCTGCGCCAGTACGTCGCCGAGACCGGCCTGCGAGCCGGTGACCGTCTCCCGCCCGAACGCGATCTGGCCCAACGCCTTGGTGTCAGCCGGGCCTCCGTGAAACAGGCGATCGTGGTCCTGGAGGTCCAGGGACTGGTGGAGGCGCGGCACGGCGGCGGGACGTATCTCGTCCGGGACAGCCTCGATGTGGAACCCGTCGAGCGGATGGTCGAGCGCCGGCGCCGGCTCCCCGATGTCCTCGAGGCCCGCGAGGCCCTGGAGACGAAGCTCGCCGAACTGGCCGCGGAGCGCCGTACGGACGAGGACCTGGGCGCGATGCGGACGGCGCTGGCCCGGATGGCGGGGGAGATCGAGGACGGCGGTCACGGCATCGAGGGCGACCGCCTCTTCCACGCGGCGGTGACGGCGGCCGCGCACAGCAGCCTGCTCGCCGAGTTCATGCGCTCCATCGCCGACCAGATCGCCGAGAGCCGCACCGAGTCCCTTCGTCAACCGGGCCGTCCCGACCGCTCGTTGGCCCAGCACCGCGCCATCCTGGAGGCGATCGTTCTCCAGCGCCCCGGCCAGGCGGCCACGGCGATGCGCCGCCATGTCCGTACGGTCGCCAAAGTGCGGTTGCTGGACTGGGAGCCGGAGGACGACGACGACCGCTAAGCGCTCCGCTGGAAGTGCAGTGGACGCGTTGTTGTTTGTCTGCGGCGCCGTCGTGGCTGGTCGCGCAGTTCCCCGCGCCCCTTCGGGGCGCTGCCGAACCGCAGCGGACTTCGCCCGGCCCGCTTAGCGGTCAGCGCGCCGGACGCAGACGGACCCGGCGCAGCACGAGATTGATGTCGGTGACCTCGACCATGAGCTCGGTACCGACGTCCGGCAGGGCCGGGCCCGCGAGGTCGTCGCGGTGCACGAGGCCCTCGATGCCCTCGGCGACCCGGACGAACACCCCGAACGGGACGACTTCGGTGACCGGCCCCACCAGGGGGCGGTCGAACGCGCCCCGGGCGAACTCGCCCAGCGGGTCGGGTTCCAGGGCCGCCATGGAGATCCTGACCTGCGGCCGGAACAGTTCGAAGGCGAGGACCTCCGCGGTCACCTCCTGGCCGACGTGGACGACCTCGTCGTAGGAGTCGAAGTGGCGCCGGGTGAGCTCCGGGGCGGTGATGAAGCCCTCGCTGCCGTCGAGGTCCACGAACACTCCGAAGCGCTCGATGCGGGTGACGACGCCCCGCACGATCTGCCCGTACGCGAACCCGCGCCAGGTCGTCTCCGTCCCGGCGAGCCGGCGCCGGGTCCCGACGAGGGTGGCCAGGTCGGGTGCCAGGGGGAGTTCGAGGGTGTTCAGGGCGGGGTGGCGCAGCCAGAAGAGCCGGGGCCGGTCCACCTTCCCGTCGTGCATTGGCGGTTCGTCGGTCGCCGGGGTGAAGTCGTCGATCACGACCGTGCCGTCCGGAGTGAGCAGCCGGGCCGGGTCGGCGGGGTCGTCGTCCGGGGACTTGCCGGTGCCGCCGCCGTCGAGGACGAGAAGGTCGTACGGTCCCCGCTCCCCGCTCCCCGATCCGCCGCCAGTCGCCGTGGAGGATCTCCACCTCGGGCCGGTCGGCGAAGACCTCGGCGCAGACGCGGGCGCGGTCCGGGTCGCGCTCCACGCCGACGATCCGTACGCCCTCCCGGGCCCCCGAGGCCAGCCACGCCAGGCCCACCCCGCAGCCCGCGCCCGTCTCCCCGACGGCCCCCGCCGCACCCCCTGCCAGGGCGTGCAGCAGACGGCCCTGCTCGGGGCGGACGGAGTGCGGGAAGGCGTGGGCGCGGGCGGCGGCGAGGGCACGCTCGACCAGCGGGGGGAGATGGGTTTCCGTGGTGTAGGCGTCCGTTCCGGAGATCGACATGCGGTGATTGTGCCGGGGCGCCCCCGCCCGGCGCCCCCGCTTTCCCGCGGTGCTCAGGCGGGGTCCCGCTCCACCGGGATCCACAGCTCCGCGTCCGCCTGTGCCGCGTCCGGTGTCAGCCGGGTCCGCAGCAGTTCGGGGCCCGGGCGGCTGCGGTACGGGTTGGACGGGAACCACTGCGTGAACACGTCCCGCCACAGGTACTGGAGTGCCTGCGGGAACGGCCCGGAGTTCTCGAAGACGGCCCAGGTCCCGGCCGGTACGGTGAGCGCCTCCATGTCGTCGGGCACGGCCGCCGCGCTCACCACCCCGTGGTAGTAGTCGAGTTCGGTGCCCTCCGCCCGGCTCGGGTCCAGGTTGTCGCTCACGCCCAGAACGCCCTGCGGCTCCTGGTCGGACAGATCCTCGATGCGCCGCAGTGTCTCCTGGCCGAGGCCCCGGATGAAGTCGACGATGGCGGGGTTCATCCCCTCGTGCACGAGGGGGACGCGCACCTTCCTGCCGACCACCCGGAACTCGTCCTTCTCCACGATCCGGTATCGCATACTGCCACTCCCTTCGACGGTGAGACGGAAGGACAGCCGTGGCTGGGACTCCAGAGCCGCGCCGGTCCGCCTGGCCTCGCCGGGACCGACGCCGTGCATCGCGCGGAACGCGCGCGCGAACGCCTCTCCCG
Organism: Streptomyces sp. NPDC087859; assembly: GCF_044742595.1. Lineage (NCBI taxonomy): Bacteria > Bacillati > Actinomycetota > Actinomycetes > Kitasatosporales > Streptomycetaceae > Streptomyces > Streptomyces sp. NPDC087859. The sequence goes on along the minus strand of NZ_JBIUUU010000003.1, from coordinate 394,570 downwards.
AGGTGTAGCCGTAGCGCACCGCGATCTCCAGCAGCGTCCGGTCCCCGGCCAGCACCTCGGCGCCGGCGATCGTGAGCCGTCTGCGCCGGATGTACTCCGACAGCGGCATCCCCGCCAGCGCGGAGAACATCCGCCGCAGGTGGTACTCCGAGGTCAGCGCGGTCCGTGCCACGTCGGCCGCCTCGATCCGCTGATCGAGGCGGTCCTCGATGTACTCCATGGCCTGGTTCAGCCGCTCCAGCACCCCGGCCTCCTTCCCTTGTGATCACCACGTTAGGAAGGACCCACCCTGCCCGACCCGACATCCTGTGCCCGATCAGGTCGGGTGCGGCGGGTGGCCGTCCGTCGTCACCAGGTCCGCGACCGCGCAGCTGATGTTGTCCGGGCCGCCCGCGCTGTTCGCCGCGGCGATCAGGGTGCGGGCGGCCGCGTCCGGGGCGGCGGCCGAGGCGAGCGTGCGGCGGATGTCGTCCTCCGGGACGACCGAGGACAGGCCGTCGGAGCACAGGAGGTAGCGGTCGCCGGGGCGGGCCTCGTGGAGGCGGAGGTCGGGGGCCGTGGTGCCGAGGGCTTTGAGGAGCAGGGCGCGCTGCGGGTGGGACCTCGCCTCCTCCGGTGTCAGACGGCCCTCGTCGATCAGCGACTGGACGAGTGTGTGGTCGTGGGTGATGCGGAACAGGCCGCCCTCGCGGAGCAGATACGCGCGGGAGTCGCCGATGTGCACCAGGGCCAGCCGGGAGCCCGTCCACAGCAGCGCCGTCAGGGTCGTGCCCGACCCGGCCGCGTCCGCGACGGCCTCCGTCGCGCCCCGCACCGCCTCCTCCAGCAGATTGAGCACGTCGCCCGCCGACACGTCCTCGGCGTCCAGGCATTTCAGTGCCGCCACGGCCGCGCTGCTCGCCGGCAGGCCCGCGGGGCCGTAGCCGTCGGCGACCGCGAGCAGCCGGGTGCCCGCGTAGGCCGTGTCCTGGTTGGCGGGGCGCACCCGGCCGGGGTCCGAGCGGGCGGCGTAGCGGAGTTCCAGCACGGGCGGGTCCCTTCGCGCGACGGACGTCAGATGGTCGGCCAGGAACCCGGCCAGGTCACGCCGCTGCGCGGTCTCCGCCTCGACCCGCGCCCAGTACGCACGGACCTCCCGGGCGGCCGCCGCGGCATCGAGGGCGCACACCTCGCGGATCCGGGCCAGCGGCATCCCGATCCGCCGCAGCCACGCCACCAGCCGTGCCCGCTCCAGCTGCTCGACCGCGTAGTACCGGTATCCGGTGTCCGGGTCGACCTGCGCGGGACGCAGCAGGTCCAGCTCGTCGTAGAGCCGCAGGGCCTTGGGCGACAGCCGGCACGCCTTCGCGAAGGCACCGATCGTCAGCATGTACGTCCTCCCCGTCAGGGTCCGCCTCCGATGCTGGGGCTTCACCGAGGGGGAAGGTCAAACGGGTTGCCGCGGTTGCGGGGGCCGTGTCTAGCCTGCCGATGTACCAGTCACAGGAGAAGGGACCCCGTCGTGCCCCGAGTCGCCCTCGTCACCTACGACCCCCGGCCGGAGCCCAGCCGCGACCGCGATCTGCCCGTACTCCTGGACGCCCTGCGCGCGGCCGGTGCCGAGGCGGACGCCGTGTTCTGGGACGACGCCGAGGCCGACTGGGGCCGCTACGACCTCGCCCTCATCCGGTCCACCTGGGACTACAGCTGGCGGGCGGCGGAGTTCGTGGCGTGGGCCGAGCGGTGCGCCGAGGCCACCCGGCTCGCGAATCCGGCCGAGGTCGTGCGGTGGAACACCGACAAGCGGTATCTGGGGGAGCTGGCGGCGGCGGGGGTGCCCACCGTGCCCACGCGGTATCTCGCGCCCGGTGACGCCGTCGACCTGCCGGACGACCGGGAGTACGTCGTCAAGCCGACCTCCGGGGCGGGCGCCCGCTATGCCGCGCGGTACACGCCGGAGCAGCACGGGACCGCCGTACGGCAGCTCGCGCGGATGCACGAGGAGGGGCTCACCGCGATGGTGCAGCCGTACATGAAGGGCATCGACGCCGGCGGTGAGCGGGCGCTGCTGTTCTTCGGGGGCCGGTTCCTGCACGCCAGCCGCAAGCGGGCGGTCCTCGCGCCCGGTACGGCCTTCGACGCGGCCAAGGTCGCGCACCCGGGCCTGGAGCCGTGGACGGCGACCCCGGCCGAACTGGCCGTCGCCGAGCGCGCCCTGGCCGCCGTACCGGATGCTCCGGAGCTGCTGTACGCGCGCGTGGACCTCGTCGACGGGGACGACGCCCGGCCGTGGGTGATGGAGCTGGAGCTGGTCGAGCCGAATCTCTTCCTCGACCTGCATCCACGGTCCCTGCCGCTCGTCGTGGCGGCGATCCTGAGGGCGGCCCAGGGGCCGGGCGCGACCGCGCACCCCTGAAAGGGTCAGCGCACCGCCAGCCGTTGCAGCAGGCCCCAGGTGAACTCCGCCGCGCACTCATGTCGTACGCCCTCCCGGTCCGGGGCCGTGAACGCGAGCCCCCACCTCGTGGGAGCCGTGCCTTCCAAGGGGCGGGCCGGGGGGAAGGCCCGCGCCACCTCGTCGACCGTGCAGGACCAAGGGGTGAGGTCTTCCAGGGTCCGTGGCTCCGGTGCGGAAGCTCCCGGCGCCCGGACCAGCCACTCGTTCCACACCGCGCCGTTCGGTGCCAGCAGTACCTCGAAGCGCAGGTCCGGCCAGAGAGGCAGGGGCCACAGCCAGGCCTCGCAGTCCAGGTCGCCGACCTTGCGGGTGAGTACCGTCTCCGGGGTTCCCAGCACCGAGCGGTAGCGGGACGCGGCGGCACGTGCGCGGGGGGAGCGGATCATCGCCTGCCAGCGCTTGTTGGCCTCGCGCATGTCGGCCAGGGAGGCGCCCAGCTCGCGGCGGGCGTCCTCGACGAGGTCCGGGTTGTGGTCGGCCATGCGACGGAGCAGCACCAGCTGGAAATCAAGGGACATGTGATCCATCGTGGCCCACCGGGCGGCGGGCGTCGGGCAGGAAGAGCACCGAATTGACGTACCGGGGGCCCCGCAGGGGCAGGACGCGGCGGAGCAGGCCGTGGCTGACGACGTAGGAGGCCTCCGCCTGGTGGGCCTCCAGCGGGAAGGTGCTCAACCGCACCCAGTCGCGGCCCGGCAGCACCCAGCCCTCGTAGCCGAGCAGGGACAGATACGTCACCACCGGGGCGATCGGCTGGATACGGGACTCCAGCTCGACGAAGAGGGCCGGACGGTCGCGCGTCAGGATGCCGGTCGCACCGCGGAGGACCGCGAGCTCGCTGCCGTCGACGTCGACCTTGACGAAACCGACGTCCTTCAGGCCGAGTTCGTCGAGGGTGACGCAGCCGACCGAGAGGGCCTGGGCGTGGATGTCGCGGCGGACCAGGGAGGACACGCCCCGGTCGCCCGCGTCGCGCGCCGGCAGCCACAGGCGGGCCTGACCGGGGCGTTCGGCCGCGGCGGCCTGGACGACCCGGACGTTCGGCGGGGCGGTCGCCGCGAGCAGCCGGGCCAGATGGGGGACCGGCTCCACGGTCACCACCCGGCGGGCCCGCCTCGACAGCCGGCGTGTCCACGGGCCGTACCAGCCGCCGACGTCCACGGCGGTGCCGCAGCCCGCGGGGCACAGCTCGCCGAGTCGCGCCAACTCCGGTTCGAAGCGCGGGTACACGGCCCGGGCGACGGCGGCGACCAGCCGGGTGGGCAGCAGCGGGGCGACTCGCGCGGCCAGGGTCATGGGCTCATCCGCTTGAGCAGGTCCTCGTGTTCGTCGTCCGAGACCTGCTCCCCGGAGGACGGCAGCAGCTGCGGGATGCCGTCCACCACGGGGTAACGGCGGTGCAGGCGCGGGTTGTAGAGGACCTCGTCCGGTTCGACGAGGTGCAGCGGGCCCTTGTCGAGCGGGCACGCCAGTATCTGCAGCAGCGGATCGTCGGGTTTCATGGGGGTGTCAACTCCTTGGCGCCGATGGGGGGTTGGGTGGCGTTCTGGTCGTGCCTGGGCATGGACAGCAGTACGGAGACGGCGAGCGCGGTGCCGGCCAGCCGCAGCGCGAGCCGCAGCGGGTCGTGCGGCAGCGCCTCGCCGAACGACAGCGTGCCAAGCACCGCCGTGAACAGACAGGTCACCGTCGTGCACACGGGGACGATCAGCGAGGCCCGGCAGCGCTGCAGCGCGGCCTGCGACATGACGAGCCCGAACGCGCCGGTGAACAGGAGGAGATACGGATAGGGGGAGCGGAGGAGGTCGATGACCGCTCCGCCGAGGCCGCTCGAGGTCAGATAGCTCGACACACCCTTGATCGCGAGGGAGCTCACGCCGTACAGCAGACCCACCGCCACGCCGTACTCGACACCGGTCGTCGGCATCCGGTGACGGTGGCGGGCGCGGCGCTCGGCGGAACCGTACAGCCACACGCCCGCCGCCAGCGACGGCACGCACACCAGCAGGATCAGCGGGTACGGGGCGGCCTGGCTGACGGTGTCCGCGCGCTCGTCCAGCGACAGGACGACCATCAGCAGAGCGGCGAGAATCGCCCCGAGGGCGTACCGCTCCCGCCCGGTCGTCTCCTCGCCCAGCAGTCGCGCCGACAACAGGACCAGCAGCACGAGACCGGAGACGAAGATGCCCTGCGCGGCGGCGATCGGCAGCGTGCGGTAGACGATCAGCTGGGCCCCGAACCCGGCGAACAGCGCGAGCGACCCCCCGATCCACAGCGGGCTGCCGAGCACCAGCCGCAGCAGCCGGGCGGGTTGCCGGATCGACACCTCGGGCAGGGAGCCGAGCGCCCGTTTCTCCAGGACGAAACCGATGCTGTACAGGGTGTTCGCCAACAGAGCCGCCGCCACTCCCCACCACATGGCCAGGCCCCCTAGGTCTTCCGCGCGTGCAACAGCAGGATCGAGGCGAGGGACGGTCTGCGGCACGCCAGCCGGTCGAGCGGCCGCATGGGGCGCGGTACGCCGTGGAAGGGCGCCCCTTCCAGTCGTACGACCGTGAAGCCGGCCGCGGCGACGAACTCCCGCAGCGCACGGGCGGTGTAGAGCCGCAGATGCCCCACCACCTCCCGGCCCGGGCGGCCGTGGATGGCACGCAGACTGACCTCGGAGAACACCGGCTGCACCCCGGCCAGCAGCAGGGCACGGTTGTACCAGGCGGCCAGGTTCGGGGTGGACAGCATGAGATGGCCTCCCGGGCGCAGGATCCGCCGGATCTCGTCCAGCGCCGCATCCGGGTCGACGAGATGCTCGATCACCTCGCTGAACAGCACGGCGTCGACGGACTCGGTGCCGAACGGCAGCCCGCCGTCCCCGAGTTCGCCCCGGACCGTGTACGGCAGCCGGGTGCTGGCGCGGCGCAGGGCGTCCTGGGACCAGTCGACGCCGACGAGGCGGTGGCCCGGGAGCAGGGGGGCGGCGACCGCGGCGGCGGTGCCGTCGCCGCAGCCGATGTCGAGGATGGTGTGCGCGCGCTCCACCGTCAGTGCCTCGGCCAGCATGCGGGCCTGGCGGAGACTGCGCGGGGTGCCGGAGGCGACGGGGACGGCGGGGTCCTCGTAGAAGTCGCGCAGCTCGGGCGGCCTGGCGGGGGCGGTCCGGGAGGTCTGGGAAGCCTGGGAGGTCTTGGCGGTCGTCATCGCTGGTCCATGTCCGTCGTGTGCAGGTAGTGCTCGAACAGGTCCCGCAGATGGGCGCCGTCGCCGTGGCTGAGCAGGGCGCGCGACCAGCGCAGGGCGAGGTGGAGACGGCCGGCCGTCGAGGCGGTGGTGACCGTGAGGCCGCGGGGCATCCGGGCGGGCGCCGAGAACCACACGGCGTGCGCCCGGCCCGCCTCCTCGCCGAAGTCCAGCGGGTACGGGATGCGGCCGATGTTGCTGAGGAGCGTGGTGGACGTCCACGGCCCGGCCGCTCTGCGCAGACCCCGGGTCAGGGCGGCCCGCCAGGCCACGGGGGTGACCGGGGCGGTGAGCAGGGAGGCGCCGCGGCCGAGTTGGGGGCGCGGGAGGGACTTGAGGGCGCGGGTACGGGTCGCTGTGCGCTCCAGCAGGCCGGGCAGGTCGGTGGTCGTCAACTCCGCCGGTGAGAAGGGGACTTCGACGAGCCGGGTGCCGTTGCCGATCGGCATGCTCGTGTCGCGGGGGCGGTCGTCCACCGGCATGGTGATGCGCAGGGGGCGGGGTGAGGTGCCGTGTTCGCGGTTCCAGTGGGCGATGGTGAGGGCCGTGGCGACCATGAGCTGGTCGTTCACGGTGTAGGGGGCGCCCTTGGGGCGGTGCGGGAGGGGGAGTTCGGTGACGAGCATGCCGTTGCCGGGGGAGGGTTCGGGGGCACCGGGCGCCACTCGTGCGGGCGGAGACCAGTTGGAGGGGGTCTCCGCGGGGTCCTGGCGGATCTCGGTGGTGCGCACGGGAGGTGCGGCGGGGCTGTTGTCGCGGCCGCCGTAGAGCTCGGCGGCGGTGGCGAGGACCCGGAGGCAGGCGGGGCCGTCCAGGGCGGTGTGGTTGATGGTGAGGAAGAGGACGGTGGAGTCGCTCAGCCGGGAACCCGGCCGCCGGTCCGGCGCCCTGCCCCATCCCACGACGTCCGTCGCCTCGCTTCCCTCCGCCCGTCCCGCCCCCTCCACCACCTCCAGCCGGATCGGCGGCGAGTCCGTCAGCGGCGGCGCAGTCGACAGCGCCCGGGTCCGCGCGTCACGCAACGCGTCCTTCCCCGGAGCGGGGAAGGTGACCACCTCCACGTCCGGGCGCTCGGTCAGCTCCCACTCGTACCGGCGCCGGTACCACGCCCCGCGCGCCTCCCTCATCAGGATCCGCGGATGCCGCAGCAGCGCCTCGTGGAATGCCTTTCGCATCCCCGCCGGGTCGAGGCGCCCGGGCAGATGCACCTCGATGTGGACCGTCTCCGGCTCCTCCTCCTGGAGGCAGTGCCGGGAGACCTCGTCCACCACCGGGAACGGGATGCGCGCGGGTGCGGTGGTCATGCGGGTTCGCCCCCTTCGACTTTGGGCAGGTGTCGCGTCGGTGCCTCCGAGCCGGGTGGCGTTCTCTCCGCCTCGGGTTCCCGGACGCTCACCACCGCCGCGAACAAGCCGATCAGCGCCAGCAGTTGGGCCGTATGACCAAAGGCCCCGTGCTCGGCCGCCACCGGCTCGCCCGCCCCGGTCGCGGCCGCGATCCCCGCTCCCGCCAGCGCCACGAACGCGATCGGTACGAGCCACTCGTGCCGCCGGTACGCCAGCAGCGCCAGCGCCGGCACCAGCAGGGCGAACCACCCGGCGATCAGCACCCCCACCACGGTGAGCGCGACCGTGCCCAGCCAGAGACCCGGCGGCGGCGGAAGGACCTGCGGCTCGTCGGGGTTGGGCGAGCGCCGGCGCCACAGCACCAGGCCCACCAGGGCCAGCAGCGCCACACCGCTGCCGATCAGCGCGCCGTCGTAGGTCGTCGCCGGTTCGTACGACAGCTTGACGTCGCCGCCCGCCCCGGCCGGGACCCGCCAGGCCTGCTGCCAGCCGTCGAGCCGTACCGACGACAGTTCCCTGCCGTCCAGCGTGGCCTTCCAGCCGTCGTTGTAGTTCTCGTACGTCGTCAGGTACATCGCCGCACCGGAGCCGACGCTCACCTCGCGGCGGTCGCCCAGCCAGTCCCGTATCCGAAGGTCACGTCCGGTGGCGGTGGGTTCGGCGACCGTCCCGCGGGTCAGGGTGACGTCGGTCAGCGTCAGGGGCCCGGCGTCGCCCGCCTCGACCTGGTGCGTACCTGAGCCGAGGTCCAGCTCGGCGTCCGAGCGCCCCTCCTGGCAGACGGTCACCTCGACGGGCCGGCGCTCGGTGAGGTCTCCCACGGTCCCCTTCACGCCGGTCTGGTAGAGCTCGCGGTCCACCGACACCACCGGCCCGTCGCCGCAGGGCAGCGAGAACTTCCGGTCGCTGTCCGGCTGGGGCGTGCGAGCGGAGCCCTGGGGCGTCTCCAGCGACGGGATGTACGCCTCGGTCAGGCCCACCGGCAGCCGCAGATCCTCGTCGACCATCGGGTTGTAGAGGGTCAGCGGTGCCGTTCCGGTGATCGTGATGTCGAGACGGTCGGTGGTGATCGCGGGGAAGCGGACCCAGCCGTTCTCGTCGACGCCGGCGATGGTCGCGCCGTCCGGGGAGCTGATGTTCACCTCGGTCGGACGCGTGGACAGGCCGCCCGCGGGGGCCAGTACCAGTTCGCTGACGGGCTGTTTGCCGTCCCAGCGCAGATGGATCGTCGGCCGGTCGCCCGCGATCCACGCCGTCGTCAGGTCGCCGTCGGTGAGGTTGCGCGCGGACAGTCCGACGCCGAGGGCCGCCGTGGAGTCGGCGGTGGCGATCACGCGCTGGTCCTGGCCCTCGGGCGCGATCTCGTAGAGCAGCCGGTCGAGTTGCTCGCCCGGCACCGGGACCGCGCTCGCCCGGATCGTGTACGTCCCTCCCGTGGCCGTCGAGAAGCGCCGGTGCAGGCCCGCCTCCATACCCGTGGCGGACAGGCCCGTGGGGTTGGCCGTGCGGTGCAGGGAGATCAGCTCGGCGCCGGCGTCGGTGTCCTCGGCGTCGGTCGGCAGTCGCAGCAGCCGGGTCACCTGGACGTCCGGCAGGGCGATCTCGGAGAATCCGGCGCCCAGCAGCCCGGTGCGGCGTTCCACCGAGTCGAGGATCGTCAGCTTCATCCAACCCGTCGCTCCGGGCGGCGACTTGACGGACTGGGTGCTGCCGTCGGAGCGCAGGATCGTGGTCCTGGACCCCTTCTCGGTCTCCACCCGCACCTTCGTCGCCGCCGACCGCACACTGTCCTGCGGCAGGGGTGACACCTTGAACGACGACGGCATGTCGTACGCGTCGTCCGGGAACGCGATCCGCAGCCACTGTCCGTCCGCCGAGCCCAGCGAACCCTCCGCCCAGGCGGTGTCCGGGTTGCCGTCGAAGGCGTTGACCGGGTCGTACTGCGGGAGGTGGAACAGCCAGTTGCCGTACGAGGACGCCGACACCGAGCGGGCGCCCCGCAGTTGGGCCACCGTCTGATGGTCGAGGCCCTTCGCGGGCAGGATCTGGCGCGGTTTCTCGCCCGGGTCCTCCGCCGCGTCGGGCGCGTTGCGTTCGTCGCTGGTGTACGTGTACGAGGTGTTGGCGTTGACCAGGCCGAACCGGGTGTCCGCGCGGCGCAGTCCGTCGCCGACCACCTGGAGTGGCGGGGTCCCGACGCCGGGGTGGTTGTCGCCGGTCAGCACGGTCGGCCGGCCCCGCAGCTCGGTCGCGAGCGGCAGCAGGGACTCGGGGCCGCCGGAGACGACGGCGGTGTCGGCGACCGGCAGCAGCCCGGCGTGCCCGGGGCGCGGTACGGCCTCGGCGGGAGCGTAGATCTCCACCGCCCGCTGCCTCGGATACAGGCCCTCGATCGCGAGGGGGGCGTCCTGGATGATCCGGCCGCCGGTCATGACCGGGCCGAGGCCCTTCATGCGCTGGTAGCCGGACTCCTCCAGGGTCCGCTTCACCGTCGTCGTCGGCACATAGCCGATCTGGTCCGGGTCGAGGTCGTTGCGGACGACGATGTAGTAGATGCCGGAGCGGCTCAAGTAGTCGGCCAGCCCCGGGACTTCGCCACCGGACATGAGGGCCTGCTCGACGGCGTCCATCGCGCGCCGGTTGCCCGCGGTGCCGAAGGGGACGTAGTCGCGCTGCGCCCAGCGGGACTCGGCGACCACGTCGAGCGGCTGGTCGATGGTCGAGCCCCAGGTGTAGATGCCGTGCGCGGTCGCCGGGACGACCAGGGCGCGGGAGTCGGGCGAGGCGTCCTTCAGCCAGGCGGCGGTGGCCTTCCAGTACTTGGGGATCTCCTGGAAGGAACCCGGGTTGAGGATGGAGCCGTTGAGGTACGGCCACATCAGACCGGGCAGGATCAGCACCGCCGCGATCAGCGGCGCGAACCGGCGCCCCCGTACCGGTCGGGCGCCCCGGGTGTCGGCCGCCACCCCCGCCAGATGGGCGAGGCCCAGCACCAGTGCCAGGGCCAGCCCCGTCTGGAACTTGTAGATGTTGCGGAACGGCACGAGCCCGCCGTTCAGCCAGTCCTGCACCACCCCGTCGAAGGGCGCCCCGAACGCGCCGCCGTACCCGGCGAGCAGGATCGGCGCGATCACGATCACGGTGAGCGTCAGCCAGCGCCGCTCCGGCATGTCCCGCCGGGCCAGCCCCGCGAGGCCGAGGCCGGCCGCGAGTGCCGAGCAGATGATGACGACCACCGAGGCCGCCACGGTCCAGCCGGCCGGGAGCCAGGCCTCGCCGAAGTGCAGATACGCGACCCAGTTGCCGGCGCCGCGCAGTGCCTCGGTCGCCGCCATGGTCTCCGTCGTGGTCTGTGAACTCTCCACGTACGGAAGGAAGTTCTCGCCGTAGAAGCCGAGCAGCAGCAGCGGTATCCACCACCAGGCCGTCGCCAGCACCAGCCCCGGCACCCACCAGGCGATCAGCTTGCGCTGCCGTGGCCCGGGCGGGCGGGACAGCAGATAGAGCCCGACCGGGAGGAGGGACGCGAGCGTCGAGGCCGCGTTCACGCCACCCATGAACGGGATGATCACCGCCGAGCGCAGGGCGGCGACCCGGGCGCTGTACCGCTCGTCGACCAGCGGCAGCAGCACCCACGGCAGGACCGCGCCGGGCAGCGCGGCCGCCGACGTCGAGCCGATGACGATGGTGAACACCGGCCACAGCGCGTAGGCGACGGCGGCGAGCAGCCGTGAGGCGCCGCTGCCGATGCGCAGCCGCTCGGCCAGTCGCAGGGCGCCCCAGAAGGCGACCGACACGATGAGCGACATCCACAGCCGTTCGGCCAGCCACACCGGCAGCCGTACGGCGTCGGCCAGCCAGTAGAACGGCAGCATCGGCCACAGATAGCCGGTGTACTGGTCGGAGATCCCGCCGAAACCGCCCTGGTCCTGCCACAGCTGGCCCAGGTCGGAGAAGAACCGGCCCGGGTCGACGGTGACACCGAGCTTGGTGTCGAAGGTCTGCCGCCCCGGGTGCACCGCCAGGAACAGCACGAACACCACGGCCCAGAACCCCAGCAGCCAGCGCCGCGACCGCGGGCCCTCCGGCGGGCCCGACATGCGCGCGGTGGAGGGTACGGCCGCCGGGGGAGGGGCCTGGACCGTGGACGTCGTCATCGTGGACACCGCCGGAGGATGAGGAGGAGGTTCCAGGTGGCGACCTCGCGGATGCCCGGCGCCTTGACGACGGTCTCCGCGAGGAACGGCCAGTAGCGGGAGCGCGCCGAGACCACCCGCACGTCGTCGCGGGCGCGCACCTGCCGCAGGGTCGGGCCGATGTGCACGGCGAACAGGTTCTCGCCGAGGGTGTGCTTGGCGGCCTTTCCGGTACGGCGCCGGTAGCGGGCCCGCGCCCGCTCGGCACCCAGGTAGTGCCAGGGCGCCCACTCGTGGCCGCCCCAGGGGGACAGCCAGTTGGTGAACGACAGATAGATCAGCCCACCGGGCCGCGTGACCCGGACGAGCTCACTGACGAAGGTCTGCGGATCGGCGACGTGCTCCAGGACGTTGGAGGAGAAGGTGACGTCCGCGACTCCGTCGTACAGCGGCAGCAGGTATCCGTCGGCGATCACGGCCCCGTCGGTCGGCTTGGGACCGAGCTCCCGCAGGTCGGGTTCGAAGAGGTATGCGTGCGCACCCCGTCTGCGGAACTCCTCGGTGAAAGACCCGCTGCCCCCACCGACGTCCACGACCGTACGGCCGGCGACGGGACCGTCGTAGGCCTCGACCTGGTCGACGGAGTCGCGGGCGAGGAGTTCGTAGCAGGCGGCGGGGTCGTCCTGCTCGCGGAGGAAAGCTCGGAAAAGGGTGACGGATCGTCGAAACGAAGGGTCCTTCATGCCGGTTGAGGGGCGCGGGGCTGTGTCTGATGTGCGGCTGCCGCCGCGTGTGCGCGACACGTCACGACGCGCCCGCAGCCGCGAACCGGCATCACCACGACGGCGCATGGCCGGTCTCCCCCCTCACCGCCTCGGCGGCGACCGCACGGAACTGTCTCACCGTCCGATCCCAGCGATAACGCGCAGCGTGATCACGGGCCGTCTTGCCCATCAGTTCACGGCGATGACCCGACAGCGCCAACGTGCACCAGGCCGCCGCGAACGTGGACTCGCCGTGCGCCAGCACACCCGTCTCCCCGTCCACGACGGAATCCCGCAGACCGGGCACGTCGAAGGCGATCGTCGGCGTCTCACGAGCCGCGGCCTCCGTGACGACCAGACCCCAGCCCTCGACCGCCGACGGATGCAGCAGCAGCCACGCCGCACAGAGCAGCCGGTGCTTCTCCGCCTCGGACACATGGCCGGTGAACTCCACGCCGGGACCGGCGAGTTGCTCGAGACGTTCCCGTTCGGGACCGTCACCGACGATCAGCAGCCGGCCGCCGGTCACGGGCCGTACCCGCTCCCACAGCCGCAGCAGCAGATCGATGCGCTTGTACTCGACGAGCCGGCCGACCGCCACGAACAGCGGCTCGGGGGAGCGGTCCGCGCGCGGGCCCGGCTCCTCCACTCCGTTGTGCACGACACGGATACGGTCCCGCTCGACGCCGATCCCGCGCAGTGCGTGGGCCGTCGAGGGGGACACGGCCACCAGCAGACTCCGGTGCTGCGCACCGGTCAGCGCCCAGTGCTCGAGTCTTCGGCCGAGGCGCGCGGCGGGGGCCATCGGCCCGCCGAACCGCATCTTCCACAGATCGGTGTGCACATGGTTGACCAGGCACAGCGTGGGACCGCGGTGCCAGACGGGCGCGAAGTACGGCATCCCGTTGCAGACCTCGACCAGCAGATCGCAGTCGCCGACCTGGCGGGAGAAGGCCGAACGGGCACGGAGGAAGTGACCGAGTTCGCCGCCCGCGGAGACGACCCGGTAGTCGCGGTACGACGCGGGACCGCCGCACAGCAGGGTTACCTGGTGGCCGAGCCCGGTGAGGCCGTCGGCGAGCCGGTCGACCAGGAGCTCGGAGCCCCCGGCGGACGGGTTGCTCAGATCACGATGGGCAAGGAAAACGATTCGGCGCGGGGGTGGGGGGAGCGCCGAGGGGTGCTGCGACGCCCGGGGCGATGCGGCATGCAGCGTGGGTGGCACGTGCTGGGGCATGTGCGCTCCAACTCGTCTCAGGGTGCGGAACTTTGAGCGTGGGGACAGCTTTGCGTTCCTGTGGGGGGTTCGAGTGCTTCCTGCGAGGGTCATGTGGGTGGGCTGTGCTCGGGTGGGGGTGGACAGTTTTCGCCCACCCGTTCGCCGTGGCTACTCACCGAGGTGACAATTTCCGGCCTTATTAGAGCTGACGTCCAGTCACATCGTGAGCGGGGAATCGGGCGTATCGGATGAACCGGGATGTCGCCTCCCGCGTACCACCAAAACGGAACCGGCCACCACCAGGACGAACCCCAGCACAGCCGCGCCGATCGGCACCGTCTCGCCGATCGCCTTCAGCTGACCGCTGTCCTGCTCGGCCTTCTTCACCGCGTCCTTCTGCGTCGCGTCCGTGAAGGCGATCTTCTCGCTGTCCAGCAGCACCACCGCGTCCTTCTTGGCGCCCGGCGCCCGCAGGGTCCGCTTCGGGCCGGTCTGCGCGTAGATCACGCGGCCGGTGCGCTGGTCGACGACCAGCTCGAAACCGTGGTTGGAGTACCACTCCTCGGCCAGCACCTGCGGGCTGTCCGGCCGGCCGACGAGGCTGCCCGGCACCATCCGGGTGCCGACCTTCGTCGGGGCGACCGTGCCGGTGAACCGGTAACCCGTGTACCCCTGGACCTTCCTGGTATCCCGGTAGGTCAGCACGACGGTGTTGCCGAGGGTGTTGTCCCACCACTGGTAGGCGCGTTTTTGCACGTCGAAGGGGAACTTCAGATACGCCTCGCCCTCGATGTACGGCTTCTCGCCGCAGCAGTGGACGGGCTTGGTGGTCCTGCGGTCCATGACCCAGCGGTGCGGTACGAAGTCCAGCGCGTCGTGCGGATCCGCGGCCGGCAGGGTCTTGTCGGTGTCGACCGTGGTCGTCACGTCCCAGACCGCGTCACCGCTGCGCTCGCTGTCCTCGACGTTGCCGCGCACCCGCTGGGTGACGGTGATGGTCTGGCCGTCCACGGTCTCGACCTTGTCGGTGTCGAAGACGCTGCCGGTGCCTTTGTAGACGGCGGTCTGGTCGATGTCGATCGGGTTCACTGCGGCCCGCGGGGTCACGTACCACGCCAGCATGGGCGCCAGGACCAGCAAAAACGTGCCGAGTCCCAGCAGAATCAGAGAGAAAGGAGAGGCTGTACGGCGCATCCGGGCACTCCTGGGGCGTGAGGGTACGGAGTTCGGGCCGCTCTATGGGCCGAGGACCGTAGGCGCCCCTTGACGGAGTGTCAATGTCTTGCTGACACTGGGGCGGACAGGCAGGGTGGGTTGCCGGGGTGGGGACGACCGCCGGAAAGAGCCACTGAAAGGCTGACCCTGCGATGTCCAGACTGCTCGCCGCCGCACTCACCGTCGTGGCAGCCGCCGCGCTCGCCGTGGGCGCCGCGTTCGGCATCGTCGCGCTGCTCGAAGCGACGCCCGACCAGCCGAACACGCCCTTGATCACGTACGAGCAAGCAGGTCAGGGGAGTTGAGCAGTGACGGCGGTGACTTCACGGTCGGCCTGGCTCGACGTACCCCGGCTCCAGGTGCGCCGCTTCGCGGAGATCGCGATGGCGGAGGCACCGGCGCTTGCCGAGGAGATCCTGCGAGAGATCCGCCGCGAGTACCCCCATCTGCCCGTCGTCCTCGACGAGTCGGGCGAGCCGATGGCCCTCGTCGGCATCCGCCGCGCCATCGAGGTCTTCGTCCAGCACCTGGAGACCGCGCAGGGCCGCCCGTCGGTCCCCCCGGGCGTCTTCCAGGAGTTCGGCCGGGGCGAGGGGCTGAACGGGCGCAGCCTGGACTCCCTCCAGGCCATCTACCGCATGGGCGTACGCCTGGCCTGGCGCCGTTTCGCCGAGATCGGCCAGCGCGTCGAGATCCCGCCGCCGGCGATGTACGAACTCGTCGACGCGGGCTACGAGTACCTCGACGGCCTCGTCGACCAGTCGGTCCGCGGCTACGCCGAGGCGGCGGCCCGTCAGGCGGGCGAACGGCTCAGGCTCCAACGCCGCCTGATGGAACTCCTGTTGGTCGAACGCCACCGGCACGGCGACCCCGCCGAGGCCCTCACCGAACGCGCCGCCCGCATCGGCTGGCCGCTCCCCGAGAGGGTCGCCGTCGGCGTCCTGCTGCGCCCGGCACGGGAGGCGGTACCGCCCGCGGTCGGCCAGGGAGTGCTCCTGGACATGGAGTACGAACTGCCCCGCATGGTCGTCCCCGAACCGGACGCGGCGGGCCGCCCCGAACTCCTCCACCGCGCCCTGACCGGCTGGTCCGGCGCGATAGGACCCCCCGTCCCGCTGGCCGACGCGGCGAAGTCGCTGCGCTGGGCCGAGGCCGCCGTACGGCTGATGGAACGCCGTCTGCTGCCGTCGGGCGAGGTCCTGCACTGCACGGAGCACACGGAGGCGCTGGTGCTCCTGCAACCGGAGGAACTGATCGACGACCTCGCGCTGCGCTGCCTGGCCCCCCTGGCCCACTGCGGCCCCACCCACGGCCGCCGCCTCGCCGAGACGTTACTGGCCTGGCTGGAGACCCGTGGCGGCGCCCCGGAGGTGGCCGCCCGGCTGGGCGTCCACCCCCAGACGGTCCGCTACCGCCTCCGTCAGATCCGGGAGCTCTGGGGCGCGGAGATCGACGACCCGGACCGGCGCTTCGAGATGGAACTGGTGCTCAGGGCGCAGCGGTTGAGGGGGGTGCTGGGGGAGTCGCCCGGTTAGGAGTCCGACCGTCGCTTGAACTCCACCGGGCCCGCGTTCATCTCGATCGTGCCGTCCGGGTGCAGCACCGGCCGGCGTTCGTTCATGCGGCCGCTGTAGGACTCGATGTGCTGGATCGCCGCGCCGTCGGCGGTGGTGAAGTCGACCAGGGCGATGGCCACCCAGTAGCGGGTCTTGGTGTTCTCGTACAGCGGCACGGTGATGTGGGAGCCGCGCCCGTCGTCGACCACGACCTGCGCACCGAAGCTCTTGAAGGAACCGAACCCGTTGCTGACGGCCGAGTACGCGCACAGCAGGACGTACCCCTGCTCCTCGGGCCGCACGATACGGATGGTCTCCCGGCCGGGGACACGGGCGTCCCCGTCGAGCTGGATGTACGGCGCCTGCCGCAACGAGCCGAGGTCCTTGTAGTAGACGACGTCGCCGCCCTTGCCCTTCTTCTCCCCGCGCCCGGTCTTGATGATCGTGCCCGGCGCCTGTGACCCGCGCTGGGCCTGAGCGGCGGGCACGAACAGGGCGTACAGATCGAGGTCCGCACCCCGGCGACGCCGGTCGTCACTGCCGCCGTCCCACTCCAGGGCCACGGTGACGACGAGCTCGCGGTCCTTCTTGTCGAGGCTGAGGGAGACCTGGCTGCCCTTGTCGAGGCTGATCCTGCCGAGTGGGGGTTTGGTGAGATCGGCGGGAGCGTGGGCGGGGGCCGGAGCCGCCGGCGCCGGCACGGGAGCCGCTTCGGTCCGGGGTTTCCGCTCCGGTTCCGGCTCGGACACATCGATCCCGAAGTCCCTGGCCAGCCCCGCCAGTCCCTCGGCGTACCCCTGGCCGATGGCCCGCAGCTTCCAGCCGTCGCCCCGCCGGTACAGCTCCACGAGCAGCACCGCGCGCTCGCCGTCGGTCAGCGCGGGGGCACGGAAGACGACGGGGTCCCCTTCGGCCTGACGCGCCCGGACGGTGACCTCGGCGACCTCACGGAAGGTGCGGGCGGTGTTGTCGGGATCGCAGCTGCCGACCAGCACGACCCGGTCCACGTCCGCGGGCAGCGCGGCCGGATCCACGACGACCCGCTCGGGCCCGGAACCATCGGCACCGACGTGCCGCACGGCCCCGTCCTCACCCGAGGGCTGGTTGTAGAACACCAGATCCCCGTCGGACCGCACGCGCCCGTCCGCCCCCACCAGCAGCGCACTGAGATCCACCGGATCACCCACGGTGTGCAGCTCGGCGGTCAGCGGCCCGGAGCCCACCACGGTGTTCCCGCCCTTGAGAAGCTCAGGCACAGCGACTCCCCCCACCCTTCGACGTGACGTCACCCTGCCACACCGGATCGGGAAGGGAGGAGGGGGTGTCGGGGGCCCTTCGGTCAGACGGGTTCCTTCTGCGCGGCACGTCGGGGCAGCGGCTGGTCCAGGTGGACCACCACCGTCGTGCAGAAGCGGTGCACGGCGTCGTCGACGCTGCGGATGAAGCCGGACTCGGTGTTGCCGCGGGTGCTGCCCATGCCCTTGAGGAGGGACAGCCGGAAGCCGGTGATCTGTGTGCCGTTCTTCGGAAGCAGGTCCGCGGGTTCCGGTCGGAGCCGTTCCAGGGTGCCGCGCGGGCCGACGGCGTCGCCTTCGACCAGGGTCTCCACGTGCAGGTCGGCCGGGGCCTCGCCGAGGCGGCGCATCAGCCGCTTGGCCCAGGTCAGGGGATAGCCCTGCTCCGGCGCGGGGACCTCGACGGAGGTGCGCAGCCTGCCGGTGCGCAGATCCGCGCCGATGGTGAGCAGGCCGGGGGCCTGTTCGACGCGGAGCTCCGCGTGGAGCCGGCCTTCCAGGCACAGCCGGTCGGCCAGCTGCATCCGGCGGGTCCCGTGGTCGGTGCCGCGTCGGACGCGCTGGGCGGGCAGCACCTTCTGCCCGAGTTCGCCGCCGAGCCGGAGGCACACCTGACGGATGAGCCGCTCCCAGCTCTCGACCACTTCGAGGGCCCGCGGATCGCCCTGGCAGAGGGTCTCGTCGTTGATGCCGTTGCGCACCGGCACCCAGGCGGAGCCCATGTTCTGGAAGCCGTGGCAGCCGGAGTTCTCGTGCTGGAGGTAGTGCAGCAGCTCCTGGAGCAGCCAGGTGCGCGCCGCGTTGCCGACCCCCTCGTGCCGGATCAGCAGCTGGGCCTGATGCGCCACCTCGGCCCAGGACAGATGCCAGAGCGCCACCTGATGCTTGCGCCGGCGGTCGATCCTGACGTCGACCAGGGGACTGCCCTCCAGCGCGACGTCGTTCGACACCGTGATCACGGCCTCGTAGCCGCGCCGGGCGGCGATGTCCATGTAGGCCTGCACCTGGTCGGCCTTGAGGGCGTTGCCGTTGGTCTTGGTCTCGACGAGCGCCGTCCACAGCTTGCCGGCCCGCTCGATGCGGATGACTCCGTCGGGCCGCCGGGGCGTGTCGCCGTGCGGCAGGGAGACCTCGGTGAAGGTCTCCATACGGCCGGAGGGCGCGCCGAACGCGGCGGTGAGCCGTCTGCCGAACCGCGGTACCTGGGTCATCACCGACAACAGCACCGAGGTGGCGCGCATCTCCCGGTCCCGGTCGCTCTTCAGCGCGGAGAGCGGAAAGAGCCGGGCGGGCCGCCAGGAGTCGTTCTCCGCCAGTGACTTCTGCGGCGCGCTGGGCGGGGCGGCCCTCTTCTTGGCGGTGCGGGGCCGGGCGGCCGGTTTGCGCGGTCGCGTCTCGTCGACGGATCGGCGGGGAGCCGGTACGGCATCCAGCGCGGCCGCCGGTTCCGGTTCGGGGGCCGGGTCCGGCGACAGGCCGGCCGGCTCGGCGGTCCCGGCCGTTTCCGGCGTCGCCGCGAGCGTCGTACCGTCCCCGTCCCCGTCCCCGTCTTCGTCGGCGGAGTCCGCGTCGTCGTCGATGTCGACCCCGAAGTCCGTCGCCAGCCCTGCCAGCCCCGAGTCGTACCCCTGCCCCACGGCCCGGAACTTCCAGTCCCCTTCGCGGCGGTACAGCTCGCCGAAGATGATCGCGCTCACCTGGCCCGGGTCGCCGATGGTGAAGCGGAGGAGGCTCTCGCCCACCGCGTCGGACAGGGTCACGCGGAGGTCGTCCTGTTCCCCGAAGTGCGCGCCGCCGTAGCGGCTCGCAGCCACGACGACACGGTCGACCTCGGGCGCCACCACGGTCAGGTCGAAGCTGATCCGGTCCTCGTTGCCGTCCTCGGTGGGCGTCTTGTCCAGCAGGTGCACGCTGCCGTCGGGGGCCACCGGGTTGTTGTAGAAGTAGAAGTCGGCGTCGCTGCGGACCTTGCCGTCCTGGCCCAGAAGCAGAACGGAGACGTCCGCGTCGCCGTCACCGCCCGGGCTGCTCCAGCCCAGGCTCACGATCACCGAGCCGGTGTTCTCACTCAGGGCCGACAGGGCAGTGTTCGACCCTTTGGTCATTTCACGCACGAGATCCCCCCAGGAACCGCATCCCCCAAGACACGCCACGCAGTGTGACGTGTCACACACGGACAGGGTAGTGCCGGTGTCTCGCACCCGTACGCTTCCTGCCGAAACGGGACGGTCGCGCAGCGCGTAGTCTGCAGGCCCATTGCCCGGGGAAACGCGGTATGGCTAGCCTGTGTTCGTCATGCCGATCGTCTGTTGAAATTTCGAACAGATACCTAAGATGCAAAGGGAGGGGGCTGGACGTGGGACGTCTTGTACCTGCCGTGACCCGGGCTCTCGACATTCTCGAGCTCTTCCTCGACGGGGACGGCACGCTCTCCGCCCCCGACATAGTGCGCAAGCTCCAGTTGCCGCGCACCACCGTGCACGAACTGGTGACCACGCTCGCCGCGCGGTCGTACATCGTCCCGGTGCCGGGTCAGCCGGGACGTTACCGGCTCGGGGTGCGGCCGTACCAGCTCGGCAGCCGCTACGCCGAGCAGCTCGACCTCGCCGCCGAGGGGCAGCAGGTCGCGCGGTCCGTCGCCGAGACCTGTGACGAGACGGTGCACGTGGCGATCCTGGAGGGCACCGACGTCATCTACATCGCCAAGGTGGACTCGACGCACGCGGTGCGGATGGTGTCCGCGGCCGGGCGCCGGCTCCCTGCCCATTGCACCTCCGTCGGCAAGATGCTGCTCGCCTCGCTCCCCGAGTCGGAGCTGAGCTCCCGCATCCCGGACTCCGTCGAGCTGGTCCGGATGACTCCGAACAGCATCACCGAACCGGGCGCCCTGCGCGAGGCCCTCGCCCACATCCGCGAGCGCGGCGTCGCCGTGGAGAGCCGTGAGTCCAACCCGGACGTGTCCTGCGTGGCCGCCCCGGTCCGCGACCGCACCGGCCGGGTGGTGGCCGCGCTGTCCATCTCCGTGCCCATGATCCGCTGGAGCGACGAGCGCCGCGACGAGCTGGAGCAACTCGCCGCGAAGGGTGCCGCCGAGCTGTCCGAGCGCCTCGGTCACCGGAGCGTGGGATGACCTCGAGGACGTACGACTACGAGGTGGCCGTCCGCGCGCAGGCGAGCCTGGGCGAGGGCCCCACCTGGGACCCGGCGCGGAACCGCCTGATCTGGCTCGACATCCTCGGCGCCCGGATCAACACCTACGACCCCGTCTCCGGCCACCGCACGGTCCGCGTCACCGACCAGCACATCGGCGCCGCCAAACCGCGCACCGGCGGCGGGCTCGTCCTCAACCTGCGGGACGGCGTCGCCCTCCTGGACCCGGACGACTCCTTCCGCTGGCTGCACCACGAGCCGGTCCCCGGCCGCCGCGCCAACGACGCCGCCGTCGCCCCCGACGGTTCGCTGTGGGCGGGCACCATGCGCTACGACGAGGCACCGGGCGGCGGCACCCTGTCCCGTCTCACCGGCGACGGCTCCTTCGAGACCGTCCTCGACGACGTCGCGGTCAGCAACGGCACCGGCTGGAGCCCCGACGGCCGCCGGATGTACTACATCGACTCACCGACCCGCCGCGTCGACGTCTTCGACTTCGAGGCCGGGCGCCCCGTGAACCGCCGCCCTCTCGTCGAGATCGAGGAGGGCGCCGGCTTCCCCGACGGCCTCACCGTCGACGCGGACGGCTGCGTGTGGGTGGCGCTGTGGGACGGCGGAGCGGTAC
This sequence comes from Streptomyces sp. NPDC087859, assembly GCF_044742595.1. NCBI lineage: Bacteria > Bacillati > Actinomycetota > Actinomycetes > Kitasatosporales > Streptomycetaceae > Streptomyces > Streptomyces sp. NPDC087859. Next base: position 373,593 of record NZ_JBIUUU010000003.1, on the reverse strand, counting down.
GCCGCTACACACCGGAGGGCGCGCTGGACCGCGTGATCACCCTTCCCACCCCGAGGGTGACGGCGTGCGCCTTCGGCGGCGCCGACCTGACGGACCTGTACATCACGACGGCGACGGTGGGCCTCACGTCCCCACACCCGGTGGCGGGCTCGCTGCTGGTGGTGCCTGGCGCGGGGAAGGGTCTGGAGCAACCGATTTTCGCCGGGTGACCGCACGCACCCAGGGGCGCGGGGCTGTATCGATGTGCGGCTCCGCCGCGTGGGCGCGACCAGCCCCCACCGCCCCGCGCCCGACGCACTACTGAAGCCCCACCCGCTTCAACTCCTCGGCAGTCAAAGGCGGAGCCGTGAGCGCAGGTTTCAACGGCCCCACCACCGCAGCCAACAACACCGACGGCGCCAACAGCACCTCCGCCCGCCGCTCCAACGACGTCACATCCGTCACGCGGCGGGCGATCCGCCCGTTCCCGGTCGCCGTGCGCATCAGCCGGTCCACATACCCGGCGAGCAACCGGTCCCGCAGCGTCGGCCCGTCCTCCGTCGCCCCCGGATAGAACACGTCCTGCCCCGTCGCCAGATCCCACGCCGCCCCCACCGGACGGGCCACCGCCTTCTGCACCCGGCGGGACAGCCCGGGCGCACCCCAGCCATGACGCGCGGTCAGCTTCCGCAGGAGCAGCGCGCTCTGCGCACCGACCGCCAGCCCGTGGCCGTAGACCGGGTTGTACGCGGCCAACGCATCGCCCAGCACGGTGAAGTTGTCGGGCCAGGCCGGCATCCGCTCGTAGAAGTACCGGCGGTTGACCGTGGCGCGGGTGACCGCCACCTCGGACAGCGGCTCGGCCTGCCGCAGCAGGTCGCCGATGAGGGGGTGCCGCAGCTCCTCGCGGGCGAAGCGGACGAAGTCGTCGGCGGCGGCGGAGGGTTCACCGCCCCGCGTGCCGTTGACCGTGACGATCCAGCGGCCGTTCTCGATGGGCAGCAGAAAGCCCGCCCGGCCCGGGACACCGGCGTGCGGGTCGGGCTGCACATGGATGACGGGGAAGCCGCCGCGGGCCTGCTCGGGCGCGAGGTAGAGCCGACTGGCGTACGCGAGGCCGGAGTCGACCTTGCGCTCCCGCGGCGCGGGCAGTCCGAGTTCCGTCAGCCAGCGGGGCGCCCCGGAGCCCCGGCCGGTGGCGTCGACCACCATGCCCGCCCCGATGGTCCGTTCACGGCCGTCGTGCTCCCGCACCCGTACCCCGGTGACCGCCTCCGGGGTGCCCACGAGGCCCAGCACCTCGGTGCCGCCGAGCACGTCGACCCGCCCGCCGGCCAGGACCTGTGCGCGGACCGTCGCGTCCAGCAGGTCCCGCCCGGCCAGGATCACATGGTGGGACTCGGGCCAGCGCCGGAACCAGCCCTGCGCCGAGTAGCCGACGATGTCCGTGGTGATCGGCGCCCGCCGCGCGCCCGCCTCCCGGAGCGTCTCGGAGATGCCCGGCAGCAGTTCCTCCATGGCCCGCACACCGCCCGACCAGAGCATGTGGGCGTGCCGGGCCTGCGGCAGACCCTTGCGCGGCTCGGGGCTCTCGGGCAGTACGTCCCGCTCGACGACCAGGACGCGGTCGGCGAAGGCGGCGAGCGCCCGTGCCGCGAGCATGCCGGTATGGGATCCCCCCAGGACCACGGCGGTTCTGGCGGGGGAGGGACTCTCACTCATGCGCGGACATGCTCTCTGCCGGGACGGCCGCACGGATGCGTACCGCCTTGATCTCGTCGGGGCTGCGCAGGGCCTCGGACACGGCCTGGATCTCCTGCAGCAGATAGGTGGTGTCGGGGGCGCTCGCGTCGGCGGCGTCCGGGGAGCCCGGCGCGCGCTCCATGGCGTCCAGGATCGTCACGGCCGCCGCCAGCGCCTGGGCCCGGCCGCGTTCGAGGCCCAGGGCCAGGGCGGCGTCGTAGGCCCGGGCGCGCAGCTCGTCGTCGAGGTGGCGGGAGAGGTGCAGGAGCGCGTCGCGGATGAGCGTCTCGCGGCGGATCAGCCGCATCTCGAGGGTCGCCCGCAGCGCGAAGGGCTCACGGCCGCCCGTGACGCTCCGCATCAGCCGGGCCAGCGGCTTGAGGCCGCGATACCGGCGCCGCAGCCGCCACCGCTCCTGGAGGTACTGGCCGGCGTGCGGCACGATGAAGCCGATCGCGACCAGGGTCGCCGCGATGCACGCGGCCGACGGCGCGATGTTGGTGTTCAGCCAGTCCAGGTCGTGTCCGGTCCAGCGGGCGACGACGGCCGTGAGCTTGGCGACGCTGAAGAGCAGGTTCGTCGCGAAGCCGACTCCGAGGAACCTCAGCCCCCAGCGCAGCCAGCCGTCGAGGCCCGCGGTGCGGATCCAGTTCCACACGAGCCGGGACGTGACCAGGCTGGCCACCATGTGCGCGGACAGGTAGAGGAGGATCGCCTCCCGCATGAACGGCGTGCCGGCGTAGTAGGTGTCCAGGTCCCGGATCTGTTCCACGGGCACGTCGGCGAGGGCGAACAGTACCCACAGGGCGACCACGACACCCGCGTAGACGGCGACCACCCACCGGGTCGCGCGGCGGGTGTGGGCGTGGCGCTCGGTGCGGCCGTTGCGCCAGTGGACGACCAGCAGCAGCCATGACGCGCAGAGCGCGGTGAGCAGCGAGTACACCCAGGGTGCCGCGATGTTCGGTACACCGGTGACCCGGTTGGTCCAGGAGATGGTGCTGGGGGCGGCGAAGACGAACACCGCGCAGGCGAACAGCAGCAGTCCGCCGACGGCCCGCAGCAGCGGGTCCCGCCAGAGCTTCAGGATGCTGGGCAGTTTGATCACCAGGGCCGCGGTCAGCACCACGGTGGGGAGCCAGAAGGAGACGTACATCCCGCTGAGGAGGTTGGCCTGGGCGAGCGGACCGGCGTGTGTCACCGCTCCGTGCCTCTGCGCCCGCGGTATCCCATGGACCGCTCCATCCCGTTGAGGGAGGCTCTGCCGCCGTGGCCCGAGAGGTAGGGCCGGAACGCCGCCGCCAGCCGGTGGCCGAAGTCGTCCGCCTCCGCCTCGTCGGTCTGCCGGGAGCCGTCGCGTGCGGCGATGGCCAGGGCGTCCTTCCAGTCGGGGCCGCCGGCCAGCGCGCGGGCGGCGGCCGGGCCCACGCCGTGCCGGTGCCCGGCGTCGAGGTGCCACAACTCATGGCCGAGGATGACCAGTTGCTGCACCGCCTCGGCCCGCTCCTCGACGATGACCAGGTCGAAGTCCTGGAACTCCACGCACAGGCCGGTCACCTCGATCTCGTCGGGGAACCGTTCGAAGCGCAGCTCGACGGGCCGCCCGCCGCGGCGCGCGCTCATCTCCTCGCACAGCGCCCGGCACACCTCGTGCACGCCGGCCGGGGGAGTGGGCCTGGCCCGCAGGGCGGCGTCGAGTTCGACAGCGAGCCGGCGCATCGCGGGCCCGGTTCTCGCACGCCGCAGCGCCGCGGCGACCCGCCCCGCCCTCGTGCGCGCGATGTCCATCGATCCCCCTTCTCGCCCCTGTACGGCAGCCCGTCCGAGCGTACGCGGCCGGAACTGTCCACGTCATGCGATCCGGTGACCGTTCGTACAAGTGAGAACTACCGTTCGCGGTTCTGAAAATCCTGTCCGGACCATTGACTAGAAAGCGCTTCCTATCTACGGTCCCGTTCGAAGTTACGAGCACCTAACGAGATATCGAACCGACCGGATCTCCTCTCCGACTGTAAGGGCAGGCAATGGGACGACCTGACCTGAACCGCAGGCAACTGCTCGCCGCCGCAGGCGGGTTGGCCGTGGCCGGCAGCTTCGGCTTCGCCGCGCTCGGCACCGGCGCCGACGCGCTCGCCTCCGACGCGGACACCCGGGTGCGCTACTGGAACCTCTTCAGCGGCGGCGACGGCGCCAACATGATCGCGATGCTGGACTCCTTCCGGAAGGAGCACCCCGACATCGCGGTCAAGGACTCCACCCTCCAGTGGGGCAATCCCTTCTACACCAAGCTCGCCATGGCCGCCGCGGGCAACCGCGCCCCCGAACTCGGCGTCATGCACGTGGGCCGCGTCGCGGGCTTCTCGCCGGGACGGCTCCTGGACCCGTGGGACGAGGCACTCCTCGCCCGGTACGGCGTGCGCAAGGCGGACTACAACCCGGCGTTGTGGAACCGCGGTGTCATCGACGGCAAGCTCTACGCCCTCCCCCTCGACATCCACGTCCAGCTCTGCTTCTACCGCAAGGACGTCCTGAAGAAGGCGGACCTGCTCGGCGACGACGGCCGGATGATCCCGGTCGGCTCCACCGACGAGTGGTTCGACGTCCTGAAGAAGGCCAAGCGGGTCCAGAAGAAGGGCCTGCAGACCATCGGCCTGTGGACCAACGACCAGAACTTCCAGTGGTGGTTCTTCGTCGCCTTCTACACCCAGCTCGGCGGCCGCTGGTTCGACGACGGCAACACCGAGATCCTCTTCGACGCCGACAAGGCCACCCAGGTCCTGGAGTTCCTCCGGCAACACGTCACCGACGGCTACGTCATCCCCGGCGCACCCACCGGCGAACAGTTCATCAACGGCGCCCCCTTCACCTGGGAGGGCAACTGGTCGGTGCCGGTCTTCTCCGGCGCGAAACTGGACTACGGCGCGACCCCGCTGCCGCCCGTCTTCGGCAAGCCCGCCACCCACGCCGAGTCGCACGCGTTCGTGCTGCCCCACCAGTCGGGCCGCGGCGGCGCCACCAACGAGGCCGCGCACGAACTCGCCGCGTACGTCGTCACCCACGCCCAGCAGTGGGCGGCCGGCGGCCACATCCCCGCCTACACGCCGACGCTGTCCACGGCCGCGTACCAGAAGCTCGAACCGCAGAACGAGTACGTGAGCGCCATGGACCACCAGGCCACCGAGCCCAAGGTGTGGTTCGCCGGCTCCACCGGCGTCCTCGCCCAGGACCTCGGCCCCGTCGTCGTCTCCTCGACCATGGGCTCCGCCAAGCCGGCCGCCGTCGCACAGCGGATGAAGTCCCGGCTCACCAAGCTCCTCGCCTCGAAGAACCCGATGGACGGCAGGACCGCCGCGCAGGGAGGTACGGCCGCATGACGACCAGCGCTCAGACCGTCGTCGCACCGGCGCGGGCGAGGACCGCCACCGCCACCGCGACCGTCCGCCGCAAGCAGGGCTTCCAGCACGGGGGCTGGTTCATCGCCCCGTTCCTGGCGCTGTTCGCGCTCTTCGTCGTCTGGCCGCTGCTGCGCGGCCTCTACCTCAGCTTCACGGACGCCAACATCTCCGGCGAGGGCGCGAGCTTCGTCGGCCTCGACAACTACCGCGAAGCCCTCCACGACCAGGCGATGTGGGACGCGCTCGGCCACAGCGCCTGGTTCACCCTCCTCGTCGTCCCGTCGATCACGATCCTGGCGTTCCTGCTCGCGATGCTCGCCCACCACATCGAGCGCGTCACATGGCTTTGGCGGCTGTGCTTCTTCGTCCCCTTCCTGCTGCCCTCGACGGTCGCCGCCAACCTGTGGCAGTGGCTCTTCACCCAGGGCATCGGCCTGTTCAACGAGACCTTCGGCCTCGACACACCCTGGCTGACCGACAAGTCGTACGCGATGCTCGCCATCGTGATCCAGACCCTGTGGTGGACGGTCGGCTTCAGCTTCCTGCTGTACCTCGCCGCGCTCCAGGGCATCCCCGGCCACCTCTACGAGGCCGCCAGGCTGGACGGCGCCAACGCCTGGCACCGCATGGTCCACATCACCCTGCCGATGCTGCGCCACATCACCGGTCTGGTGATCGCGCTCCAGATCCTCGCCTCGCTCCAGCTCTTCGACCAGGCCGTCGTGATGATGGACTTCAGCCCCGGACCCGAGCTCAGCACCCGCTCCTTCGTCCAGTACACCCTCGAACAGGGCTTCACCAGCTACCGCGTGGGCTACGCCTCCGCGATGTCCATCATCTTCTTCGTGATCATCGCGGCCGTCGCCCTCGGACGGATGGCACTGCTGCGCAACCGTGAGGAGGGGTCCCGATGAGCACCACCCAGCCACGGCTCAAGTCCCGCAAGCCCTGGACGCCCAGCCAGATCGTCCTCACGCTGACCGGCGTCGCCGTCTCCGCCGTCTTCGTGGCCCCGATCGCCGCCGCCCTGTTCACCTCGCTCAAGTCCGAGGCGGAGGCGGCCGAGATCCCGCCGCACTGGCTGCCCGAGGTGTGGACGGTCCAGGCCTGGAAGTCCCTCTGGGAGACCGGCAACATCGGCAACTGGTTCATCAACTCCCTGGTCGTCTCGGTGTGTGTGACGACCATCGTGCTGGCGGTGAGCGCGCTGGCCGGATACGGCTTCGCCCGCACCGAGTTCCGCGGCAAGAACGTCCTGATGGGCGTGGTGATGGCGGGCCTCATGGTGTCTCCCGCGGTCCTGGGCGTACCGCTGTTCACCACGGTCCAGCAGATGGGGATGGTCGACACCTACTGGGGCATGATCCTGCCGCAGTGCGCGCCCGCCGCGATGGTCTACATCCTCTACAAGTTCTTCCAGGGCATCCCGCGCGAACTGGAGGAGGCCGCGTTCATCGACGGCGCCGGCCGCTGGCGCGTCTTCTTCACGATCGTCGTCCCGCTCGCCCGGCCCTCCCTGGCGGCGGTGGGCATCTTCACCTTCATCGCCTCCTGGAACAACTTCCTGTGGCCGTACATGGTCACCAACAACCCCGACCTGATGACCATGCCGAACGGCATCGCGACCGTCATGAACTCCTACGGCATCCAGTGGGCCCAGCTCATGGCCGGCGGTCTGATGGCGGGCCTGCCCCTGATCGTCGTCTTCGTCTTCTTCCAGCGGCAGATCGTGACGGGCGTCGCCCACACGGGATTGGCGGGACAGTGAGAGCGCCCAGAGCGTTGACGGCCCTGATCGCCACGCTGTTCCTGGCGCTCCTGCCCCACACGGCGTACGCACAGCCGGTGTACCCGGACCCGCAGCCCGTCACCGGCCAGCAGATCATCCACGACCCCGCCGTCATCCGCCTCAAGTCCGGCGGCTACGTCGCCTATTCGACCGGCGGCGTCATCGGCGCCCGCCTGTCCAAGGACCGTAAGCACTGGGCCGACTCCGGCAACGCCTTCGCCGAGCCGCCGAGTTGGTGGTACGAGTACAACGACACCGGCGACCCGTGGGCCCCGGACATCTCCTACCGGGCGGGCCGGTACTGGCTGTACTACGCGGTGTCGAGCTGGGGCACCAACCACTCCGCGATCGGCGTCGCCACCTCGCCATCCGGTCTCCCCGGTACCTGGAAGGACCACGGCAAGGTCTTCTCCTCCGAGCGCACGGACACCTGGAACGCCATCGACCCCGCCCTGATCAAGGCCGACGGCCGACTGTGGATGTCGTTCGGCTCCTACTGGACGGGCATCCGCATGGTCGAGCTGAACCCGAGGACGGGCAAGGCCGTGGCGGGCACGACCGTCCACCATCTGGCGACCCGCCCGGACGCCCCCTACGCGGTCGAGGGCCCGTACATCGTCAAGCACGGCCGCTACTACTACCTCTTCGCCTCCTACGACGCGTGCTGCTCCGGCGTGAACTCGACGTACAAGATCAAGGTGGGCAGGTCGACGTCGGTGACAGGCCCCTACGCCGACAGCACGGGCAAACCGATGCTGGAGGGGGGCGGCGACCTACTGCTGGAGGGCCACGGAAAGTATGTCGGCACGGGCGGCCAGTCGGTCTTCCGGGACCGTGGTCAAGACTGGCTGGCGTACCACTACTACGACGCAGAGGACGAGGGCACGCCAAAGCTGGGCCTCAACAGGCTGAGCTGGAAAAAGAACGGTTGGCCAGTCGTCCTCTAGGGGCGCGGGGCTGTGTCCATATGCGGCTCCGCCGCGTGGGCGCGACCAGCCACGACGGGCCCGCAGCCGCCAACGATTCAGAACCATCCTCTTGGGAAGGCAAAAATGAGCACTGCCCGCTTCACCCTCGACCCGGCCTTCACCGTCGGCCAGGTCAACCCCCGTATCTTCGGCTCCTTCGTCGAGCACCTCGGCCGCTGCGTCTACACCGGCATCTACGAACCCGGCCACCCCACCGCAGACGCCGAAGGCCTCCGTACCGACGTCCTGGAACTCGTCCGCGAACTCGGCGCCACCGCCATCCGCTACCCCGGCGGCAACTTCGTCTCGGGCTACAAGTGGGAGGACAGCGTCGGCCCCGCCGAGGACCGCCCCCGCCGCCTCGACCTCGCCTGGCACTCCACGGAGACGAACCGCTTCGGCCTGTCCGAGTACATCGGCTTCCTCCGCAAGGTGGGCCCGCAGGCCGAGCCCATGATGGCCGTCAACCTCGGCACGAGGGGCGTGGCCGAAGCCCTGGAGCTCCAGGAGTACTCCAACCACGCCGAGGGCACGGCACTCGCCGACCAGCGCATCGCCCACGGCGACAAGGACCCCTTCGGCATCCGCCTGTGGTGCCTCGGCAACGAGATGGACGGCCCCTGGCAGACCGGCCACAAGACGGCCGAGGAGTACGGCCGGATCGCCGCCGAGACGGCCCGCGCGATGCGTCAGCAGGACCCGAAGGTCGAACTCGTGGCCTGCGGCTCCTCCAGCCAGTCCATGCCGACGTTCGCCGAGTGGGAGGCGACGGTCCTCCAGGAGACATACGACCTCGTCGACTACATCTCGCTGCACGCCTACTACTGGCCGGAGGACGGTGACATCGACTCCTTCCTCGCCTCCGCCGTCGACATGGAGTCGTTCATCGAGAACGTCGTCGCCACCGCCGACCACGTGGGCGCCCGGCTGAAGTCGAAGAAGAAGATCAACCTCTCCTTCGACGAGTGGAACGTCTGGTACCTGCCCGAGTGGGAGGCGAGGGCGAAGACCTTCGAGCAGGACGACTGGCCCGAGGCCCCCCGCCTCCTGGAGGACAACTACAGCGTCACCGACGCCGTCGTCTTCGGCTCCCTGCTCATCGCCCTGCTCCGGCACGCCGACCGCGTCACCGTGGCCTGCCTCGCCCAGCTGGTCAACGTCATCGCGCCGATCATGACCGAGCCGGGCGGCCCGGCCTGGCGGCAGACGACGTTCTTCCCGTTCGCCCAGGCCGCCAGGCACGGCCGCGGCGAGGTCCTGGACGTGCGGGTCGACTCCCCGACGTACGAGACGAAGAAGTACGGCGAGACCGACCTGCTGCATGCCACCGCCGTGCGCGGCGAGGACGGCTCGGTCACCGTCTTCGCGGTCAACCGCAGCCGGACCGAGGCGCTTCCCCTCGAAGTCGCCCTGGGCGCACTGGACCTGTCGTCCGTGGTGGAGCACAGTGCCCTCGCCGACGCCGACCCGGACGCCAAGAACACCCTCGCCGAGCCCGAGCGGGTCGCCCCGCACACGGTCGAGGGCACCGCGCTGACCGACGGCACCCTGACCGCCGTACTCGAACCGCTGTCGTGGAACGTGATCCGGCTGGCCTAGGGACTCATCGCTCGACACGCACCTGCGCGGGCGGGTACGGCGAGGCGGAGTTCGTGCCGACGGACCAGTACCCGCCCGTACCGGGCACGGGCGCGAGTCCGCTGAGCAGTACGGGGGTCGTGGACAGCGGGCCCCGCTCGCTCACCCACGCGCCGTTCTCCCACCGGAGGTAGTGCGCGCGGGTCTGGTCCCAGAAGTCCCAGCCCGCGATGCGGTCGGGGCCGCCCTGGGCGTCGGCGACGATCGCGGTGAGCATGCCGACGGTGAACGGGGTGGTGGCGTAGGTCCACGCGCTGCCGTCCCAGTGGCGCAGGGTGACGGACGGCGGCTTGCCGGGCGGGCCGCCGACTCCGTAGTCGTAGCCGGTGAGCCAGACGTCGTCGGCGGTGACCGGGAGCAGTCCGGTGACGGAGGGGCGCAGTCCGGCAGGCGTGGGGAGTTGGGTCCAGGTCTCGCCGTCCCAGCGGGCGACGAGTGCGGCGTCGTACACCCAGACGTCGCCGTCGGGTGCCACCCGCACGCCGGCCGCGGCGCTCGTGGGCGGCGTCGGGGGCGGGGTCACCCAGGTCCAGCCGTCGTCCCCGCCGTCGCCGCGCAGCAGTACGCAGCCGTCGCTGTTGCGGCCGGAGAGCCAGACGCGGTCCTTGGCGTCCAGCGTCACCCCGGTCAGGCTCGTCCCGAACGCCAGTCGCCCGGCGAAGAGGGACTCCTGCCAGGTTGCCCCGTCCCAGCGCAGCAGCCGGGCGACGCCGCCCGCGTCGGTGCCGACGGCCCAGGCGGCGCTCGCCGAAGCGGCGACCGAGCTCAGATAGCCGCCGGTGAGCCCGAGGTGGGTGAGATCGAGACGGGTCCACGCGCTGCCGTCCCAGACCAGGGCGAGCGGCACCCCGCGCGTGCCGCCGTTGCGGCCCTCCTCGCCCACGGCCCACGCGAGGTCCGGTCCCGCGGCCGCCACGCCGAGGAGCTGGGCGGCCGGGGTGCAGGCGGGGGCCGGGACGGCCTGCCAGTCGTGCGGGCCCACGATCCGGGGCGCCGCGGCCTCGGGGGCCCCGGTTGCCGTGCCGCCGCTCGACGAGACCAGCCCGATCCCGGCCCCCGCCCCGACCAACCCGCTGATGAATCGCCGTCTTCGCACGAGGTTCTCCTCCTCAGACGTTCTCCACCGTCACTCCGCCCGCCGTCGCGCCCAGCAGTGTCAGCCGTACGTCCTTGGGACCCGCCTCCGTCGTACCGTCCGAAATGACCGCCAGGGCAAGGGTGTTGCCGCCCCTGGTGCGCAGGACGCCGTTCGGGAGGACGAAGGTGTGCTGGGGGCCGACGTCGTTGATGTACTGGCCCATGTTCCAGCCGTTGAGGAAGATTTGCACCCGGTAGGCACGCTTCCGGTCGTCGTCGAGGGTGAGGGCGATCGAGGCGTCGACGCCGGGGTCGACGGACAGCCGGAAGGACGTGCGGTACCAGGTGACGCCCTGCCGCCGCTCCCCGCGCGGCAGCCGCACCGGCTTCCAGTCGCCGTCGTCGTGGCCGGGCAGATGCCAGCCCTCCCGCTCCCCGAACAGGCCGCCGTTGTTCAGCGGCCCGCGCACCGGATCGGCCGCGGCCGCGCCCTGGAGCCGCCAACTCACCTTCGGCGAGGCACCCTTGAACCGTACGGACGTCAGTCCGCGGGCCGCCTTGTGCGTGTCGAGGGACTCGCCGTCCATGTCGTGCTGCATCCGCCGCACGAGGACCGACAGCACATGCTCGTCCCGCTCCCTCAGCTTCTCCGGCACCTCGAAGTCCGCGGTGTCCGTCCATGTGCCCTTCCGGGCCGACTTCTTGTCCGGCACCGGCATCCGGTGGGTGCCCAGCGGTTCCCCGTCCAGCCAGGCCATCAGGAGGCCCTGGGTGCCGGTGCTGTAGGCGAGGGAGACCGACTTCGCGCCCTCGGCGCCGGTGACGCGGCCGCGGTACCAGACGTCGCCGTAGTGGAAGCCGTAGTCGTCCGCGAAGAGCACCGGCTGCCCCTCGGGCACCGGGGTGGTGCTGAACGAGCTCTCCTTGTCGGCCTGTCGCCACGCCGAGTCGTCGAAGTCCGGCGCGGACTCGGGGTTCTCGGTGCGGCGCCGCCAGCCCCTGTCCAGCGCGGGCAGCGACACCGCGCCCACACCGGGCAGGGGCTTCAGGGCGATGAGGCTGTTGGTGGCGCTGACCCGGGTCGGTACCGGCTGCCCGTTCCAGGTGACCTGGCCGATACCGCGCGGCCCCCACACCTCCAGGCCGGTCACCGCGGTCGTGTCACCGGTGAGGTGCACGGTGGAGCCCTCCAGGGTGACGGACCGCACCAGCGACGGGCCGTACACCAGCACCGTCCCGGACGGGGTCTCGTACGGCCACAGCCGCAGCGCGGTCTCGTCGTCGGCGAAGAAGATCAGCAGCGGGCGCCCGGAGCCGCCGTTCTCCACCTTCACGCGGGCCAGCAGGCCCACGCCGAGCGGGGCGGTCACCCGCAGCAGGCCGCGGTCGTAGATCCACGCCGGTTCCGCGTCCAGGCGGGTCGCCGTCGGCTCGTCCGGGCACTCCAGGACGACCTGGGCCATGTCGCCGTGTCGGCCGGAGAAGACGGCGATGTCCTGCCGCCCGGCGGCGACGAACATCGCGAGCTGGGCGGTCGCGTACCTCAACGTCCGCCGTCCGAGCTTCAGTTCGGTGGTGATCAGCCGGGCGTCATGGGCCGGAACGGTCATCGGCACCTCGATGCCGGCGTCCGGCAGGGGTACGGAGACGTCCTCGGCGGAGTCGTTGCGCACGACGTAGACATGGGAGCCCGTGTCGCGGTTGGTCAGGTGGTACACCTTCAGCCGGTCGTCGGGGGACGGCACGCCCCTCGCCCGGTCCAGCTTCGCGAAGTCCGGGACCTGCCGCAGCAGATGACCGAGCTGGTGCATCGGGGCGAGCTTCGCCGTCTGCCGGCGCCCCTCGTCGAGGACCGCCCCGTAGTCGTACGACGTGTAGACCTGCGGTGCGGGCAGCCAGCCCCACGAGGTGCCGCCGAACGTCATGTAGACGTTGTGCAGCGTGATCCCGTTGGCGACGTTGGTGAGATGGAAGCGCCGCTCGTACGCCGCGTCCCGGGTCCGCCGCGACTCCTCGTACCCCTTGCCGTCGAACGCCGCCCCGCCCCATGGATCGGGCCGGCCGCCGCCGAACTCCGGGAGGAAACCCGGGGTCTTCGGGCTGGCCTTCGCGGCCCGCGCCGGCTGCGTGCCGAAGCGCCCCCAGTCCTGCGGGATCTCGTCCGGCTCCGGATACCCGTCGAAGCCGTACAGCCAGCTCCCCTTCTCCCCACCGGTGTCGAACGACCCGGGCACCCAACGCCCCTGGCGGGTCTTGTCGTTGTGGAAGAGGGGTACGTCGATCCCGTCCGCCCGCACCTTCTTGTACAGGTGGGACATGTAGGCGCGGCCGTCCGCGCCGGTGACGTCGTACGCGTTCTCGATCTGGTAGAGCAGGACCGTGCCCTTGCCCCTGGTGTAGAGGTGCCGGGCGGCGATCGCGTTCACCCGCGTCAACCACTCGTCGGCGTACGACAGATAGGTGGGGTCGGCGGTCCGGGCCCTGCCCTCGGTCGCCGTCAGCCAGCCCGGGAAGCCGCCCGCGTCGACCTCGGCGTTGATGTACGGGCCCGGACGCAGGATCACGTACAGGCCGGTCTCGGCGGCCGTGCGCAGGAACAGGTCCAGGTCGCGGACGCCGGTGAAGTCGTACTCACCGGGCGCGGGGGAGTGGTGGTTCCAGGCGACGTAGACGCTCACCGCGTTGTAGCCGTGTGCGCGCATCTTCTGCAGCACGTCCCGCCACAGCGACGGGCTCGGCAGCCGGAACGGATGCATCTCGCCCGACCACAGGACCAGCCGCCGCCCGTCGACCAGCAGCGAATAGCGGTCGAAGCCGACGGTGTGCGCGCTGCCGTCGGCGGTGGGCGGGCTCGGTGGAGGGCCCGTGGGCGCGAGTCCGGGCAGGGCGGAGGACGGCAGCGCACCGCCACTGCCGGTCAGCGCCAGGCCGAGCGCGGTCGTGCCGGCCAGGGCGCTGAAGGTTCGTCTGCTGAGCTCCACGCGAGCGTCGCCTCCTGTTGTGCCTGCGTTTCCCGGGACGCGAGGGAGGGACCATTCTCCATGCCCGGCGGGGCACGCCTCACAATGGCCCTCATGAGGATCTCGGCACGGGCGGACTACGCGGTACGAGCGGTACTCGAGCTCGCCGTACGACAGGGCGACGGTCCGGTGAAGGCGGAGGCCATCGCCGTCACCCAGGACATTCCGCATAAATTCCTGGAGGGCATCCTCGGTGACCTGCGGCGCGGTGGTGTCGTCGACAGCCGGCGCGGGGGCAACGGCGGTTACCGGCTGGCCCGTGACGCGGCGAAGATCACGGTCGCGGATGTGATCCGGACCGTGGACGGCCCCATCGTCTCCGTCCGAGGTGAACGCCCCACCGAACTCGCCTACACCGGTTCGGCCCAGCCGCTGCTGCCCCTGTGGATCGCGCTGCGCGCCAATGTGCGCCGCATCCTGGAGGGCGTCACCATCGCCGACATCGCGGCGGACGCCCTGCCGGGGCCGGTGCAGGCGCTGGCGGCGGAGCCTGCGGCCTGGGAGAACCCGTAGCGCCCCTGTCTGTGAGTGCGCTCATCCGGGTCTCAGGCTGTCCTCAGTTTGACGCCCTACCGTCGCGTCCCGTTCATCCCTGCCTCCCCGGTGGGAAAGCCAGGAAACGACGGACGGGACCTCCCCCCATGCGCACGCTGATACTGCTCGCCCTCGCGGGCCTGGGCGCCCAGCTCGTGGACGGCAGCCTCGGCATGGCCTACGGCGTGACCTCCACCACCCTGCTCCTCGCCCTGGGCACCAGCCCGGCCGCGGCCTCCGCGACGGTCCATCTCGCCGAGATCGGTACGACGCTGATGTCCGGCGCCTCGCACTGGCGCTTCGGCAACGTCGACTGGAAGGTCGTCGCCAGGATCGGCGTCCCGGGCGCGATCGGCTCGTTCCTCGGCGCGACGGTCCTGTCGTCGTTGTCGACCGAGGTCGCCGAGCCGGTGATGTCCCTGATCCTGCTGGGTCTCGGTCTGTACGTCATGTCCCGCTTCACCTTCCGGGGCCTGCCCGCCGAGAATCTCGGCAAGCCGCTGCGGAAGCGGTTCCTGTCCCCGCTGGGCCTGGTCGCCGGGTTCCTCGACGCGACCGGGGGCGGCGGCTGGGGTCCGGTCGGTACGCCCGCGCTGCTGGCGAGCGGGCGGATGGAGCCGCGCAAGGTGATCGGCTCGATCGACACCAGCGAGTTCCTGGTCGCCGTCGCGGCGAGCCTGGGCTTTCTCCTCTCCCTCGGCTCCCAGGGCCTCGACCGGTACTGGGTCCTCGCCTTCCTGCTCGGCGGTCTGGTCGCCGCGCCGGTCGCCGCCTGGCTGGTCCGGCTGGTCCCGCCGCGGGTCCTGGGCTCCGCGGTGGGTGGCGTCATCATCGTCACCAACGTCCGTACGCTGCTCAGGAGCGACTGGATCGGCGCGAGCGGTTGGGTGAGCGCCGTGGTGTACGTCGTCCTCTACGCGGTGTGGGCCGCCGCCCTGACGTACTCGATCCGTGCCCACCGTCAGGAGAAGGCGGCGGGGACCGAGCACGCCGAGCGGCAGCCCGTCGGCGCCTGAGGGTCGGCTTCCGGCCGTCGGCGCTCGCCCCTCGGCGACCGACCGTCAGTCGCCGTCGACGCCCACGGTGAGGGTCGCCCGGTAGCCGTCGGACACGCCGGAGCCCAGCGCGGTCAGGGTCGGCAGACCGGAGGAGGCGCCGTCGTCGTAGATGCCGTCGTTCTCCAGCAGGGTCTCCCGGGTGGTGTTCGCGCTGTACGGCGACGCCGCCTGGACCTCGGTGCTGATGTCCTGGTCGAAGAAGAGCTGACCGGTGTGGATGAACTCGCCGCCGGTGAACGAGTCGTCGGTGAGCGTGACGTCCGTGTGCACCCGCATAGGGACGTGCACGGCGCGCGAGACGTAGTGCCCCGGCCAGATCGAGATGATGGTGCCAGATCTCGACCAGGGCGTCGGCGAGCGGGGCGCAGTCGTTCACCACGTCGACGACGGTGAAGGCCGGTGGCCCTTGTCCCTGTGGTGCCGGCCGGACTGCTGCTCCTCGTCGTGCTCGTGGTTTCCCGTCATGCCGGGCGAAGTCAGAGGGCCGGCTGAAGAATTCCTTGATGTGCGGCTGTGAACGAGCTGGGGACGGATTCGTCAACGGCCTCTTATTTTCGCAGAGTTCAGACGCTGTGAAGAAACTGTGAAAAGCGCACCTGTGAATGGCCGGAGTTCGACCTGACCGCGAGGTGTGTCCCTCCCTACGGTCCGGGGTGCAACCAACCACCCCCCAACCCTTCAGGGAGAGACCATGGCTGGTGGACTCCTGCTGGGCGGCGCGCTCGCCGCTCTGCTCACCACCGCACTGCCCGCACAGGGCCCGTCCGACGGGTTCGAGGACCCGCCGCCGGACAAGATCGTCATCAAGGTCGCCACGGTGAACGGCTCCGGCTGTCCGGCCGGTACGACCGCGGTCGCCGTCTCCGAGGACAACACCGCCTTCACGGTGACGTACAGCGACTACCTCGCCCAGGCGGGCGGCAACTCGGACCCGACGGCCTTCCGCAAGAACTGTCAGCTCAACCTGATCGTCCATGTCCCGCAGGGCTTCACGTACGCCATCGCCAGCGCCGACTACCGGGGCTTCGCCGCCCTCCAGTCGGGGGCCAGCGCCACACAGAGGGCGTCGTACTACTTCCAGGGCTCACCCAACACGGCGTCCCGGACGCACCCCTTCAGCGGCCCGTACAACGACAACTGGCAGGCGACCGACACCACCGACTGGGCCCAACTGGTCTGGGCGCCCTGCGGGGTTCAGCGCAACTTCAACATCAACACGGAGCTTCGGGTCAACGCGGGGACGAGCTCCGCGAGCAAGGTCAGCTTCATGACGATGGACTCGACGGACGGGGACATCAGCACGGTGTACCACATGGCGTGGAAGGAGTGTCCGGAGTCGTAGCGCGGCGGATGCAGCGCTCTCCCCGGGTCCCGCCGCCGGCGGCGGGACCCGGGGAGGTGTGGCGGTGTGGGGGTGGGGTCAGCGCTCGATACCGAGGGTCAGGGCCCCGGTATAGCCTGCCGACGGTGAACTCCCCAGCGCGGTGAGGGTCAGGAGGCCGGAGGCGGCGCCTCCTTCGTCGTAGATGGAGTCCTGGGCGAGGGTGGTGCGGGTGACCGTGTTCGCCGAGTACGGCGAGAGCGCGCCGACTCTCGCGGTGATCGTCTCGTCGAAGAAGAGCTGTCCGGTGTGGAGTTCGGTGCCGCCGGTGAAGGAGCCGTCGGAGGTGAGGGTGACGCCGGTGTGCACCTTGACGTGGATGTGGACGCACCGGCCGCGGTACCAACCGGGGTAGACGGTCGTGATGGTGGCGACGCCGCTGGAGTCGGTGAGGACGCCGCCGCGCAGGAAGGTGCCGTTGTCGGGCTCGTTGTGGCCGTTGTTGCCGACGTAGCCGGAGTACTCGCCGAGGGCGTCGCAGTGCCAGATCTCCACGAGGGCGCTGGGGATCACGGCGCAGGTGTCGTCGTCGACGACGGTGAGGGCGAGGTTGAGCCGGAAGCCGGTCTTGTCCTCGCGGATGTCGGCGCGGACGAGCGCGCCGTCCAGGTAGTAGGGACCTTCGGTCATCTCCTTCGTCAGGGTGCAGACGGCCGCGGCGGCGACGGGGGCGGTGTCGGCCGCGTCGGCTGTGGGGGCTTCGGGCGCGGCGGTGGTCACGGCGAGAGCGGCTGCCGTGGCTCCGGTGGCGATCAGCACGGTGCGGCGCCCGATCGGGGTGGGGGTTGCTTCCGAAGTGTCTGTCATGAACACGGCACCGTAGAAAGGGATGCTGTCGGCGGGCTGTCAGTTCGGCAAAGTGACGAGACGTCAAGTTGCTTGTCGGTCAGGGGCTTTGGGGCATCTTCGTGCGGGAGACCGGGGCGCCCACGGGGAACTCACAGGCTTCTCCCATCGGCGCTTCAGGTCGGTCACCGAGTTTGGGCTCATGCACGGACACCGACCCCGCACCCCCGAAACCGAACGCAGCCGCCGCTGGTTCATGAACAAGGCGCTGCTCGCCGGCGGAGTCGCCGCGATGGCGACCATGACCGGATGTTCCTCGAGCTCCTCCGACACCGCGAGCTCCGGTTCCTCGGCCGCCCCCGGCGGCATGCCCTCCGGCGGACCCGGGGGAGGGGGCGGCGGTGGCATGGGCCCCGGCGTCTCCCAGACCAAGTACGCGGACGTCGTGGGCGTCACCACCGACGGAGAGGTCGTCGAGGACCTGTACTCGATCCACTCCACGGACGTCTCCACGGACGCGCTGGTCAAGGCGGCGCAGGCGTTCCTGGACGGCCTCTCCACGAAGGAGCGCACATCCTGCACGTTCGACATCGACGCCGACGAATGGACGGCGTGGAGCAATGTCGACGGCTACGACCGCAAGGGCGTCCGCATGGGCGACCTGACCGAGAAGCAGCGCGACCTCGGCTACGCGCTGCTCGGCAGGGCGCTCTCGGCCGACGGTCTCGCCCGGACGCGCGGCATCATGAAGCTCAACGCGTTCCTGGGCGACTCCAACGGCGGCAACCAGAAGACGCTCACCGAGGGCCACTACTTCTTCACCTTCATGGGCACCCCGTCGACCACCAAGCCGTGGGGCTTCCAGTACGAGGGCCACCACGTCGCCATCAACTACTTCGTCCTGGGCGACCAGGTCGTGATGACACCCACCTTCATGGGCTCGGAGCCGACGACGGCCACCTACAAGGGCGAGAAGATCACCCTCTTCCGGCCGGAGACCAAGGCCGGCCTGGCCATGGTGCGCTCTCTCACCGCCGCACAGCGCGCCAAGGCCGTCTCCTCGCAGTCGAACGGCAACGAGGACATGAAGGCCGGCGCGGGCCAGGACAACCTCAAGCTCGCCTACGAGGGTGTGCCCGGCTCCGGCCTCGGCTCCGCACAGCGCAAGAAGCTGCTGGACCTGGTCGGCGTGTACGTCGGCTACCTCGACGAGGGCCACGCCGAGGTCAAGATGTCCGAGGTGGAGGAGTATCTGGACGACACGTACTTCTTCTGGATGGGTGAGACGGAGGACGACTCCGCGTTCTACTACCGGGTGCACAGTCCGGTCGTCCTCATCGAGTACGACGCCCAGGCTCCGCTCTTCTACAAGGGGGACACCACGTCCGCGAGCCCCAGCGCCTCCGCGAGTTCCGACGGCGGCGGTCCGGGCGGCGGTATGGGCATGGGCGGCGGTACGCCGTCCCAGGAGCACATCCACACCATCGTGCGCACGCCCAACGGCGGTGACTACGGCGTGGATCTGCTGAAGTTGCATCTGGAGAACGACCACTGACGGTCATTCAGGCACGCGTGCCCCCGCTCCGACTCCGGACCGGGGGCGCGACGTGTGTCAGTTCGCGGCGCAGGCCAGGTTCCAGCCGCCGTAGGAGCCGCTGACGAAGGCGCCGTCGTCGACGTGGCCGACGCGGAAGTAGAAGCAGGCGGCCTCGTTCATGTCGGTGTCGTAGACGTAGGCGTTGGACAGGTTCCACCCGGTGTATCCGCCGGTGTAGTCCACGGAGATCTTGGTGTTGCCGGTGGACGGGGTGCCCGTCGTGGGGTTCGTGTACTGGAGGCGCACGCCTTTGCCGTCCGAACAGACGTCAAGGATCCTGAAGGTGTCGCCGTCGGGGTAGAAGTACGCGGCTCCGCAGGAGTTGCTGGAGCTGGCCGTGTCGATGGCGTAGGACGAACCGGCCGCACCGACCACGAGGGCCGCTGCCGCGGCGGCGGACATGGCGAGGTGTCTGAGCTTGGGCATGCCGTGGTCTCCTTGCAGGCAAAGACGGATGGCGCGAGGGGTCTTCACGCGAACTTCACGCTGTGAACGGACTATGCCCCAATGGTTGATCTCCGTACAAGATCTCTTTGGTTGCGAACTCCTGTGAATGTCAGGGCTGTTGACGCGCAAGGGATTCGATTCTACGGTCCGTCCGAATTGACGATCGTCGTCCGGGATTTCGGACGATCTCCCCCCTTCCGTCAAGGAGGTCCGTGTGAGCCGCACCTCGCGCGTCCGAACCACCCTCCTCGCCCTCCCCGCAGCCCTACTGCTGGCCCTGATCCCCAGCAGCGCCTCCGCGTACCCCAACCCCGGGACGGTCACCGGCGCCACCGTCGTCCACGACCCGACGATGATCCGCACATCGGCGGGCCGCTACCTGCTCTACGGCACCGGCGGCGGGCTCGGTTACAGGACCTCGACCGACCGGATCGCCTTCTCGGCCGGGAGCGACGCCTTCACGGCCAAGCCGGGCTGGTGGTCGTCGTACGCCACGGAGGCGTGGGCGCCCGACATCTCGTACCACGGCGGCAAGTACCTGATGTACTACGCCGTCTCGACCTTCGGGTCCAACAAGTCGGCCATCGGACTCGCCGCTTCGACCACCGGCCTGCCCGGCTCCTGGACCGACTACGGCACGGTCTACACCTCCACCACCTCCAGCGACTACAACGCCATCGACCCGAACCTCTTCGTCGACGGCGACGGCAAGTGGTGGCTCTCGTTCGGCAGTTGGTGGACCGGGCTGAAGATGATCCAGATCGACCCCGGCACCGGGAAGCAGCTCTCCTCCAACACCACCCGCTACTCCCTCGCGTCCCGCCCCACCGGGACCAAGGCCGTCGAAGCGCCGTACATCGTCAAGCGCAACGGCTACTACTACCTCTTCGCCTCGTACGACACCTGCTGCGCCGGCACCGGCTCCACGTACAAGGTCAAGGTCGGCCGCGCCACCAGCGTCACCGGGCCGTACTACGACAAGAACGGCGTCTCGATGATGAACAACGGCGGGACACCCGTCCTCGAGTCCCACGGGCGGTACATCGGCCCCGGCGGACAGTCGGTCATGAGCGACTCCGACGGTGACCTGATCGTCTACCACTACTACGACGGCAACGACAACGGCACCCCCAAACTCGGCATCAACCTTCTGAACTGGAGCAGCGGATGGCCCGTCGCCTACTGACCCTGCTGGCCGCGCTGGTCCTCGCCCTCTCACTCGGGCAGTCCTCCGCGAGCGCGGCCTCGTTCGCCAACCCGGTCAAGACGCAGAAGGGCGCCGACCCCTGGATCTCGTACTACAACGGCAACTACTACCTGCTGACGACGAGTTGGACCAACGTCATCACCATGCGGAAGTCCGCCACCCTGGCCGGCCTCGCCACAGCGCCCAACATCCAGGTGTGGACGGGCGACGCCGCCTCGCGCTGCTGCAACATCTGGGCACCGGAGATGCACTTCATCAACGGCAAGTGGTACCTGTACTACGTCGCCGGGCAGAACGTCTCCGACTACAACCCCACCCAGCGCACCCATGTCCTGGAGAGCGCCGGGTCGGACCCGACGGGCCCGTACACCTACAGGAACCAGCTCAACTCCGCCTGGATGCTGGACCCGACGGTCGCGACCGTCAACGGCCAGCTGTATCTGTTCGGCAGCGCGAGCGGCGGCGGCACGCAGAACATCGTCGCGGCCCGGATGTCCAACCCGTACACCCTGGCCACCGGCTTCTCCACCGTCTCGACGCCGACGTACGACTGGGAGCGCAACGGCACGGTCAACGAGGGTCCCGAGATCCTCCAGCGCAACGGCCGGACCTTCCTCGTCTACTCCGGCAGCGGCTGCTGGACCCCCGACTACAAGCTCGGCCAGCTGACCTTGACGGGCTCCGATCCGCTGGCGGCCTCCTCCTGGACGAAGAAGTCCACACCGGTCTTCCAGCGCAACGACTCGGCGGGCGTCTACGGCCCGGGCCACAACGGCTTCTTCACCTCGCCCGACGGCACCGAGAACTGGATCGTCTACCACGCCAACGACTCCGCCTCCGACGGCTGCGACAACGGCCGTACGACCCGCGCGCAGAAGTTCACCTGGAACTCCGACGGCACGCCCAACCTCGGCACGCCGGTCGCGCTGGGGTCCAGCCTGACCGGTCCCTCGGGCGAACCCTCGGCCACCTCCACGACGTACACCATCACCAACCGCAACAGCGGCAAGTGCCTTGATGTCGCCGGGAGTTCGGCGGCCGACGGAGCCAACGTCCAGCAGTACACCTGCGGTGGCGGGAACAACCAGAAGTGGCGCATCGAGGACCAGGGCGACGACACCAGCCGCCTCGTCAACGTGGCCACCGGCAAGGTCCTGGACACCGCCGACTGTTCCAGCGCCGACGGCGCCGACCTGCGCCAGTGGAGCTGGCTGAACAACACCTGCCAGCGCTTCCGCTTCGTCGCCACGGACAACAGCTGGGTGAGAATCGTCAACCAGGCCACCGGCAAGGTGGCGGACGTGGCGAACTGCTCCACGGCGGACGCGGCGGACGTACGCCAGTGGACGTGGCTGAGCAACACCTGCCAACAGTGGAAACTCAACCCGGTCTAGCGACCAGCCCCCACGTGCCCGCGGACGAGACTCAGCCGGTCTGCCCCATCCCCGCCGCGTTGGGCCAACTCTGAGCCTGAGCGTTGGGCCACCCCGACGCGGGGGCGGGCGTCAGCCCGTTCGTCCCCCGCACCTGCGCCGCCGTGAGCCCACCCCGTGCCGGAACCCCGGGCGGGGTGGGCCCCTGAGGCGCGGCGAACGGCGACGGAGCCGCGGCCGCCGGTGCGACCGGCATCTGCGCGGCGGCCGGCATGGGAGCGGGCATCGGCATGGGTGTGGGCATCGGCGTGCCGTACCCGTTCGACTGGTCGTAGGACGCGGCGGCGGCAGCCGGCATCGGCGCGGCGACCGGCATCGGCTGAACCTGCGGAGCGAGCGGCGCCCCCGCGCCGTTCGTGGAGCCGACCAGCCGGTCCACGGCCGCCGTACCCGAGCTGTAGCTGGTCCCGTTGGCCAGCTCGGGCACGGCGGCTCCCCTCCTGGTCCCGTAGAGCACCTGTTCCAGGCCGGACACCAGGCGACGGACGTCCACCTGGGGGCGCACCACGAGTCTCAGGAAGCGGCTGGACGAGCCGATCTTGTTTCCGCACTCGCGGACCAGGATCCGGTGCTCGGTGAGCAGTCGGTCCCGGACCACGGTGCCTTCGGCGCCCACGGGGAGGCGCACGAAGAGGAAGTTGCCCTGCGAGGGGTAGACGGTGAGACCGGGCAGCGAGGCGAGCTGGCTCGACATGTCCAGCCGGTCCCGGTACACCTGCTGAAGGCTCTGCGCGTACTCGGCGCCGTGCTCCTTGAGCATGAACACCACGTACTCGGCGAAGGCGTTGAGGTTCCACTTCGGCAGCATCGAGCGGACCCGGCCGGCGAGCGACGGGTTGGCGACCATGTAGCCGAAGCGGATGCCGTGCAGACCGAAGTTCTTGCCGAGCGAGCGCAGGACGATGACGTTCGGGCGCAGCATGGCCTCCTGCACCACCGACGGCTCCGCCTCCGCGTCGGCGAACTCCAGGAAGCTCTCGTCGATGACGATCAGGTCCAGATCCGCCATCGCGTCCATGAACTGCACGATCGCGTGCTTGTGCAGGAAGCCGCCGTCGGGGTTGTTCGGGTTGCAGATGACGGCCGCGCGGGTCCCCCTGGCCCGGATGAACTCGGCGTACTGGGCGAGGTCCAGGGCGAAGCCGCTGGACTCCTGGAGCGGGAACATGTCGACCCGCTTGCCGGTCTCCATCGGCTGGTCGGTCCAGCGGCCGAAGGTGGGGACGGGGATGGCGAGGGACTCACGGACCAGCAGGTGGTCGATCCAGGTGATGAGTTCGGTCGAGCCGTTGCCCATCGCCACGGCCTGCGGCGGCAGTTGGAGCAGATTGCAGAGCTCGGACGTGATGGTGTCGGCGCTGCTCGGGTAGTACGTGATGATGTCGCGGAGGCGGCTGGACATCTCGTCCCACATCCCCGGTGTGGGGAAATACGGATTGACCGGAATACAGAAGTCGATCGGGCCCGCCCCGTCGCCCGCCGCCCGCGTCAGCGCCGCCATCGACGGGCTGTGTGCCGCGGTGGCTCGGAACAGCGAGGTGACGTTCTCGGCCATGGAACCTCCGTATGGGGCGGACCCGGTGGGGACGACCGGGACCGTCGTCTTTAGGTGGCCCGCGCGGGGGAGCACGGGCCGCCCATACATACGAAGGCTGCGGTGGCGCTGTTCAACCGCTGAGAAACCGGTAAGAAATTGTGTGCCACCTGTGAAGGAGTTTCACAGGTGGCACGGTGTCACGCGTGGAACGAGTGAATCGTCGTCGTGCGGTACGTCTCGCCCGGTCGCAGCACGGTCGAGGGGAACGACGGATGGTTCGGGGAGTCAGGATAGTGCTGTGTCTCCAGGCACAGCGCATCGCCCTGACGGTAGCTGCGTCCGCCCGGTCCGACCAGGGTGCCGTCGAGGAAGTTGCCCGAGTAGAACTGCAGGCCCGGCTCGCTGGTGGCGATCCTCAGAGTGCGCCCGGAGGACGGTTCGTGGAGGGTCGCGACGGGCTCCGGCCCGGCCGTGACGCCCTTGTCCAGCACCCAGTTGTGGTCGTAGCCCTTGGCGGCGAGCAGTTGCGGGTGCCCGGCGCGCAGGTCCCGGCCGATCGGCTTGGTCTCGCGGAAGTCGAAGGGGGTGCCCTCGACCGGTGCGACTTCACCGGTCGGGATCAGACCCGGGTCGGTGGGTGTGTAGCGGGACGCGGCGAGCCGGAGCTCGTGGTCCTCGATCGTGCCGCTGCCCGCCCCGGCGAGGTTCCAGTAGACGTGGCTGGTGAGGTTGACGACGGTGGCCCTGTCGGTGGAGGCCTCGTAGTCGATACGCCAGTCGCCGTGCCCGGTGAGGGTGTACGTCACCTTCACCCGGAGCGTGCCCGGGTGGCCCATCTCGCCGTCGGCGGAGGTGTAGGACAGGCGCAGTCCGATGTCGGTGCCGTCGGTGAACGGCTCGATGTCCCACACTCGCCGGTCGAAGCCCTCGGCGCCGCCGTGCAGGCTGTTCTCGCCGTCGTCGACGGACAGTTGGTACGTCTCGCCGTCCAGGGTGTAGCGGCCCTTGCCGATGCGGTTGCCGTAGCGGCCGATCAGCGCCCCGAAGTACGGGCTGGCGGCGACGTACTCCTGGATCCGGGCGAAGCCGAGACAGACGTCGGCGTACCGGCCGTGCCGGTCGGGGACCTCCAGGGACTGCACGATCCCGCCGTAGGACAGGACCTTCAGACGGGTGCCGCCGTTCTCCAGCGACCAGCGGTGGATCTCGGTGCCGTCGGCGAGCTCGCCGAAGAGTTCCTTCACCGGTGCTTGTCTCCTCCCATGGGAAGGGCCCCGCCTTGCGACGGGGCCCGATCCGGTCGATCCGGTCTACGAACCGGACTTGCGCTTGTTCCAGACGTCGAAGCCGACCGCGGCCAGCAGGGCCATGCCCTTGATGACCTGCTGCCAGTCGGAGCCGACGCTGAGGAGGTTCATGCCGTTGTTCAGGACGCCGAGGACGAGACCGCCGATGATCGCGCCGAGGACGGTGCCGACACCGCCGCTCATGGACGCGCCGCCGATGAACGCCGAGGCGATGGCCTCGAGTTCGTAGTTCAGACCCGCCTTCGGGGAGGCCGCGTTCAGTCGCGCGGCGATCGCCAGACCCGCCAGGGCCGCGAGCGCGCCCATGTTCAGGAAGACGAGGAAGACGACCTTCTTGTCCTTCACACCCGACAGCTTCGCCGCCGGCAGGTTGCCGCCGATCGCGTAGATGTGACGGCCGAAGACGGCGTTGCGCATGAGGTAGCCGTAGCCGACGACCAGCCCGCCCAGGATGAGGAGGATGATCGGCGCGCCCTTGTAGCTGGCGAGCAGCATCGTCACGACGAGGACCGCGGCGACGATCGAGACGAGCTTCAGCAGGAAGAGGTTGCGCGGCACCACGTCCAGGGCGAACTCCTGCTGGCGCTTGCGGTCCCGGATCTCCTGGAGGACCACGAAGACGATCAGGACCAGGCCGAGCAGCAGCGTGATGTTGTGGTAGTTGGTGTCCGGGCCCGTCTCCGGCAGGAAGCCGTTGCCCATCTTCTCCAGGCCGCTCGGGAACGGGCTGAGAGTCTGGCCTTCCAGCAGGATCTCGGTGAAGCCACGGAAGATCAGCATGCCGGCGAGGGTGACGATGAACGACGGTATGCCGAGATACGCGATGAAGAAGCCCTGGATGCCGCCCGCCACCGCGCCGACCACCAGGCTCAGCGCCACCGCGACCGGCCACGACACGTTGTGCTGCACGGTCAGCACGGCCGCGAACGCGCCCACGAACGCCGTCAACGAGCCGACCGACAGGTCGATGTGGCCCGAGATGATGACCAGCATCATGCCGATCGCGAGGATCAGGACGTAGGCGTTCTGGAGGACCAGGTTGGAGACGTTGCGCGGCTCCAGCAGGACGCCGTCGGTCCAGACGGCGAAGAGGGCGACGATCAGGCCGAGGGCGATCAGCATGCCGTACTGGCGCATGTTGCGGCGCAGGCCGTCCAGCATCAGCTGCAGCAACCCGCTGTCGGAGGACGGTCCTCCGCTCTTGCCGGGCGGGACCACCGCCGGGCTCTTGGTCACGTCGGTGCTCATCGGGTTACCTCTTTGTCCTTGGTCATCTGGCGCATCAACGATTCCTGCGAGGCCTCTTCCCGAGAGAACTCGCCGGTCAGCCGGCCGGCGGCCATCGTGTAGATGCGGTCGCACATGCCGAGCAGTTCCGGCAGCTCGGACGAGATGAAGACGACCGCCTTGCCCTGGGCGGCCAGCTGGTCGATGACGGTGTAGATCTCGAACTTGGCGCCCACGTCGATGCCACGCGTGGGCTCGTCCAGGATCAGCACATCGGGACCCGCGAAGATCCACTTGCTGAGGACGACCTTCTGCTGGTTGCCGCCGGACAGCTTGCCCACCGGCTCGAAGACGGTCGGCGCCTTGATGTTCATGGTCTTGCGGAAGCCCTCGGCGACCTTCCGCTCCTCGTGCTCGTCGACGATCCCCCGCTTGGCCACCTTGCCCAGCGCGCTGAGCGAGATGTTGCGGTTGATGGTGTCGATGAGGTTGAGGCCGTAGTGCTTGCGGTCCTCGGTGACGTACGCGATGCCGTGTCCGACCGCCTCGGACACGGTCTTGGTACGGATCTCCGTGCCGTCCTTGAGGACGGTGCCGCCCGCGTGCCGGCCGTAGGAGCGGCCGAAGACGCTCATGGCGAGTTCGGTACGTCCCGCACCCATCAGGCCCGCGATGCCGACGATCTCCCCGCGCTTGACGTTGATCGACACGTCGTCGACCACCTTGCGCGCCTGGTCGATCGGGTGGTGCACGGTCCAGTCCCGGATCTCGAGCGCCGGGGCCTCTTCCGACTCGCCCTTGTACGCGGTGCGTTCGGGGAAGCGGTGGTCGAGGTCGCGGCCGACCATGCCGGAGATGATCCGGTCCTCGCTGGTGCTCTCGGCCTTCACGTCGAGCGTCTCGATCGTCTGCCCGTCGCGCAGGATGGTCACCGAGTCGGCGACCTTGCGGATCTCGTTGAGCTTGTGGGAGATGATGATCGAGGTGATGCCCTGCTTCTTCAACTCCAGGATGAGATCCAGGAGTTTGCCGCTGTCCTCGTCGTTGAGAGCCGCGGTCGGCTCGTCGAGGATGAGCAGCTTCACCTTCTTCGAGAGCGCCTTGGCGATCTCCACGAGCTGCTGCTTGCCCACGCCGATGTCGGCGACGCGGGTCTCCGGGTGGTCACTCAGACCGACCCGGCGCAGCAGCTCACTGGCGTGCCGCAGGGTCTCGCGCCAGTCGATGAGCCCGCCCTTGGCGTGCTCGTTGCCGAGGAAGATGTTCTCCGCGAGGGAGAGGTAGGGCACCAGCGCGAGTTCCTGGTGGATGATCACGATGCCGCGATCCTCGCTCGCGCGGATGTCCTTGAACGCGCAGCTCTCTCCCTCGAAGAGGATCTCGCCCTCGTACGTGCCGTGCGGATGGACGCCGGAGAGCACCTTCATCAAGGTGGACTTGCCGGCGCCGTTCTCACCGCAGATGGCGTGGACCTCGCCCTGCCGGACGGTCAGTGTGACGTCCGAGAGCGCTTTGACACCGGGAAAGGTCTTGACGATCGAGCGCATTTCCAGGACGGGTCCCGCCATGGTCGTGCCTTCCAATCTCTGTTCTGTCTACAGGCGGTGCAGGACTACTTGAGGTCGCCCTCGGTGTAGTAGCCGCCGTCGACCAGGACCTGCTTGTAGTTGCTCTTGTCGACGCTCACCGGCTTCAGGAGGAAGGCGGGGACGACCTTGGAGCCGTTGTCGTAGGTCTTGGTGTCGTTGGTCTCCGGCTTCTTGCCGTTCAGGACCGCGTCGACCATGCTGCCGGCGACCTTGGCGAGCTCACGGGTGTCCTTGTAGACGGTCTGCGTCTGCTGGCCCGCGATGATCGACTTCACCGAGGCGAGCTCGGCGTCCTGGCCGGTGAGGACCGGGAGCGGCTTGGCCTTGGTGCCGTAGCCGTCGGACTTCAGCGCCGACAGGATGCCGATCGAGATGCCGTCGTACGGCGAGAGGACCGCGTCGACCTTCTTGCTGGAGTACGACTTGGTGAGGATGTCGTCCATGCGCTTCTGCGCCGTGGCGCCGTCCCAGCGCAGCGTGGTGACCTGGGTGAGGCCGGTCTGGCCGGACTGGACGACCAGCTTCTTGCTGTCGATGTACGGCTTCAGGACGCTCATCGCGCCGCCGAAGAAGTACTTCGTGTTGTTGTCGTCGTTGGAGCCGGCGAACAGCTCGATGTTGAAGGGGCCCTTGCCCTCCTTCAGACCGAGCTTCTCGACGATGTAGTTGGCCTGGAGCTCGCCGACCTTGGTGTTGTCGAAGGACGCGTAGTAGTCGACGTTGGCCGTGCCGAGGATGAGGCGGTCGTAGGCGATGACCGGGATGTTGGCGTCCTTGGCCTGCTGGAGCACGCCGTTGAGGGACTTGTTGTCGATCGCCGCGACGATGATCGCCTTGACGCCCTTGGTGATCAGGTTCTCGATCTGCGAGACCTGGTTCTCCGGGTCGTCCTCGCCGTAGACCAGGCTGGTCTTGTAGCCCTTGGCCTCCAGGTCCGCCACGACGTTCTTGCCGTCGGCGATCCAGCGCTCGGAGGACTTGGTCGGCATCGAGATGCCGATGGTGCCGCCCTTGGCGCTGCCCGATTCCTCCGCACTGCCCCCTTCGCTGTCCTGGCCGCAGGCGGACAGGGTGAGGGCGAGGACGGCCGAGGTGGCTATGGCGGAGAGGGCGGCTCTACGGTTCAGCATGATCATCTTCCTTGATGTTCTAGAGGCCATGGGGCGATCCGGCGGTGCGGGCGCCTGTCGGTGGTGCGGGTCGACCGAGAGAAGTTGTGTCGGAGTCTGTGTGACTCCGTGGACTTCTGTGAAGGGGCGTTGTCCGGAACGTTATGCAGGCGTTTCGAATCGCTTGAGCGCGCCCGGCAGTCGCGAGCCGAGCGGCGCCATGTCGCCGTCCGCTCCATGCCGTGCGAGCAGGTCCAGGGCGAGCCGTCCGCGCCGCACTCTTTCCTTGGCGGTGGACAGCGTGAGCTCGCGCATGTGATGCCCGTACGGGTAGATCCCCGGGGCCTTCGACAGGCCGAACTTCAGATAGAGCGGTGCGCCGCGCCGGATCAGCTCGGCGACCTCGTACATCCGCACATAGCCGCCGAGATCGTCGGGGGCCTCGATGTACATGTCCATGGGAGCGCCCGACACCCGGCGGATCTCGGTGAGGTGATCCAGTGTCAGGTCGCTGGGCACGTTGATCGAGTCGCCGCCGAGGTTCTCGTAGACGGCGTACGCGGCCGGGTTCACCGGTCCGATCAGCGCCGACACCTTGAGGGTCGTGTCGGCCGGGATGATCCCGGCGACCCGCGCCCGGTGCAGCGCCCACAGCACGCCCTCGTCGGCGACGAGGAGGCACTGCACACCCAGCTCGGTGGCGCGGACAGCGTCCTCGACACACCCGGCGACCGCGTCGTGCCCCCGGGCACGCAGCCCGCCGCCCCGGGAGTCGGTCCGGGTCGAGCCGCCGATGTCCCAGGTGCCGCGGGGGCCGGTGAACAGGCAGAGCTCGATGTCGCGCTCGGCGGTCGCCTCCACCATCTCGGTGATCTCGGCGTCGGTGAGCATCCACACGCCGCTGCCCTGGCTGACCCGGTGCACCGGCACATCGAGCCGCGAGGTCTCCTTGAGGACCACGGCGAGGGCCTCGGGGCCTTCCACGGAGGGCACTTCGGTGCGCCAGCGTCCGCCTCCGGGGAAGGAGTGCGGGGAGGCGTCGGCGGGATCGTGCGCGGGCGCGTTCAGGCCGAGCGCAGCGAGCGCCTGCTCACCGGGTCGTCGGGCCGCGCTGGCGGTGGTGTCGGTCACAAGCTGTCCTTCAGGTTCGATATTTCGGACGAGGGTCGCGGCTCTGGGGAAGGCCTTGGGTGTACGCCGGTACGAAGTCGTCAGGTACCCCGCACCGGCGTACGGCTCAGAGGTGTGTCACGGTCGCAGGAGGACCTTGCCGACCTTCGGGTCGCCGGACCCCACCAAGTCGATGGCCTGCGCGAACTCATCCAGCGGCAGCTCGTGCGTGACGAGCGGCAGCGGATCGAGCAGCCCGGCCCCGAAGACCCGCACGGTGTGCGCCCAGGCGTCCGGCGGTGCCCCGAACACGGTGTGCACCTCCAGCTGCCGTACGACGAGATCGGTCGGGTCGAGGCCGTCGGCACCCGGCGCCGGGATACCCGTGAGGACGAGCCGGCCACCGCGCCTGAGCAGCGCGGCCGCGGTGTTCGCGGCGGAGGCCGACCCTGCGGTCTCGATGACGACGTCGAAGTCGTCGGGCAGTTCCTGGTCCCGGGTGCGGAAGTCGGTGGCGCCGAACTTCTTCGACAACTCCGCACGGTCCGGGCGGGTACCGACCACCAGCAGCTCCGAGGGCGAACCCGCCTTCAGGAACTGCACGGCGAACATCCCGAGCGTGCCCGTGCCCACCACGGCGACCCGCTCACCGGGCCGCGCGTTCGCCTTGAGCGCGGCGGCCGCGATGCACGCGGCGGGCTCCAGAAGTGCCGCCGCCGTCAGGTCGGCGTCGTCCGGGAGGGCGTGCAGCAGCCGGGCCGGCAGCGTGAGCGTGGTGGCCATGGCACCGGGCTGGGTGAACCCGGTCTCCTCGTAGCCCGCCGTGCACAGCGTGGTCTCGCCCGCGTGGCAGCGGTCGCAGACCTGGCAGTTGCGAAAGCCCTCGCCCACCACCTTGCGGCCGACCAGCGAGGCCGGAACCCCGGAGCCCACCGCCTCGACCGTGCCCGACCACTCGTGGCCGGGGGTGAGCGGGTAACGGACGTACCCCTCGGGCCGGTTGCCCTGGTACACCTCGCGGTCGCTGCCGCAGATGCCGACCGCGTGGACGCGGACCAGGGCCTCCCCGGCAGCGGGCTCGCGAGGGGTGTGCTCGACGAGCTCGTGCTCGCCCGGCGCCGCGACGACGACGGCGGTGCTCACTGCGCGGTGCCCTTCGGCTTGCGCTGCTCCCAGCCGTCGGCCCACAGGTCGAAGCGGGCCTGCTGCTGCGGGAACTCGGCGGCGGCGTCGACGTCCAGCTCGACTCCGAGGCCGGGGGCGTCGGAGAGGTGGAAGTAGCCGTCCACGACCTGCGGGGCGCCCTTGACGACCTTCTTGATGTCCGCGTCGGCGAAATCGTTGAAGTGCTCGAGGATCTTGAAGTTCGGCGCGGTGAAACCGACCTGGAGCGAGGCGGCGGTCAGTACCGGCCCGCCCACGTTGTGGGGCGCGACCAGCATGTAGTGGGTCTCGGCGGTCGCGGCCAGCTTCCGGGTCTCCCAGATGCCGCCGATGTGGCCGACGTCGGGCTGGATGATGTCCACGGCCTGGCTCTCGAAGAGCTCGCGGAACTCGATACGGTCGTGGATCCGCTCACCGGTGGCGACCGGCATGTCGACCTTGGCGGCGACCTTCTCCAGCGCCTTCAGGTTCTCCGGCGGCACCGGCTCCTCCAGCCACGCGGGCTTGAAGGGGGCGAGGTCCCGGGCCAGGCGCACGGCGGTGGCGGGGGAGAACCGGCCGTGCATCTCCAGCATCAGCTCGGCCTCGGGGCCGATGGCGTCCCGGACGGCCTCGATGAGGGAGACGGCGTACATGCTCTGCTCGTGGTCGAGCTCGAAGTGCCCGGTGCCGAAGGGGTCGATCTTGAGCGCCTTGTACCCGCGCTCCATGACCCCCTGGGCGGCCTTGTGGTAGGCCTCCGGGGTGCGCTCCGTGGTGTACCAGCCGTTGGCGTACGCCTTGACCTTGTCGGTGACCTTGCCGCCGAGCAACTGCCAGACCGGGACGCCCAGGGCCTTGCCCTTGATGTCCCAGCAGGCCATCTCGATCACGGCGATGCCGGACATGACGATCTCGCCGGCCCGCCCGTAGTCGCCGTACTTCATCCGCTTGACGAGGTCCTCGACAGCGAACGGGTCCGACCCGAGAATGTGGTTGGCCTCTGCCTCGTGCAGATAGCCGAGCAGAGCGTCGGTGTGGCCCAGCATGCGGGTCTCGCCGACTCCGGTGAGTCCCTCGTCGGTGTGCACCTGGACGTAGGTCAGGTTGCGCCATGGCGTCCCGACCACGTGCGTGCTGATTCCCGTGATGCGCACGTCAGCTACTCCCTAGACTTTCCAGCTTGTTCGAAATTTCGGCTCACGTTCGAAATGCTGGCCCGACCGTAAGGACGACGTGGTCGGGGTGTCAATGGGTCGGGTGGTCGAACGGCGTAACGGTTTTGGTGACGTGCACATCCGTCCGGCATCTCAACTCTCCCAGCCAGGCGCGTTATTCAACCGTGACACCTTCCCTGCTGCAGCCCTCTTGACCGCCGTGAATTGTTAGCGCTCACAATGACCTCCGCATTCACCGATCGATGCCTGCCGGCATCCGAGGAGGTACGAGCATCGTGTCGGTGGTGCTTTCATCAGTGATCGCCAGGGGGGTGCGACCGTGAACCACTTGCAGCTCCGGCCGCCCACCATGGCCGACGTGGCACGCCTCGCCGGCGTGTCCCACCAGACCGTGTCCCGGGTGCTGGGAGACCACCCCAACGTCCGGGACGAGACACGGGCCAGAGTGCTGCGTGCGATCGAGGAGATGGGCTACCGCCGCAACTCCTCCGCCCGGGCACTCGTCACCCGGCGCACCCGGACCCTGGGCGTGGTCGCCTCCAACACCACGCTCTACGGACCGGCCAGCACCCTGTTCGCACTGGAGGACGCGGCGCGCGCCGCCGGGTACACCGTCTCGACGGTCAGTCTGCGCAGGCTGGCGGTGGAGACGCTCTCCGAGGCCCTGGACCATCTCAGCGAGGGCGGGGTGGAGGGGGTCATCGCCCTCGCTCCACAGCGCTCCGCGGTCGAGGCCCTCGCCGAACTCCGCCACCCCTTCCCGGTGGTGGCGGTCGGTACCGGGTCCGGCGCGGAGATCCCCAGCGTCAACGTGGACCAGCAACTGGGCGCACGCCTGGCCACCGGTCATCTGCTGGCCGCCGGCCACCGGACGGTCTGGCATCTCGCCGGGCCCGAGGACTGGCAGGAGGCGGCCGACCGGGAGACCGGCTGGCGGGCGACCCTCGAAGCGGCGGGCATCGAGCCGCCTACGCCGCTGCGGGGGGACTGGAGTCCGCTTTCGGGCTACCGTGCGGGCCAGGAACTGGCCGGCTGGGTGGGCCGTGGACTCACCGCCGTCTTCGTCGCCAACGACCAGATGGCACTGGGGGCGTTGCGGGCGCTGCGTGAGGCGGGCGTGCGCACTCCCCAGGACGTCGCGGTGGTCGGCTTCGACGACATCCCGGAATCGGAGTTCTTCGCTCCGCCGCTCACCACCGTCCGGCAGGACTTCGCGACGGTGGGCAAGCACAGCATCGCCCTGCTGCTGGATCTCATCGAGGGGCGGGCTCCCTCAGGGGTGCCCGGAGTCGCCATCGAACCCCACCTCGTCGTCCGGGCCAGTACCGCTCCCGACTGACACGGCCCTACGACACCAACGGTCACAATTCGTACACCAGTGTGACCGATATTTCGAATAATGATCGACAGGCTGGACGCAGTGAGTCGGTCCTCGCGAGTAACAGCGGTCCTCCCCGGACCGGCTCTTCAAAGGAGAAGAACATGCTCAACAGAAGGAACTTCCTCACCGCGGCCATCGGCGTCGCGGCGGCAGGCACCCTGGCCGCCTGCGCCAAGGAGGACGACAGCTCCGGCGACTCCACCGGCAGCGGCGGCAGCAAGACGATCACCCTCGGCTTCTCCCAGGTCGGCTCCGAGAGCGGCTGGCGCACGGCCAACAGCGACTCGGTGAAGTCGGCGGCCAAGGAGGCGGGCTACAAGCTGCAGTTCTCCGACGCCCAGCAGAAGCAGGAGAACCAGATCTCCGCCATCCGCAGCTACATCTCGCAGAAGGTCGACGTCATCGCCTTCTCCCCGGTGGTCGTCACCGGCTGGGACGCGGTGCTCAAGGAGGCCAAGGCCGCGAAGATCCCGGTGGTCCTCACCGACCGCTCGGTCGAGACCTCCGACGAGTCCCTGTACGTCACCCTGGTCGGCTCCGACTTCACCGACGAGGGCCGCCGCGCCGCCAAGATCCTCGAGAAGGTCATCGAGAAGGCCGGCCTCAAGGGCGACGTGAAGATCGCCCAGCTGGAGGGCACCACCGGTGCCGCCCCCGCCATCGAGCGCGCCAAGGGCTTCAAGGAGGTCATGGACGCCGACCACGCCGACGACTGGAAGATCGTCGTCAGCCAGACCGGTGACTTCACCCGCGCCGGCGGCAAGCAGGTCATGGCGGCCTTCCTGCAGTCCAACCCGGACATCAACGTCCTCTACGCCCACAACGACGACATGGGCATCGGCGCCATCCAGGCCATCGAGGCGGCCGGCAAGAAGCCCGGCAAGGACATCCTCATCGTCACGGTCGACGGCGTGAAGGACGGCTTCATCGCCATGTCCGAGGGCAAGATCAACGCCATCGTCGAGTGCAACCCGCTGCTCGGCCCCCAGCTGATGGAGGTCGTCAAGACGGTCCACGAAGGCGGCTCGGTCGAGCGCTGGATCAAGACCAAGGAGAGCGACTTCATGCAGGACCAGGCCAAGGCCGCGCTCCCCGACCGCAAGTACTGACCGACTGGCGGAGCCGACCGACTGGCGGTGCCGACCGAGCGGCGGTGCCTGCCGACCGAGTGGCGGTACTGACCGATCGGGAGCGCCTGCCGATTGGGGGTGCCGACCGAGTGGCGGTGCTTGCCGACTGGCGGAGCCGACCGAGCGGCGGTGCCTGCCGACCGGCGGTACTGACCGACCGGGGGGCGCTTGCCGACCGGGGGTGCCGACCCACTGGCGGCGCTTGCCGACCGGCGGTACTGACCGATCGGGAGCGCCTGCCGATTGGGGGTGCCGACCGAGCGGCGGTGCTTGCCGATTGGGGGTGCCGACCGATTGGGGGTGCCGACCGAGTGGCGGTGCTTGCCGACCGGGGGTGCCGACCGACCGGCGGAGCCGACCGAGCGGTGGTGCCTGCTGGTTGGGGCGTCGACCGAGCGGCGGTGCTGACCGGTCGCGGTGCCGGATCGATCGCTGTAGTGAGTGGCCGGCCGCGGTATTGACCGATCGCGGGGATGACCGACCGCACCACCGGCAGGGAGCCTCCCGCCGAACCGAGCGCGGCTCGGTTCGGCTCACGGAGGCTCCCCGCGGGCCTGAACCGATTGCACGAGTTCAAGAGGAGCGCTGCCATGGCAGAGCCGCAGCCCGTCCTGGAGATGACGGGCATAGTCAAGGAGTTTCCGGGGGTAAGGGCTCTGTCGGGCGTCGACTTCCGGCTCTTCCCCGGCGAGATCCATGCCCTGATGGGCGAGAACGGAGCCGGGAAGTCCACCCTGATCAAGGTGCTGACGGGGGTCTACTCCCTGGACGGAGGCACCATCACCCTCGACGGCAGGACCGTGCGGATCGGCAGCCCGCTGCAGGCGCAGCACGCCGGTATCAGCACGGTCTACCAGGAGGTCAACCTCTGCCCCAACCTGTCGGTGGCGGAGAACATCTTCATCGGCCGTGAACCCACCCGCGCCGGCCGCATCCAGTGGAAGCGCATGCGCAAGGAGGCCGCGGAACTCGTCGACCGGCTCGGCCTCGACATCGACGTCACCGCACCCCTGTCCTCGTACCCCCTCGCGGTGCAGCAACTGGTCGCGATCGTACGGTCGGTGGGCACCGGCGACAGCGACGGCTCGGGCTCCGGCACCAAGGTGCTGGTCCTGGACGAACCGACCTCCAGCCTCGACCGCGACGAGGTCCTCGAACTGTTCCGCTTGATGCGGCAGTTGCGGGACGAGGGCGTCGCGATCCTCTTCGTCTCGCACTTCCTCGACCAGATCTACGAGATCTGCGACCGCATGACCGTCCTGCGCAACGGCACTCTGGTCGGCGAGCACCTGGTGCGCGACCTGGACCAGGTCGGGCTGATCGAGCTGATGATCGGCAAGGCCCTGGACCAGCTGGAGGAGCTCCACGACCACCAACTCCACGCGGACGTCGGCGAGTCGCTGCTGAAGGCGGAAGGCCTCGGCCGGAGCGGCGGTATCGCCCCCTTCGACCTGGACATCAAGAAGGGCGAAGTCGTGGGCCTCGCGGGCCTGCTGGGCTCCGGCCGCACCGAACTGGCCAGACTGCTCTTCGGCGCCGACCAGCCCGACAGCGGCAAGGTCACCATCGGCGGCAAGCAGGTGGCGATGAGCGCCCCGAACGACGCCATCGGCGCCGGGGTCGCGTTCTGCTCGGAGAACCGCAAGGCCGAGGGCCTGGTCCCCGACCTGACGGTCCGCGAGAACATCATCCTCGCCCTCCAGGCGTCCCGCGGCTGGACCCGCCCCATCCCCACCGCCCAGCGCGACGAACTGGTCGCCAAGTACATCAAGGCGCTGGACATCCGCCCCGCCAACCCGGAGGCCCGGGTGGGCCAGTTGAGCGGCGGCAACCAGCAGAAGGTGCTCCTCGCCCGCTGGCTGATCACCCAGCCGAAGCTGCTGATCCTCGACGAGCCGACGCGCGGCATCGACATCGGTGCCAAGACGGAGATCCAGAAGCTGGTGGTCTCCCTCTCCGAGGACGGCATGTCCGTGCTCTACATCGCGGCCGAGCTGGAGGAGGTCCTCCGCCTCAGCCACACCATCGGCGTCCTGCGCGACCGCAAGCTGGTCGCGCAGCTCACCAACGGGCCCGAGATCACCACCAGCAAGATCCTCGAGACCATCGCGAGCGGAGAACAGCAGTGACCACCACCTCCCGCTGGCGAGCACTGACGCGCCACAACCTCTTCTGGCCGATCGTGGTCCTGGTGGCCCTGCTGCTCGTCAACGTCCCCTTCACACCCGACTTCTTCGCCATCCGTATGACGGACGGCCACCTCTACGGCAGCCTCGTCTCGATCGTGCTGTTCGGCTCGCCCCTCATCCTGGTGGCCGTCGGCATGACCCTGGTCATCGCGACCGGCGGCATCGACCTCTCGGTCGGCGCGGTCGTCGCCATCACGGGCGCGCTGACGTGCTCGTACATCAGCGACCAGTCCGACCAGGACGCCCTGGCCGGAGTGCTGCTGGCGATGGGCGTGGGCCTGATAGCGGCGGTCGTCTGCGGCCTCTGGAACGGCTTCCTGGTCGCCCGTATGGGCATCCAGCCGATCATCGCGACGCTGATCATCATGGTCGCCGGCCGGGGCGTGGCCCAGCTGATCACCGACGGCCAGATCATCACCATCAACAGCGAGCCGTACAAGCTGATCGGCGGCGGCTACTGGCTGACCCTGCCCTTCTCCATCTTCGTGGTCGCTGCGGTCGTGGCCGTCACGGTGGCGCTGACCCGCCGCACGGCCCTCGGCCTGCTCGTCGAGTCCGTCGGCGGCAACGCCGAGGCCAGCCGCCTGGTCGGCATCCGCTCCCGCCGTATCAAGATCATGGTGTACGTCTTCTGCGCCCTGTGCGCGGGCATCGCGGGCCTGATGATCAGCTCCAACACCTCGGCCGCGGACGGCAACAACGCCGGCCTGTGGATCGAGCTCGACGCGATCCTCGCCGTGGTGATCGGCGGCACCTCGCTGCTGGGCGGCCGGTTCTCGATCGGCGGCACGGTGGTCGGAGCCCTGGTCATCCAGACCCTGACCACCACGATCTACACGATCGGCGTCCCGACCCAGACCAACCTGGTCTTCAAGGCCGCCGTCGTCATCGTCGTCTGCCTCCTCCAGTCCCCGAAGTTCCGCGCCAAGGTCTTCGGCGCCCGCGCGAAGGCCGCGGCCCCGGCGGCGCCCGCCGTGGTCGCCGAGCCCGCCGACTCCGCTCCCAAGATGGAGGTGTCGTGATGAGTACGACCACCAAGACCCCCACGACGCCGCAGACCCGTACGCCGTCCAAGGCCGCGCGCCTGCTCGGTGACCGGCGGCTGCCCGTCCTGGTCACGGCGGCGTTGTTCCTCGCGATGTACATCGGCGGACTGAGCCGCTATGTGAACTACGGCTTCGGCGACTCGCAGGTGTTCCTCAACCTGTTCATCGACAACAGCTATCTCCTGGTCGCCGCCGTCGGCGCCACCTTCGTCATCATGTCCGGCGGCATCGACCTGTCCGTGGGCTCGGTGATCGGCTTCACGACGATGCTCACGGCGTGGCTGGTGCAGGACGTGGGCCTGCCGCTGCTGGTCGTCATCCCCATATCGCTGGGCGTGGGAGCGTTCGGCGGCTTCCTCATGGGCTATGTGATCCACAACTTCGAGATCCAGCCGTTCATCGTGACGCTGGCGGGCCTCTTCCTCTTCCGGGGCCTGTGCCTGGTCATCAGCAAGGAGTCGATCGCCATCACCGACTCGGCCGTGAGCAGTCTGGCCGAGACGCGGGTGTCGCTGGGCGTGGGGGACCTGTCGATCGGTGCCATCGTGGCCCTGCTCGTCCTGGCCGGGGCGTTCTACCTGCTCCACTACACCCGCTTCGGACGCCGGATCTACGCCATCGGCGGCAACGAGCAGTCGGCCCTGCTGATGGGCCTGCCGCTGGGCGGCACGAAGATCGCGGTCTACACGATGAGCGGCTTCTGCTCGGCTCTGGCGGGCCTGCTCTTCATGCTCTACATCCAGTCCGGCGACCCGCTGCACGCCGTGGGCATGGAGCTCGACGCGA
This sequence comes from Streptomyces sp. NPDC087859, assembly GCF_044742595.1. NCBI lineage: Bacteria > Bacillati > Actinomycetota > Actinomycetes > Kitasatosporales > Streptomycetaceae > Streptomyces > Streptomyces sp. NPDC087859. Next base: position 334,809 of record NZ_JBIUUU010000003.1, on the reverse strand, counting down.
TCGCCGCGGTGGTCATCGGCGGCACGCTGCTGACGGGTGGTTCGGGTTATGTCGTGGGCACGCTGTTCGGCGTCCTCGTCCTGGGGCTGATCAAGAGCATCATCCAGTTCGAGGGCACGCTCAGCTCCTGGTGGACGAAGATCGCCACGGGTGTGCTGCTGTGTGCGTTCATCCTGATCCAGCGCGTCATGACGACCCGTAAGGAAACGTGAGCGGAGGGGGAACCGGTCCGCTGCGGCGCGATGTCGCTTTCGATGCGATCAGGTGGTTTGAGGGCAGAAGATCCTCAACTCGCCGCGCCGGAATGGCTGGTTCCCCACACAACCTTCACAGCAGCCTCTAGGAACGCCGCCGCTCAGGAACTTAATCTTCCCGCGTCATGGACTACTGCCTCCCGTGCCGAAGGCACCTCAACGGAGCCCTCGCCTGCCCGGGCTGCGGCACCCCAGCTCAACAACTCCACGCGTACGCGGCGGCCGAGCCGCATCCCGCCGCCCAGCCGCAACAGCTGTATATGCAGCAGCAGGCGGGCACGGGGGCGGACGCTGACGCCTATGAGGCGTACGGCGACGGGGCCGAGGGCGGTGGTGCCGCGGAGAGCGGTGACGCGGAGAGCGGCGACCAGAGTGACGAGCGGGCCGAGGCGGCTGAGACCGTGGGCGTGCCCGCGGGTGGTGGTCGGGCGGCGCGAAGACGTGCGCGGGGCCGGGGTGGCAGGGCTGCCGAGGTCGATGAGGAGCCCGAGGGCTACGACGACTCCGACGAGTTCGAGGACGACGACGAGGGCGGTGCCGTCGGTGGTACGAGTCGCCGTGACCGCAAAGCGGCGGCGCACCGTCGTCGGCGCCGGCGGACCCTGCTGATCGCGGCGGGCTTCCTGCTTGCCGCCGGTGGTCTGAGCCTGGCGGAGCTCGGCATGGACGCTCCCGGCTCGTCGTCGACGCCCGCTGCGGCGGGGGGTGAGTCGGCGGAGGGCGCGGCCGAGGCGGAGGCGAGCAAGCCGGCCGAGCCGCTGACCGACGAGAACGGAACCACCCCGCCGCCCTCGGTATCACCGGACGCCTCGAAGTCCCCGTCGGCCTCGGCCTCGGCCTCGGAGTCCAAGGGCCCCGACAAGGGCACCCAGTCCGCGGGAGCCTCCGCCCCGAACCTCACCACATCCGCCCCGGCGGCAACGACCCCGGCGTCCTCCGCGACCCCCACGTCGAACCCGACGACCTCGGACCCGACGGCAGCCCCGTCCCCGACCCAGTCGTGCGAACGCTTCCTGTGGTGGTGCACCTAGGCGGGTGGATGCCTGCGGCGGCCCGTGGCGGCTTCGGTGGGGGCGTGCGTCGCGCATGCCGGTCCGGTTGGGGGTCGGTGCCGCACCGGGGGGTGTCCGTCCTCGGTCGGGCGGTGCTGTGTGCTGGGGCTGTGCTCTTGGTTGGTCGCCCGACGCTGCGGGCGGACACCCCCCGGTACGTCCCCTGCTCGCCGTTGCGCCGGCGCGGGTGGTGCCCCGCCTGGGGTCACAGGAGACGACTCCAGGGGCATGCCGGTCCGTCACCCACCCGCAGGTGCCTGCGCCCCTCGGTGCCGGTCCGTGTCTTTCGGCCCGTCGGGCGTCCGAGGACGAAGGCCTGCCGTCCCGATCCCCCACCCACCCGAAGGCGGCTGCGCCCCTCGACGCCGGTCCGCATCTTCCAGCCCGTCCGGCGTTTGAGGACGAGGCCCCTTCAGGGCCGATGGGGGTCCAGGGGGCGCAGCCCCCTGGGGGCGGGGTCGAAGGGGCGGCAGCCCCTGGGGATGGGAACGGGTAAGGGCGGCGGGGGCGAAAACAGCCCGGCGCGCACCCCCCGCCTCAAACCCCCAGCATCCGCCGCAACAGATCCCGGAAAACCGTCCGCTCCGCATCGGACAACCCCGCCAACGGCTCCCGGGCGAACCGCAACGACTCCCGAAGGCTGCGAGCCACCGCCCGCCCTTCCTCCGTCACCGCCGCCAGCTTCACCCGCCGATCCGCAGGATCCGGCCGCCGCTCCACCAGCCCCCGCGACTCCAGCCGATCCACGATCCCGGTGACATTGGACGGCTCGCACCGCAACTTGTGCGCCAGCTTCCGCATCGGCAACGGCTCCAGCGCCAGCAGACTCACCAGCCGAGCCTGCGCCCCGGTCAGCGCGTGCTCCGCCGCCGCGTCCTCGAAATCCGCGTAGAAACGGGCCACGACGTCCCCGATCAGCTCGACGACCTCAAGGGTCAGCGCATCGGGACGAGCGGTCTTCTGTGGTGTGGCCATGGCCCCAGCGTACTCCCATTACTTGACAACCTGAAATATTCAGGAGCATGGTTGTTTAAGGTACTGAAGTAAATCTGAAAGGTTCCGTCATGATCAACCGCGAGTGGCACCTCCTCTCCCGCCCCGTCGGCTGGCCCAAGACCGAGGACTTCGCCCTGGTCGAGGCGGAGATCCGGCAGCCCGCCGAGGGGCAGGTCCTCGTACGGAACAAGTACCTGTCCGTCGATCCGTACATGCGCGGCCGCATGAGCGCCGCGAAGTCCTACGTCGCCCCCTTCGAGCTCGGCAAGGTGATGCAGGGCGGCGCGGTCGGCGAGGTCGTCGCCTCCGAGGCGGAGGGCATAGCCGTCGGCGACCACGTCCTGCACTTCGGCGGCTGGCGCGAGTACGCCACGTTCGACGCCGCGCAGGCCGTGAAGGTCGACCCGGACGCCGCGCCCCTGTCGACGTACCTCGGCGTCCTCGGCATGACCGGCCTCACCGCCTACGCCGGCCTGCTGCGCACCGCCGTCTTCAAGGAGGGCGACAGCGTCTTCGTGTCCGGCGCGGCCGGTGCCGTCGGCAGCCAGGTCGGTCAGATCGCCAAGCTCAAGGGCGCCTCGCGGGTCATCGGCTCGGCCGGTTCCGATGAGAAGGTCAAGCTCCTCGTCGAGGAGTACGGCTTCGACGCCGCCTTCAATTACAAGAACGGCCCGGTGGGCGAGCAGCTGCGCGCCGCCGCTCCCGAGGGCGTCGACGTCTACTTCGACAACGTCGGCGGTGACCACCTGGAGGCCGCCATCGGCTCCCTCAACGAGGGCGGCCGCATCGCCGTCTGCGGCATGATCTCCGTCTACAACAGCACCGAGCCCGTCGCCGGCCCGAAGAACCTCGCCCGCCTCATCGCGACCCGCGGCCGCATCGAGGGCTTCCTGGTCAGCGACCACTACGACCTCCAGTCCCAGTTCGTCCAGGAGGTCGGGCCCTGGGTCGCCTCGGGCGCGCTGAAGTACCGCGAGACCGTCGTCGAGGGCATCGAGAACAACCTGGAGGCCTTCCTCGGCGTCCTGCGCGGCGACAACACCGGAAAGATGATCGTCAAGGTCTGACGTCTTCTGTCGGTTTCCGGCATGCGGTAACTTCTTTCCGAAACCCGTCGTCGATCGTGGGCGCGAGCGCGGCGGACCTAGGAGGAAGACACCGCATGTCCATCCAGCAGACCGACGTCCTCTACACCGCCGTCGCGACCGCCGAGAACGGTCGTGACGGCCGGGTGGCCACCGAGGACGGCAGGCTCGACGTCGTCGTGAACCCGCCCAAGGAGATGGGCGGCAGCGGCGAGGGCACCAATCCGGAGCAGCTGTTCGCCGCCGGCTACAGCGCCTGCTTCCAGGGCGCCCTCGGCGTCGTCGCCCGCCTGGAGAAGGCCGACATCTCCGGCTCGACGGTCACCGCGAAGGTCGGCATCGGCAAGAACGACGACGGCTTCGGGATCATCGTCGAGATCTCGGCCCGGATCCCGAACGTCGACGCCGACACCGCCAGGACCCTCCTCGAGAAGGCCCACCAGGTCTGCCCGTATTCGAAGGCGACCCGCGGCAACATCAGCGTGACGCTGGTCTGACCCGTTCGTTGCGTACGACGGAGGCCGCACCCCTGGACGTGGGGTGCGGCCTTCGCTGTTGTCGTCGGTCAGCTCGCCAGCGCCGCGCGGTGCACCGCCTTCACCAGCCGGTCGTTCTCCGGTGCCGCCCCGCCCGGGAAGGCGAGCCGGCGCCGGGTGTAGCCGTAGGCGAGGCCGCTCCACGGGTCGGCGAAGGCCTGGGAGCCGCCCGCGCCGCTGTGCCCGAACGTGCCGGCGCCCAGGAACGGGTGACGGCTGTCGGCGATCGCCTGGAAGCCCAGCCCGAAGGAGCGGTGCTGGCGGGCCACCAGGTCGTAACCGGTGGAGTGGATCTGGCCTACCTCGGCGATCGTGTCCGGCTTGAGGAGTGGTGGCCGGTCGCCTATCTCGCTGATCGCCGCCGCGTACATTCCGGCGAGCCCGCGCGCGGCCGCCACCCCGCCCGCGGACGCCGGGCCCTTGGCGCGCACGGTACGGGAGTTGATGTACTCCAGCAGGTCACCCGGGTTCGGCACGTGTGTGTTGAACGCGATCGACGCCAGGGTGTGCGGGCCGGTGGGTGTGGCATCGATCTCGGCCTGCTGGACGGGCGTGGGGATCATCGGCTGCGCGGAGCGGTACCGCGGTTCCAGGGCCGCGGGCAGGCCCAGGTGGAAGTCCAGGCCGTACGGGGCCCGGATCCGCTCCTCCCACAGCTCCTGGATCGAACGGCCTGTCGCCCGGCGTACGACCTCGCCGGTGAGGGCGCCGATCACCAGGGCGTGGTAGCCGAAGGCCGTGCCCGGGCGCCAGAACGGCCGCTGGTCGGCCAGGCGTTCGGCGATCACCCGGTCGTCGGCCAGCTCGTCCCGGCTGAACCCGGCGTCGAGCCCGACCAGCCCGGCCCGGTGCGTGATCAGCTCGCGCAGGGTCAGCGCGCCCTTGCCCTCGGCCGCGAACTCCGGCCAGTAGTACGTCACCTTGCGGTCCAGTTCGAGCGTGCCGTCCTGGACGAGGAGAGCGGCCACGAGATACGCGGCACCCTTCGTCGACGAGAACACCGCGTGCAGGGAGTCGGCGTCGTTGCCGTCGCCCGTCCACAGGTCCACGACCCTGCGGCCATGGACGTACGCGCACAACTGGCCCTCGTAGTCGGGGCGTTCACCGGTCACGATCGCGGCGAACTCCTCGCGCACCGCCTCGAAGCCGTCGGCGACGGTGCCGTGTATCTCCTGTGTCATCCGCTCTCCTTGACTGATCTACACCGCTAGCCGACGCCGGCCATGCGGAACAACGCCCCTGCGACCTGCGGGAATTCTCCCTTCGGATGATCCCGGAAGAGGGGCTCGGTGCCGAAGAGGACCGACTGCGGACCGCTGACGACCGAGGGCTGTCCGGCTGCGGCCAGGGGGCCGCCGCTGCCGTCCGCCGATGGGCGCCAGTGCCCGGAGACAAGGGGGTTACCGGTCGCGTACGACTGCTCCACGCGGACCTGCGGGCCGAGGTCCGTGAACCAGACCGGCGCGTACACGAAGCCGTGCCCGGGAGCGCCCGCGGTCACCGGCCCTGAGTTCACCACCCGCACCACACCGTTGGCGTCCCCGTTGCCCTCGACCGGCTTCGCGGCCAGCAGGCCGGTGGCGGTGGCGAGTTCGGCTCCAGTGACCCCGCGCCCGACGAGACCGTGACCGGCGTCGAGGAAGGCGTCCAGGGCCGTGCGGGCGGACGGGGTGAGAGCGCCGTACTCCAGCCCTGTGGACACGAACAGGACGTCCGCCGACGACCAGTCGAAGCCCGCGTTGGCGATAGCCGTCGAGACCGGGGTGACCTCGAAGTTCATCTCACGCAGCGCGAAGAGTTCACCGGAGGTCACGGCGGCGGCGACGCGGGTGCGGTGGAGGGCCTGGGTGCCGGTGAGGGTCGTCGCGTCGAAGGCCACGTCGTACGTCCGGGCCAGTTCGGCGGCCTTACGCCGTGCCGACGCCGGGACGATCGCGCTGCCACCGTCGGCTGTCCGTCGTACCGGAACACCCTGCTGGAGAAGGGAGTTGGCGGCGGCGATCGCCTGCGGGTCGTCCAGGCGCAGCCGCAGGGCGCCGCGTGGGGCGACGTGGCCGACGGCCGCGGCCTCGCTGACCGACCGCAGCGCGAGGCCCTTGAGGGTCCCGGAAGTCACCGGCTCCACCGGGGCGCCCCACAGCCGGCCCAGGCTCCAGCCCGAGATGTCGTACATCACCGAGACCTTGTCGCTGATGTCCCGTCCGTCGGCGAGCAGCACGTTGGCGAGGCCCCGCTTGGGCTGGTGCATGTCGACGACGTACGAGCCCTTCGCGTACGTCTTTCCGCCGAGCCGGAAGGCGTGGCTCGCGCGGGTGACGCGGACGTCGTTGGCGAGGAGGTGGTCGACCAGGCGGGCGGTGGCGGTGGCCTTCGGGCCGCCGGGCAGGACGTAGGCGCGCGGGAAGACGGTCGTGTAGACGTCCTCGGGGCCGATGCCGGGGACTCCGGGGACCGTCTCGGAGGAGACGGGGATCTGCGCGGCGCCCGTGGCCCCGCGGCGGAACACCTCGATCTGGTCGTTCACCAGCGCGGCGCGGTGGGCCCGGACGAAGTCGAGCGTGGCGCGGATGGCGGCACCGGCGACGTCCACGTTGACGGCCGAACGGCGCCGCAGTTCCGCCACCGGCAGGCTGTCGTAGGCCGCGTTGTTCACCTGCAACGGGATCTCGACCGTGTGCGCGGCGACCGTGCCGTGGAACGCCGCGTACTGCGGGGTGAAGATCGGCGGCCAGTCGTCCCAGCCCTCCTCCTGGTCCCGGAAGGGGATCTGCGCGGGTTGCACCCCGTCCTTCGCGGGCGTGTAGCCGAGGCCGTTGACGGCGGCCTCCATGCCGAGGGCGTTGGCGTAGGTGTTCTTCAGGAAGAGGTCGTACTCGTAGTTCTCGCCGTGCGGGGGAGTGGTGGGCTCGATGAGGGTGCCGTTGACGTAGCCGTGCAGGTCGAGCATGACGGCGGGCTGCTTGTCGATCTCGATCTGCCGCATCGCCCGCACCTCGGGCTGCGAGGCGGTGACGAAGTCCCGGTTCATGTCGAAGCCGTTGGCGTTCGCGCGGGTGCCGGCGATACGGCCGTCCGGGTTGGCGGTGATGTTGAAGTAGAGCCGGGAGTGGGCGAGCAGGTCCCGGGTCCTGGAGTCCGTGGCGGTGGCGAGCTGCTCGATGAGCTTCAGGGAGGCGTCGGTGCCCTCCCACTCGTTGCCGTGGATGTTGTTGTTGAAGAAGACGGGCGCCTTGTAACCGGCCTTGATCTCGGGCGACTTGGCGGCCTGTGCGGGGGAGTTCTCGATGAGGTCGCGCATCCGCTCCTGGGCGCGGGCCTGGCGGGCCGTCTCGGGTGCCGTGACGGTCACGAGGTAGAGCCGGTGCCCGCCGGCCGACCGTCCGGCGACCTCGACGCTGACGCGGTCGCCGAGGGCCTGGACGGCGTTCAGCTTCGGGGCGATCGCGTGGTACGGGGTGAGGCCGAGCTTGATGGACTTGTCGGCGGGGTTCTCCGGGTCGGGGGAGAGGATCTGCTCGCGGGGGTAGCCGCGGACCGCGCCACCGGCCGCCTGTTCGTCGGCGAGGGCCCTCTTGGCGGCGCTCGCGGGGGCCTGTGCGGCCCGCTGGTCGAGCGGGGCCTCGTCCCGGATGACGGGCGGTGCGGGTTCCGCGCCGGCCGTGTGCGGGGTGAGCAGCAGTGCGCCTGCCGTGGTGAGGGCGAGGGTGGCGATCAGTACGGGTCTCGCGGGTGCGGTTCTCGTGGTGCGCACGCGTCGTACCTCCTCCGGGAGCTTCCTGAGATCGGTACGGCGACATGTACCTGTTCGACTCAACCGGAACAAGAGGGAGTTCGTGTCACGGATGCCCCGGATGGCGCATCCCGAGAGGTCCGGACGGGGCATGCTGACCTCGGGACACCCGGCGACGGACCCGGCAACGGCGGCTTGTCTGGCGACACGAGGAGAGCTCCTCATGGCACCGATCCCCCCTCTTCCCAGCAGGGAAGACATGCTGCGCATGGCGCGCAGCACCAGCGACATCACCGGCCAACTCCTGGACACGGCCGGGAACATCACGAAGATCGCGATCAACACCTTCGACCCCAGGGACGGTTCCGGCCAGGAGGTGCTGCGGGTCCTGCGCGAGACGACGGCGGAGCTGGCGGAGGCGAGCGCGTCGCCGCAGGCGCAGGAGGCGTTCTACCGGATCGTGGACACCCTGACCCGGCTCGGCACGAGCGGCGCCCCCCTGGCCGTCCACCCGGTCAGCGAACCGGCCCAGGCCCTGCTGATGGCGCTGGGCGACAGCCTGCTGCCGGTGCTGGACGCGGTGGAGCCGGCGGTGGAGGAGTTCGCGACCGCGCTGGGCGACCTGGTGGAGGCGATGTCCCCGCTGCTGCCCGCGGCGGCCGGGCTGGCGGCGGGCACCCTGCTCGCGTTGACCCCGGTGATCCGTACGGCGGCGGAGATCCTGCGCGACTCCTCCCCAGAACTCCGCCGCATCGCCGACGCGTTGACCGCGGCACTGGCCCCACTGATGCCGCTCCAGCTCGCCCTGGCGGAACGCGCGGCCGCCGCGGGCGCGGGCGTGGTCCGCGCCTCCCTCCAGCCCCTCGCCGACCTCACGGAAGCGGCGGCGGCGACCACGAAGGCGGCCCGTCCGGTGCTGATCGCCGGGGAGGAGCTGCTGGTGGCGGGTCTTGAGCAGCTCCAGCCGGTGCTGCTGGCCGGGGCGTCGCGTGCGGGCCGGGTGGCCCGGGCTGCGGCGGTGCGGGTGCAGGCGGCGGTGAGTCCGGCGGATGAGCGGGGGGTCGTGGTGGCGGTGGTGCCGGGGTGACCAGAAGCGGGACCGCTGAGCCGAGCCACCAGAACGGGGGCGGAGTTCGGCGGCGGCCACGGCCGGGAACCCTGTCACCGGCGCCCGATAGAGTTCCCCCATGCGCGATCTTGGGGTGGGCTTCACATATCTGCTGAAGGGCCAGCGATGGGTGGCCCGGCACGGCAAGCAGTACGGCTTCGGGCTGATACCGGGCCTGATCACCCTCGTTCTCTACGCGGCGGCGCTCGTCTCGCTCGCCGTCTGGGGCGAGGACTTCATCGGCTGGGCCACTCCCTTCGCCGACGACTGGTCCAGCCCCTGGCTCGGCCTCTTCCGCGGTTTCCTCACCGTCGTGCTGTGGGCCCTCGCCCTCCTCCTCGCGGTCCTGACCTTCACCGCGGTCACGCTCCTGATCGGCCAGCCCTTCTACGAGAGCCTCTCGGAGACGGTCGACCGCGATGTGTCCCCGGACGGCACCGCCCCCGAGTCCGGCCTCCCCCTCTGGCGCGAGCTGTGGATCTCGGGCCGCGACAGCCTGCGGATCGTGGTCCGTGCCCTGGTCTGGGCGGTCCTGCTCTTCGCCCTCGGCTTCATCCCGTTCGTCGGACAGACCGTCGTCCCGGTGATCGGCTTCTTCGTCACCGGCTTCTTCCTCACCGAGGAACTCGCCGCCGTGGCCCTCCAGCGCCGCGGCGTCGAACTCCGCGACCGGCTCGCCCTGTTCCGCTCCCGCAAGACCCTCATCTGGGGCTTCGGCACCCCCCTCGCCGTGGCCTTCCTGGTGCCGTTCGTCGCGGTGTTCCTGATGCCGGGCGCGGTCGCGGGCGCCACTCTGATGGCGCGCGAACTGCTCGGGGAAGAGATCCGCGAGGACTCCGACGACAACGACAACGACACGGAGGGGATCACCTCTTGACCGAGATACTCGCCGTCGCCGTCATCACCGTCCTGGCCGTCATCGCCCCCGGCGCCGACTTCGCCATGGTCGTCCGCAACAGCTACCTCCACGGCCGCCGCACCGGCCTGCTCGCCGCGCTCGGCGTCGCCGCCGGCGTCCTCGTGCACGTCACCTACACGATGCTCGGCGTGGGGTTGCTGATCGCCTCCTCCACCTTCCTGTTCACGGTGATCAAGCTGGTCGGCGCGGCCTACCTCGTCTACATCGGGGTCCGCACCTTCCGCACCCGCGGCGAGGTCCAGGTCGACCTGGAGACCACGTCGGACCTGACCCCGCTCAAGGCTCTGCGCGCCGGCTTCCTCACCAACGTCCTCAACCCGAAGACGACCCTGTTCGTCGTCTCGACCTTCGCCCAGGTCGTCAGCCCCGGCACCCCCGTCTACCAGCAGGTGGGCTACGGCCTGTTCATGTCGCTGGCCCACCTGCTGTGGTTCGGCGTCGTCGCGGTCTTCTTCTCGCACGACCGCATGCGCACCCTGATGCTCCGCGGCCAGAAGATCCTCAACAAGGTGATCGGCTCGGTCCTGGCCGGCCTCGGCGTCAGTCTCGCGTTCGCCCCGTCTCATTGACCGCCACGGTCACGATCGACCGCACCTGGGCGATGATGTCCAGCCGGTTCCGCACGAAGTCGGGGTCGGTGACCTCGGTGGTGTTGCCGGCGGCGAACTGCAGCACCGGCGTGTGCACATGGCCGCCGGGCAGCTCGTCGTGCAGGCCCGACCGGTCGCGCAACAGGGTCGCCCGGTAGGCGATCTCGTTCGACAGGTAGTCCCCGCCGCCCCCGGCCCGCGCCGTCGACCCCGCCGTCGGACCGTCTGCCCGTACGACGGGTACCGTCCCGCCCGCCGGGATCTCGGTCACGCTCGTGTTGTCGTACACGGGGAAGCGTCCCGTACTCGCCGCCACGATCTCCTTGTACGGCAGGGTCGTCGTCGTCCACTGCGGCTGCGAGGCCGGATCGGTGACGGGGACGGTCTCCGTCCGGGAGATGTTCTCGTTGTCCGGGAACCCGCCCCGCCAGGCCCCGTTGGTCCGCTCGATGTCGAACCGCCCGACCCGCCCCTGGCTGACCGTGGTGAAGAGGTCGGCCTTCCTCAGATACGGCCGCAACGTCCGCTCCACCGTCCCCTCCGCGAAGTCCCGCCAGCGCACGGGGAACACGGCCGTCTCCACCCGCGCCGGTCCCTGTGCCGTCTCGATCACCGTGCCGTCGAGCGCGAGCGCGGTCGCCCCGGACGGATTGGAGATGCGGATGTCCCGGTCCAGCGTGAACGGATCGAACCCGGTGACGAGGATCCGCTTGACCTTCTTCCCGGACGGATACCGGATGGCGGTCTGCCCCCGCGAGGTCCGCTCCAACTCGTCCAGCAGCGCGGCCCGTTGCCTGTCGCCGAGCTCGAACCCCGGCTCCCAGGTCCGCACCTCCCGCGTCATCCCCAACCGCGCCCAGTACAACGGCCGGTCGTCGTCCCGGCTCAGATCACCCCCGGCCGGCCCCCGCCCCTGCGCCCGGTCGACGGCCCGCTTCCACAGCGCGGATCCTTCGCGTGCGACGATCCGGCGGGCCTGCGCGTAGCTGCGCGCCGAGCCGAGTTCCCGCGCGAACTCCGGTGCCACGGAGTCGAACCCGGAGCGCCGCAGAATCTCCTGCGGCACGGCCTTGTCGAGCCGCTGTTCCTCGACGGTGGCGGTGGGAGCCGCCTCGGCGGCCTGGGGTATCGCGAGCCCGGCCATCAGGGCGAACCCGATCACACCGACCCGAACACGTAGGGAATTCAAGAAAGTTCAGCCTTCCGTCGCCGTGGGGAGCGTGGTGGTGCCGACGGCGGCAGTATGCGTGACGGAAGTGGTCTACGCCATGGGGTGTGACTCGGGAGGGGGGTTCATCAGCGCGGTGCCGCGCCCGCAAGGGGCGCGGGGAACTGCGCGACCAGCCACGACGGCGCCGCGGACGATCGCACACGGAACAGCACTCAGCAACCCGGGATGCGCCGCACGGCCTCCCGCAAGGCCCCCACGAACGCCTCCACCGCGGGCGCCTGCGCCCGTCCCCGTACCGTCGCCGCGTACACCGCCCGCGCCGGCGCCTCCTCGTCCAGCACCGGCAGCAGCGCGACGTCCGGCCGTACCGACTCCGCCGCCAGCGCCGGGACCAGCGTCACGCCGAGGCCCGCGGCGACGTAGCCCTGCTTGGCGGTCCACTCGGCGACGACGTGCGCGACGCGCGGCCGGAAGCCCTGCCGCAGGGCGGCGTCCAACAGCGTGCCCTCCGGACGCGCGCTGCCGGAGATCCAGTCGGCGTCTGCGAGTTGACCGAGCCGGACCGGGCCGTCGCCCGCCAGTGGATGCCCGGCCGGGACGGCGACGTACAGGGACTCGTCGAGGAGGTGGTGCAGCTCGTACGGGTCCAGCGGCGTGTGGCCTGTCGTGGAGACGACCGCCAGATCCAGGTGACCCGCGGTCAGCCGCTCCAGGAGCACCGGCGTGAACCCCTCCTCGCGCGAGACCCGCACGCGCGGATGGCGATCGCGGAAGGCACCGAGCGCACGCGGCACCAGCGCCGCGTCGGCCGTGGCGAACGCCCCGAACCGCAGCCGTCCGCCCGCCACTTCGCGCAGCGCCGCCAGCTCGCGCCCGGCCCCGTGCAGCGCCTCGACGACGGCCTCCGCGTGCGGCACGAGCACCCGGCCCGCCTCGGTGAGCCGTACGCCGCGCGGCAGCCGGTCGAAGAGCGGGGCCCCGCCCAGCGCCGACTCCAGCGCGGAGATCTGCCGGGACACCGCGGACTGGGTCCAGCCGAGGGTCCGCGCGGCGACCGTGAAGGAACCCCGGCGGGCGACTTCCAGGAAGGCGCGCAGCCAGACGGTGGAGAGATCGGGCGACTCATGCGGAGACGGCATGGGAGCCATGCTAGACATTCGCTTGTCGCATCTCAGGGGCGGACATAGCGTCGGCGCCATGGAGCACATCGCATTCCTCGGCCTGGGACACATGGGCGCCCCCATGGCCCGCCGACTCCTTGCCGCGGGCCACCCGTTGACCGTCTGGAACCGCACCGCCGAGAAGGCCGGCCCGCTCGTCGAAGAGGGCGCCGGACTCGCCGCCTCCCCGGCCGACGCGGTCCGGGACGCCGACGCCGTCATCACCATGCTCGCCGGCCCGGACGCGCTGGAGGCGGTGGCAGGGGCCGCCGCGCAGGCCCTGCGGCCGGGCGTCCACTGGATCGAGATGTCGACCGTCGGGCCGGACGCCGTACACCGCCTCGCAGCCCGACTGCCCGAAGGCGTCACCCTCGTCGACGCCCCCGTCATGGGCAGCACCGACAAGGCGGCCGCGGGCGCCCTCGGCATCCTCGCCGGCGGTGACACGACCGGCGTCGAGCACCTCCTCGCCCCCCTCGGCAACGTCACCCGCACGGGACCCCTCGGCTCCGGCGCCGCCCTCAAGCTCGTCCTCAACTCGGCCGTCATCAGCGCAATCGCGGTGGTCGCCGAAGCCCTGCGGCTCGCCGACGCCCTCGGCCTGGACGGCGGCACGGCCCGCACCGCCCTCGCGAGCGGCCCCCTCGCCGGAGTCGTCGCCCGCGCCCACGCCGAGGGCGTGCACTTCGACACCACGCTCGCGCTGAAGGACCTCGACCTGGCCACGAAGACGGCGCGACTGCCCGTCATCGAGGCCGCGTCGGAGCACTACCGCCGGGTCGCCGCACCCGGCGAGGACATCTCCCGGGCCGCGGCCCGCATCCGCACCGCCTGACCTCGCAGACAAGGGAGATCCATGAAGGTCACCATCGACAACCCCGCCTCCGCGCCCCAGCCCCTGAGCCCCTACTACTCCCAGGTCGCCCGAGTCGAACAGGCCGACGGCAGCGCCCTGTTGTTCGTCTCCGGACAGATCGCCGAGGGAGAGACCCTCGCCGAGCAGAGCCGAGGCGTCTTCGAGACGATCGCCGCCCTGCTGAAGGCCCACGGCGGCACCCTCGCGGACGTCATCAACATCCGCACCTACCTCACCGACATCGACAGGCTCCAGGAATACGGCGCCGTACGAAGGGAGTTCCTCACCGGGACCCCGCCCACCAGCATGACCTTCGAGGTGCCGAAGCTGTTCCGGCCGGAGGCCCGGATCGAGGTGGAGGTGGTCGCCGCGGTCAGTCCGGGTTCTCAGGATTCTCGGGGTTCGCGGGGTTCTCGCCCAGCAGACTGAGGAAGTCCCGGAACGCTCCCGGCATGTCCACCGAATCGGGGTCGAGGAGCCACTGGTACTGCAACCCGTCCATGACCGCCACCAGCAGCGGCGCCGTGCGTTCGGGCGTCAGCCCGTTCGGCAGCCGGTCCCCGTACTCGGCACGCAGCACCGCCGCCATGGATTCGCGCACCTGCGCATAGCGCTCGGTGAAGTACCCGCGCGCCGGATGCCCGTCCGTCACGCTCTCGCCGAGCAGCGCCGAGAAGGTCTGGATGATGCCGGGCCGCATCGCGTTGTACTCGACGAGCGAGGCGAGCAGATCGATCCGCCACTGGGTGTCCGGCACCGCGTCCCACTGGTCCCGCTCCTTGAGCACGGCGACCAGCAGGGCTTCCTTCGTGGGGAAGTGGTGCAGCAGCCCCTGCTGGGTGAGCCCGACGCGCTCCGCGACGGCGGCGAGGCTCGCCCCGCGGTAGCCGCGCTCGGCGATCACCTCCAGGGCCGCCCGGACGATCTCCGCGCGTCGTTCCTCGCTCCTGACCCTGGCGTTCATGGGGTCACCGTACGGCATGACCGTATGCCATATGTAACGGCCAGATAACGAAACCTACCGGTCTACAGGTAACGGGTGCACGATGGGGGAACGGCACGGACCCGAAACCAGGAGGACCCAATGGCGGGCACCCACTCCACCCCGGCGGACCAGGCACGCGAGGCTGCCGTGGAGGCGGCTCTCGGCAAGCTCGACCTGGACGCGAAGGCCCGGCTGCTGGCGGGCCAGGACATGTGGACGCTGCCCGCCCTGCCCGAGATCGGCCTCGCGTCCCTCGTCATGTCCGACGGGCCGATCGGCGTCCGGGGCGTGCGCTGGACCGCCGACGACCCCTCGATCGCGCTGCCGTCCCCGACCGCGCTCGGCGCCACCTGGGACCCGGAACTCGCCCGCCGCGCCGGCGCGCTGCTCGCCCAGGAGGCCCGCCGCAAGGGCGTCCACGTCCTGCTCGCCCCCACCGTCAATCTGCACCGCTCCCCGCTCGGCGGCCGCCACTTCGAGGCCTACAGCGAGGACCCGTACCTCACCGGACTCATCGGCGCGGGCTATGTGAACGGCGTGCAGTCCGGCGGAGTCGGCACCACCGTCAAGCACTTCGTCGCCAACGACGCCGAGACCGACCGCTTCACGGTCAACAACGTCGTCTCCGAGCGCGCCCTGCGCGAGCTCTACCTGCGGCCCTTCGAGCTCATCGTCGAGAACGCCCACCCGTGGGGCATCATGACCGCGTACAACCAGGTCAACGGCGTGACGATGACCGAACACCACCACCTCGTGAACGACATCGCGCGCGGCGAGTGGGGCTTCGACGGCTACAACGTCTCCGACTGGATGGCCGCCCGCTCGACGAAGGGCGCCATCGAGGGCGGCCTCGACGTCGCCATGCCGGGCCCGCAGACCGTGTACGGCGAGGCCCTCGCCCAGGCCGTCCGCGACGGCGAGGTCGAGGAGGCCAAGGTCGACGAGGCGGTACGCAACGTCCTGCGGCTCGCCGCCCGCGTGGGCATCCTGGAGAGCGCCGAGCCGGTCGTCACCGAGCTTCCGGACACCATCGACGGCGAGGCGCTGGCCCGCGAGATCGCCCGCCGCGCCTTCGTCCTGGTCCGCAACGAGACCAGCGCGCTGCCGCTGAAGCAGGGCACCGTGGCGCTGATCGGCGCCGCCGCCCGCGACGCCCGCGTCCTCGGCGGCGGCTCCGCCACCGTCTTCCCGCCCCGGATCGTCTCCCCGCTCGACGGCCTCACCGCCGCCCTTCCCGAGGGCACCCTCACCTACGCCGTCGGCGCCGACCCCAACACCGAACTCGCCGTCGCCGACAAGGGGTTCACCCTGCGCGCCGTCTGCCGCGACATCGACGGCAAGGTCATCGGCACCGGCAACGCCCCCAACGGCCAGATCCAGTGGATGGGCAACGACCTGCCCGACGGCGTCACCCACGACACGCTCCACACCATCGAGCTGACCGGCACCTTCACCCCGCGCGACAGCGGCACCCACACCTTCGGCATCAAGGGCGTCGGCGCCTTCACCCTCACCGTCGACGGCACGACGTACTACGACGACCTCCAGCTCCCCGCCGACACCAGCGACCCCTTCGAGGCCTTCTTCGGCTCCCCGGTGCCGCACGGCGAGGTCGAACTGACCGCGGGCGAGCCGGTCGAGGTCTCCCTCACCTATGTCTTCCAGCTGCCCGAGGGCATCCCGTTCATGGTCATCGCCTTCGCGCTCGCCCACCAGGAGCCGCGGCGCGACGCCGACGAGCTGATCGCCGAGGCCGTCGAGGCCGCCCGGAACGCCGACACCGCCGTCGTCGTGGTCGCCACCACCGACCGCGTCGAGTCCGAGGGCTTCGACCGGGGGGACCTCGAACTGCCCGGCCGCCAGGACGACCTCGTCCGCGCCGTCGCCGCCGCCAACCCGAACACCGTGGTCGTCGTCAACTCCGGCTCCCCGGTCGAACTGCCCTGGCGCGACGACGTCGCCGCCGTACTCCTGAGCTGGTTCCCCGGCCAGGAGGGCGGTGCCGCCCTCGCCGACGTCCTCACCGGCGCCCATGAGCCCGGCGGCCGCCTGCCCACCACCTGGGGGTCCCTGGACGCCGCCCCGGTCACCCGGGTGATCCCCGCGGACGGCGAACTCCCGTACACCGAGGACGTCTTCATCGGCTACCGCGCCTGGGCGAAGGAGGGCCGTACCCCCTCGTACCCCTTCGGCCACGGCCTCGGCTACACCGACTGGACGTACGAGTCCGTCCAGGTCGAGGGCGCCACGGTCCGCGTCCGCCTGCGCAACTCCGGCGAGCGCACCGGCCGCGAGGTCGTCCAGGTCTACCTCGCCCCGGCCGAAGCTCCCGGCCCCGACCGCCCCGAGCGGCAGCTGGCCGGTTTCGCGGGCGTCGAGGCCGCGCCCGGCGAGAGCACCGAGGTCACCGTCGAGATCCCGCGCCGCGCCTTCGAGACATGGACCGGGGGAGAGGGCGCGGAGGGCTCATGGTCGTTTGTGAAGGGTTCGTACGAGATCCAGGTCGGCCGCTCGATCACGGACCGTCGCCTCACCGCCACGATTAACGTCTGATCCGGGATAAGTCTCCCCACGAGCAGCCCCGGTCCGGGACCTGACACCCGGGCCGGGGCTTGTCGTTCTCCGCGACCCCCGGCGGGGCCTCAGCGCGTGGAGAAGGCGTACACCGTCTCCGACCGGAACACCTCGCCCGGCCGCAGCACCGTGCTCGGGAACTCCGGCCGGTTCGGGGAGTCCGGGAAGTGCTGGGTCTCCAGCGCGACACCCTCGCAGGGCACGAAGGGCTCCTCCAGGTGGTCCGCGGTGTACAGCTGCAGGCCCGGCTCGGTGGTGGACACCGTCAGCACCCGCCCGGTGGAGGGGTCGTGCAGCTCGGCGACCTCGGCCGGCGACCGCGTCACCCCCTTGTCGAGGACGAAGTTGTGGTCGTACGCCGAGCCCACCTTCCGGCTCTCCCGGAAGTCGAAGCGCCCGCCGGTCACGTCCTGGAGCACCCCGGTCGGGATCCCGTCCGCGTCGACCGGCGTGAACCGGGAGGCGGCGATCCGCAGTTCATGGCCGCACGCGTCACCGGAGCCGGCCAGGTTGAAGTAGCTGTGGTTCGTCAGGGCGAGAACCGTCGGCGCGTCCGTCACCGCCTCGTACGCGATCCGCAGCGCACCCTCCGCGTCCAGCGTGTACGTCGCCGAGACCTCCAGCCGGCCCGGGAAGCCCTCCTCGCCGTGCGGACTCACCCGGGAGAGCCGGATGCCGTGCTCGACGGGCGCGACGTCCCACACGCGCTTGTCGAAGCCGCGCTCGCCGCCGTGCAGGCAGTTCGGCGCGCTGTTGGGCGCCAGCGCGTACGTCACACCGTCCAGCGGGAATCGGCCGCCGGCGATCCGGTTCGCGTACCGGCCGATCAGCGCACCGAAGTAGGGCCCGGTGTGTGTGAGATATCCGTCCAGATCCGCGAACCCCAGCACCACGTTCCCGGTGCCTTTGTCCCGGTCCGGGACCTCGGCGGACTGCACGATCCCGCCGTACGACAGCACCCTGACCCGAACGCCGGCCCGCTCCAGCGTCCAGCGGTGGACCGGGGTGCCGTCGGGAAGTGTGCCGAAGAGTTCGTTCATGTTCAAAACTCTAGGTCACGCCTTCTCCGCCGTGACCTCCCGGTAGGCGATCTCGGCCAGCCTGGCCTGCCCGTTCACACTCGGGTGGAACCAGTCGATATGGCTCAGCTGCTCCGTGCCGAACCGGAACTCGTACACCGCGCCCCCGTCGAAACGGCACCGCTCGTCCTTGGCGCAGACCTCCTCCAGGACCTTGTTGTATGCCTCCACCCGGTCCTGCACGGTGTCGCGCCGCTCGGTCGCCGCCGTGTCCAGGGCATCCGCGTCGCCCAGCATCGACGGGCATATCCCGAGCTTCCACACCTGCTTGCCCATCGGGTTGGTGCGCCCCTCGGACCACAGCCGCTTCAGGTTCGGCACGCTCGCCACGTACACCTGCGCCTTGGGCGCCGCGTCGCGCAGGGTGCTCATCGCGTCCTCGAACTGCGCCCGGAAGTCGGCCACGGACGTCATCAGCGAGGTGGAGTCCCGGCACGCGTCATTGGCCCCCGCCATCACCGTCACCAGCCCGGGCTTCTTCGCTGCGGCCTGCGCCATCTGCCCGGCCAGATCGGTCATCCGCGCCCCGCTGACCGCGTAGTTCCAGCTGTGGGAGACCGCCTTCGCCGACCCCAGCAGCCGTACGGCGAGACTGTCGACCTCGGCGCGGCTGCCCGTCGCCCAGGAAGCCTCCGGGCAGTCCTGGAGGAGCGAACAGGCGTCGAAGCCGCGGGTGATGGAGTCGCCCACGGCGGCGAGGGAGGACGGGCTGGAGTCCCAGGCGGGCGTCGTCGGAGTGGGGGAGGGCTTCGCTCTCTGCGCCTCGGTGCCGGAGGCGGACGGTGCCGACTCGTTGCCGCCGACGGCGTCACAGCCGGCGGCGCCCAGGACGGTCGCCGTCACGACGGCGAGAACGGCGCGCGAGCGGTGGCTTCGCTTCCGCATCCCTTGGTGATCCCCTCGGTCGACATGCAGTCCCCCGCGAACTTCGTCCCCCTCCATACCAACGCACGGGAGTTCCCGACCCTCACCAGCCGTCGCCGTGCAACGGCTCACACCCGTACTAGCGTCCTGCCGGGTGAATGGCGGGCGTTTCGGGGCACCGGGACCGACGGTACGTCACACTCCTTGCGCCGCCGCACGGTAGCCTCGCCATCAACGTGGCTGCCGCCACCACCGTTCCGCCCATTCGCACAATGGTCCCGCTCTGCCCGGAGGTCCCGGTGACGACACGTGGAGTTCTGTACGTGCACTCCGCGCCGCGCGCGCTGTGCCCGCACGTCGAGTGGGCCGTCGCCGGGGTGCTCGGCACGCGCGTCAACCTCGACTGGATCCGGCAGCCGGCGGCCCCTGGCACCTGGCGCTCGGAGTTCTCCTGGAAGGGCGAGGTGGGCACGGCGTCGAAGCTGGCGTCGGCCCTGCGCGGCTGGCACCTGTTGCGCTTCGAGGTGACGGCCGAGCCCTGCCCCACCGCCGAGGGCGAGCGCTACAGCTGCACCCCCGACCTCGGCATCTACCACGCGGTGACGGGCATCCACGGCGACATCCTGATCCCCGAGGACCGTCTGAGAGCGGCACTGGCCCGCTCACAGGGCGGCGAGACCAATCTGGAAGCAGAGATCGCCAAGCTCCTGGGCAAGCCGTGGGACGACGAGTTGGAGCCCTTCAGATACGCGGGAGAGGGCGCCCCGGTCCGCTGGCTGCACCAGGTCGTCTAGGAATCCGGACATGCCGAAGGGCCCCCACCCACCGGTGGGGGCCCTTCAGTTGTGTACGGAGGTCTCTCAGACCGTACGGAACGCCAGCACCACGTTGTGGCCGCCGAACCCGAACGAGTCGTTCAGCGCGGCGATACGGCCCTCGACGGGCAGCTTGCGCGCCTCACCACGGACGATGTCGGCGTTGGCCTCCGCCTCCGGGTCGAGGTTCTCGACGTTGATGGTCGGCGGGGCGAGACGGTTGTAGAGGGCGAGGATCGTCGCCACGGACTCCACACCGCCGGCGCCACCCAGCAGGTGACCCGTCATGGACTTCGTGGCGGACACCGCGAAGTGGTCGGCCTCGTCGCCGAACACCTTGCGCAGCGCCTTCAGCTCGGCCACGTCACCGGCCGGCGTCGAGGTGGCGTGCGCGTTGACGTGCACGATCTCCGCCGGGTCCAGGTCGGAGTTGGCGAGCAGGTTCTTGAGGGCCTGGGCGATACCGCGGCCCTCCGGCTCGGGCTGCACGATGTCGTGGCCGTCGGCGGAGATGCCCTGGCCGACCGCCTCGGCGTACACGCGCGCACCGCGCCGGGCGGCGTGCTCCGCGGACTCCAGGACGATCACGCCGGCGCCCTCGCCGAGGACGAAGCCGTCGCGCGCGGTGTCGTAGGGACGCGAGGCGCCCTGCGGGTCGTCGTTGTTCTTGGACATCGCCATCATGTTGCCGAACGCGGCGATCGGCAGCGGGTGGATCGCCGCCTCCGTGCCGCCCGCGATGACGACGTCGGCGCGGCCGGTGCGGATCATCTCGATGGCGTAGCCGATGGCCTCGGCGCCCGAGGCGCACGCGGAGACCGGGGTGTGCACACCGGCGCGGGCGCCCACGAGGAGACCCACGTTGGCGGACGGGCCGTTCGGCATGAGCATGGGGACGGTGTGCGGGGAGACGCGGCGGACGCCCTTCTCCTTCAGCACGTCGTACTGGTCGAGCAGCGTCGTGACGCCACCGATGCCGGAGGCGATGACCGCGCCGAGGCGGTCGGCGTCGACGGCACCGTCCTCACCGGCCTTGCCGGTGAAGCCCGCGTCGGCCCACGCCTCCTGGGCGGCGACCAGCGCGAACTGCGCCGACCGGTCCAGGCGCCGGGCCTGCGGCCGCGGGATGACCTCGGTCGGCTCCACGGCGACGGGCGCCGCGATACGGACGGCCTGGTCGGCCGCCCACTCCTGCTCCAGGGGCTTCACGCCGGACTTGCCGGCGACCAGACCCTCCCAGGTAGAGGCTGCGTCGCCACCCAGCGGTGTGGTTGCGCCGATACCGGTGACGACCACGGTGCGATTGGTCGGGCTCACGGGAAATCTTTCTCCAACGATTACGAGGATTCAGCGGCGCCACCGCCGGGTGGCGGGGCAATGGACTGATCCGGGGATCAGCCCTGGTTCTTCAGGATGTAGTCGGTGGCGTCGCCGACCGTCTTGAGGTTCTTGACGTCCTCGTCCGGGATCTTGACGTCGAAGCGCTCTTCGGCGGCGACGACGACCTCGACCATGGACAGCGAGTCGACGTCCAGGTCGTCGGTGAAGGACTTGTCCAGCTGGACGTCCTCGACCGGGATGCCGGCGATCTCGTTGACGATGTCGGCGAGACCGGCGACGATCTCTTCCTGAGTGGCGGCCATGAGAGGCGCTCCTTCGTTGTTGTCCAGAGGGTTGGCAGTGCGTTCCGGACCGGATCGTTGCTGATCCGGCACGGAGTGCCTAGGGGAGGGTAACGACAGTCGCGGCGTAGACGAGACCCGCCCCGAAGCCGATGACGAGCGCGGTGTCGCCGCTCTTCGCCTCGCCGGTCGCCAGGAGCCGCTCCATCGCGAGCGGGATCGAGGCGGCCGAGGTGTTGCCGGTGGTGCGTACGTCACGCGCGACCGTGACGGACTCCGGCAGCTTGAGTGTCTTCACCATCGAGTCGATGATCCGCTCGTTGGCCTGGTGCGGAATGAAGACGTCCAGTTCGTCCGCGGTGATGCCGGCGACGTCCAGCGCCTCCTTGGCGACCTTCGCCATCTCGAAGACGGCCCAGCGGAACACCGCCTGGCCCTCCTGCGTGATGGCGGGGAACTTGTCCTTGCTGTCGTACTCGGTCCACGCCACGGTCTGCTTGATCGTGTCGGACTTGTCGCCCTCGGAGCCCCACACCGTCGGGCCGATGGCCGGCTCCTGGGAGGGGCCCACGACGACCGCGCCGGCACCGTCACCGAACAGGAAGGCCGTGGCCCGGTCCTCCAGGTCGGTCAGGTCCGACAGCCGCTCCACGCCGATGACCAGGACGTACTCCGCCGAGCCCTCGACGATCATGCCCTTGGCGAGGGTCAGGCCGTAGCCGAAGCCCGCGCAGCCGGCCGAGATGTCGAAGGCGGCCGCCTTGTCCGTGCCGAGCTTGTGGGCGATCTCGGTGGCGACGGCCGGGGTCTGCTTGAAGTGCGACACGGTCGAGACGATCACGCCACCGATCTGCTCGGCGGAGATCCCGGCGTCGGCGATCGCCTTGCCGGACGCCTCGATCGACATCGCGGCGACGGTCTCCTCGTCGCTCGCCCAGTGCCGGGTCTCGATGCCGGAGCGCGAGCGGATCCACTCGTCGGACGAGTCGATCGTCTCGAGGATCACCTCGTTCGGCACGACCCTCGTCGGCCGGTAGCCACCGACACCGAGGATGCGCGCGTACGGGGCGCCCTTGCTGGGCTTGATCTTCGACATTGCTCTCTGGCTCCTTTTCAGGCGCTGTGCTCTGCGAGGAGCTCGCGAGCAGCGTCGAGGTCGTCGGGGGACTTGAGCGCCAGCGTCTTCACGCCGGGCAGCGCGCGCTTGGCGAGACCGGTGAGGGTGCCGCCGGGGCACACCTCGATCAGGGCCGTGGCACCGAGCTCCTTGAAGGTCTCCATGCACAGGTCCCAGCGGACCGGGTTGGCGACCTGGCCGACCAGACGCGCCAGGACCTCGGCGCCGGTGGCGACCGTCTGCCCGTCCTTGTTGGAGACGTAGGGGAGCTTCGGGTCGGCGGGCGTGAGGGCCTCGGCGGCCTTCGCCAGCGCGTCGACCGCGGGGCTCATGTGGTGCGTGTGGAAGGCGCCGGCCACCTTCAGCGGGACGACCTTGCGGACGCCCTCGGGCTTGTCCTCGCTCAGCGCGGCGAGCTGCTCCATGGTGCCGGCGGCCACGATCTGGCCGGCGCCGTTCACGTTCGCCGGGGTCAGACCGAGCTTCTCCAGGTGCGCGACGCTCACCTCGGGGTCGCCGCCGAGCAGCGCCGACATCCCGGTCTCGGTGATCGCGGCGGCCTCGGCCATGGCCAGACCGCGCTTGCGTACGAGGGTCAGCGCGGCGGTGTCGTCGAGGACACCGGCGAAGGAGGCGGCGGTGATCTCACCGACGCTGTGGCCCGCGACGGCGCCCGGGGTGACGGCACCGAGTGCCGAGGCGGACAGGATTCCGGCGGCGACCAGCAGCGGCTGGGCCACCGAGGTGTCACGGATCTCGTCCGCGTCGGCCTGGGTCCCGTAGTGGGCGAGGTCCAGGCCGATGGCGTCCGACCACGCGGCGACGCGGTCTGCGGCACCGGGGAGTTCGAGCCAGGGGGTCAGGAAGCCGGGCGTCTGGGCGCCCTGGCCGGGAGCGACGAGTACGAGCACTCTCACACTCTCTCTTGTGGACGGGCACGGCCGCCCGTGGGGACAGGGACGAAGAACAGGAGGGGGTTTTGTGGACCCCCGACAAAAGCCTAGAGCTGGATATCTCCGTCGACCAGACGCCCCAGGATGAGGGCGATCCGCAGCGTGAACGCGGAACGTACGTCGGAGGGCGACCAGCCGGTGACGTCAGTCACACGTCGAAGCCGGTAGCGCACGGTGTTGGGATGGACGAAGAGCATCCGCGCGGCGCCTTCGAGACTGCTCGCCTGTTCGAGATAGACCGAGAGCGTCTCGAGGAGCGCTGAACCGGCTTCCTCCAGTGGTCTGTAGATCTCCTCCACCAACTGCTCGCGCGCGCTCGGGTCACCCGCGATGGCGCGCTCCGGAAGCAGATCGTCCGCCAGTACCGGGCGCGGGGCGTCCTGCCAGGCAGTACCGGCTTTGAGCCCCGCCGCGGCGGCCTGCGCGGATCGCGTGGCGGCCAGCAGATCGGGTACGACGGGCCCCGCGACCACGGGTCCGGCCGCATAAGGCCCGATCAGCGACTTGGCGACGGCGAGCGGATTGTCGCTGCCGCCGGCGATGACGACGAGCCGGTCGCCGAGCACCCCGGTGAGCACCTGGAGCTTGGCATGCCGGGCGGCCCGCCGAATGGCCTCGACGGTGAGCTCGGAGTCCCCGTCGGGAGCGGTGCCGAGGACGACGCACACATGCTCGGGCGCGTTCCAGCCGAGCGCGGCGGCCCGGGAGACGGCCCCCTCGTCGGCCTCGCCGCTGAGCACGGCGTTGACGACCAGCGATTCGAGCCGGGCGTCCCAGGCACCGCGTGCCTCGGCGGCCTGGGCGTAGACCTGGGCGGTGGCGAAGGCGATCTCGCGGGCGTAGACGAGAAGGGCCTCGCGCAGGATGGACTCGTCACCGGGAGCGGCCACCTCGTCGATGGCGGACTCCATGACCTCGATGGTGGTGCGCACCATCTCCACGGTCTGCCGCAGCGTGATGGCCCGGGTCAGCTCGCGCGGAGCGGTTCCGAACACGTCGGTGGAGATCGCCTGCGGGGCGTCGGGATGCCGGAACCACTCGGTGAACGCGGCGATACCGGCCTGCGCGACCAGCCCGATCCAGGAACGGTTCTCCGGGGGCATGGCCCGGTACCACGACAGCGTCTCGTCCATCCGCGCGATGGCCTGCGCCGCCAGGGACCCGGCTGACTTCTCCAGCCGCTTCAGGGTCGCCGAGTGCGGATGGGAGTCACGTGCGAAGGCTTCGGTGTTGCTGGCTTCGGGTTCGGGCACGGGACAAGACTGCCTTATCCGGACGTGAGTGCGCTCCGCCGGGTACCGGGTGAGGGCTACGGTGGGGTCCGTGATGGACGTACGGCGCGCCGCTGAGCGCTACCCAGGGGGCGATCCGGCGACCGGGATCGAGTCCTTCCACGCCTTCTCCTTCGGTCCGCACTACGACCCCGGCAACCTCCGTTTCGGCGCGGTGATCGCCTGCAACGAGGAGCGGCTCGAACCCGGCGCCGGGTTCGACGAGCATCCGCACAGCCACACCGAGATCGTGACCTGGGTGGTGGAGGGCGAGCTCACCCACCGCGACTCGACGGGCCACGAGACGACCGTGCGGCCCGGGGACGTGCAGCGCCTCAGCTCGGCCGCAGGTGTCCGCCACGTGGAGCGCAACGACGGCGACACCCCGCTGACCTTCGTGCAGATGTGGCTGGCCCCCCTGGAGCCCGGCGGCGAACCGTCCTACGAGATCGTCCGCGGCATCGCCGACTCGACGCCGTACGCCGTCCCGGAGGCCGCGGCGATGCTGCACGTACGCCGGCTCGCGATCGGCGAGCGGACGGCGGTGCCGGACGGCCGACACCTGTACGTCCACGTGGTCCGCGGCGAAGTACAACTGGCCGGCGAACACCTGCACCCGGGCGACGCGGCCCGCGTCACGGACGCCGAGGGCCTGGAAGCGGTGGGTGTGACGGCGGCGGAACTGCTGATCTGGGAGATGTAGGGCCCGACCCGCTCGCCGGGGCTTCGCTTCTCGAGGCCGGTCCGCATCTTTCAGCCTGTCCGGCGTCTGAGGACGAGGCCCGTTCAGGGCCGACAGCGGGGGTCTGGGGGCGCAGCCCCCAGGGATGGGAACGGGGTAGGGGCGGCGGGGGCGAGGAAAGCGGGCTCAGCCTCGCAGGTCCGCGAGTACCCCGTCCGTGAAGGCCGGCCATGCCTCGATCGCCCAGGGCCCGAAGGCGCGGTCGGTCAGCGCCACGCAGGCGGCGCCCGCGACGGGGTCGATCCACAGGAACGTACCGGACTGCCCGAAGTGCCCGAAGGTACGAGGGGAGGACGAAGACCCCGTCCAGTGCGGGGACTTGGAGTCACGGATCTCGAAGCCGAGCCCCCAGTCGTTGGGGCTCTGGTGCCCGTACCCCGGCAGGACACCCTTGGTCCCCGGGTACTGGACGGTCATCGCGTCCGCGACCGTACGGGGATCCAGCAGCCGAGGTGCCTGGACCTCCGCGGCGAACCGGACCAGATCCTCGACCGTGGAGACCCCGTCCTTGGCCGGTGATCCCTCCAGCGAGGTCGACACCATGCCCAGCGGCTCCAGCACGGCCTGCCGCAGATACTCCGCGAACGCGATGTCCGTCGCCTTCGCGATGTGGTCGCCCAACTGCTCGAACCCGGCGTTGGAGTACAGCCGACGCTCACCCGCGGGTGCCATGACCCGGTGCTCGTCGAAGGCGAGTCCAGAGGTGTGCGCCAGCAGATGCCGCACCGTGGACCCCGCGGGCCCGGCCGGCTCGTCGAGCTCGATCGCGCCCTCCTCGTACGCGACGAGCGCCGCGTACGCCGCGAGCGGCTTGGTGACCGACGCCAGCGGGAACCGGTGCCCGACGGGACCGTGCGTACCGAGCAGGGTCCCGTCCGCCCGTACGACGGCCGCGGCGGCGGTCGGAACCGGCCAGTTCTCGATCAGGGCGAGGCTCTTCAGCGACATGCCGTCGAGACTATGCCGGTCACAGTGCCAGCCGCATCGAGGGGTCCGGCTTGCGGACGAAGCCGAGGGAGGCGTAGAGCGGCTCGGCCTCGGCGGAGGCGTTCAGGTCGACCTGGGCGGCGCCCCGCTCGCGGAGCCAGACCAGCAGTTCGGTCATGCACGCCCGCGCGTAACCGCGACGGCGGGCGTCGGGGTCGGTCGCGACGCTGAAGACGTACCCGACCCGCCCGTGCGGATTGTCCGCCCGCCCGATCCGGTACTCCAGCGTCCCGGCCGCCATCGCCGCCGCTCCCGGCCGCTCCGGATGATCGACGACGAACACCGCGAAGTCCCCGTTCGGGTCGGCCAGCCGCGCCTTCAGGGCGGGCAGGGACCCGGCATGCCACTGGGTGGACGGATCGGTGCCGGCCATCGAGTCGATCATCACCTGGCGCAGCCGCAGCACTTCCCCGGCGTCCTCGGGCGTGGCACGTCGTACGAGACTCATGTCCCGCACGCTAGCCACCCCGCCCGGTCGGCGTCCCGCGAATTCTTACCGGTTTCGCTTGCTTGGAGTGCACTCCAAGGTCATAGCGTTGAGGTCATGACGGTGATGGAGACCACCACGACGGGTACCAGGACCGACAGCTGCAGCGCCCCGCCGCACCCGCACCGGCGCCCCCAGGGCCAGGACAGCTACACGATCAGCGAGGTCGTCGCCTTCACCGGGCTGACCGCGCACACGCTGCGCTGGTACGAGCGCATCGGCCTGATGCCGCACATCGACCGCTCGCACACCGGTCAGCGCCGCTACAGCAACCGCGACCTGGACTGGCTCGACTTCGTCGGCAAGCTCCGGCTCACGGGGATGCCGGTCGCCGACATGGTGCGCTACGCGGAACTGGTCCGCGAGGGCGACCACACCTTCGGCGAGCGTTTCGAACTGCTGGAGTCGACCCGCCGGGACGTCCTGTCCCGGATCACGGAACTGCAGGACACGCTCGCCGTGCTCGACCGGAAGATCAGCTTCTACGCCGACGCCGGTCACCGCTACGAAACGGAGAAGGCCGGATGACCGACCACAGGATCCCGACCGCACGACTGGGCGCCGACGGCCCCGAGGTGGGCGTGCAGGGCCTGGGCTGCATGGGCATGAGCTTCGCGTACGGCCCCACGGACGCGGACGCGTCCCGGGCGACCCTGGAGCGCGCCCTGGAACTCGGCGTCACGCTCTACGACACGGCGGACGCCTACGGCGCGGGGGAGAACGAGAAGTTCCTCTCGCCATTCTTCAAAGCCCACCGTGACGAGGTCGTCATCGCCACGAAGTTCGCCCTGTCGATCCCGCCGGACGAGCCGACCCGGCGCGTCATCCGCAACGACACCCCGTACATTCGCCAGGCCGTCGAGGCGAGCCTGAAGCGACTCGACGTCGACGCGATCGACCTCTACTACATGCACCGGCGCGATCCGAACGTGCCGATCGAGGAGACCGTCGCGACCATGGCCGAGCTGGTCCGCGAGGGCAAGGTCAAGCACCTGGGCCTGAGCGAGGTCACCGGCACGGAGCTGCGTACGGCCCAGGCCGTCCACCCCATCGCGGCCGTGCAGTCGGAGTGGTCCCTGTTCAGCCGCGACATCGAGACGGGCGTGGTCCCGGCCGCCCGTGACCTGGGCGTCGCCCTCGTCCCGTACTCCCCGCTGGGCCGAGGCTTCCTGACCGGCTCCTTCGCCGACGCCGACAAGGATCTGACAGCCGACGACTTCCGCCGCCACCAGCCCCGCTTCACCGGCGACAACGCGGCCGCGAACACGGCCCTCCTGGACCCGGTCCGCACGATCGCCGAGGCCCACGGCGCCTCCCTGGGCCAGATAGCCCTGGCCTGGGTCCAGCAACAGGCCGACGTTCATGGACTGACGGTCGTCCCGATCCCGGGCACGCGAAAGCCGACCCGCGTGGAGGAGAACGTGAAGGCGACGGCCATCGTCCTGACGGAGGCCGAACTGGCCCTGCTGGAGCCGATCGCGGCGAAGGTGGCAGGCGACCGCTACGCAGACATGACGTTCACCTCTGCCGGCCGTGAGTGAACCCACCCAGGGGCACCTCAGAGCTCAGCCAACAACTCCGCTTTCTTGACTGAGAACTCCTCGTCGGTCACCAACCCCGCTTGGTGCAGCTCCCCGAGATGACGAATGCGCTCGGCGATGTCGGCCGGATCGCGCCTGGGCGCACTGGCCGGCACCGCCGCGACCGCCCCCCGCTCCCGAACCGCCGCCAAGACCGCCGCAGCGAACGGCAACGACTCGTGCACCGGCCCGTATCCGAGCCCGAACACCACGGCGGCCGGATCCTGGTCGGCCTGCACCGGCTGCCCGTCGCCGTCCCGCGGGATCAGCCGCAGATGTCCCTCGAACACCTCGGGCGAGCGCCACTCCACCCCACCGAGGTCGGTGACCGGGAAACTCTGGTCGCCGGCCTTCCACTTCGCCGAGGACGCGCCCGTCCAGAACCACCGGAAGTGCACGGTCTTCCCGTCGAAGGACGCCTTCCCGTCGTACGCCTTGAAGGACAGCGGCACTTCGGGCGCAGGTACCAGAAACCGCTCGGCCGGCTCACCGTCGTCCGGCTTCAGCAGGGCACGCAGCTCGTCGGCGTAGTACTCGGCGAGCACCTCGCGCTCGGCGGGCAGCACGAGGCGGTACGGATCGCACGCTTCCTTCAGCTGCCCCGCGGCCGCCTCCATCAGCGGGTCGGCGCCGGGGCGGGGCTCGGCGCGCAGCACCACGGTGCCGCGCTTGCCGGGGGTGAGTGTCACACCGGACAGTGCCGAGAGGGGGATCCGTCGCTCTCCCAGGGACTGGAATAGCTTGGGTGTTCGAATCCCCCGCTCGTAACGGATGAGGACGGAGTCGGACTCGAACTCCCAGGCGGCATGAAATCCGGCCAGTACGTCACCCATGCGGCTCATCGTATGCGGCACGAGCTCCTCCGTCGCCTCCCTGCGCAGACCGCAATTTCCTGCGTCTCTACGCGCGTCAGCCCGCCACGGTGCCGGACAAACCGGCGCGGCAGGCCTCGTCGTCCTTCGCACAGTGCACCGAGCGATATGCGCCGACGCCGATCTCGGCGAAGTTCAGCAGGCTCTCGGTACCCGGCTCGAAATAGCCGCTGTGCCCCTTCGCGTCCGCCGCCGAAAGCACCCGTGCCCCGAACGCGGAGGACACCGGGTCGGCACCGTGGCCCAGACCGCCGAGTTCCAGGTACGGCACGTCCTGGATCCAGTCGTCGGCGTCCCGCATCGCCCACACCTGGGCCGAGGTGTGCAGCTGGGCGGCGTTGGAGACCCGCATCCCGGGGCTGCCGGCCACCGCGATGTCGGTCACCCGCTCCGGCAGGGTGTGCGCGGCGACACCGCACACCACCGAGCCGTAGCTGTGGCAGAACAGGGAGACGGACGTGCTGCCGGGCAGCGCGCGCACCAGCGCGTTGAGCCGGACGGCACCGCCCTCGGCGCGGGCCGCGGTCGCCGAGTCGAGACCGAGGCCGCCGGGGGCGGTGTAGTCGGCCCAGGCGATGACGGCCGTACGCGTCGAAGGGCTCGCCGCCTTCTCCGCGGCGTACAGCGACTTGGCCATGCCGACCGGGGCCGAGTACTTGCGGTAGGTGCGCTGGAAGGTGAGCAGATCGGTGTCGACGCCGGGGACGACGACCGAGATCCGCTGCGCCTTGTCCAGATTGCCGAAGACCTCGGCGACCCGCCCGGAGCCGGCCGGGTCGAAGGCGAGGATCTTGCGCTTGGTGTTCATCAGCGCCTCGAAGCGCTGCATACGGTGGCCCGCCTGGCGTTGCCCGTCGGCCGAGAGCCGGCTGTCGTGCATGCGTTTCAGCTCGACCTTGCGGGCCTGGCCGAGCGCGATGCGGTTGGCGCGGTAGCGCAGCTCGACGGGGGCGCCGTTCATGTTGCCGACCGCGAGGGGATAGCGGCGGGCGAGGGCGGAGCGCTGCTGAGTGGTCAGCGAGGCGAAGAAGCGCGAGAGCGCGGCGGAGGTCGAGTCGTCCGGGTCGGGCAGCCGGTGTCCCGCTATCCGGCCGTGCTCCCAGGAGCTGAGCGAGCTCTGGAGCTCGGTCGTGTTCCGCTGGTTGCGCAGGGCGGTCCAGCCGGTGGTCGCGAGCATCACGAACACCACGGCCAGCGCGAGCAGTGCGCGCGACGCGTTCAGTTGGGGAGAGGTGTCGAAGGAAGTCACTGAAAGGACACACTAGGAGAACGAGAGGGTCTCGCGTTAACCGAGTGACAGAGGTCACGTTTCGGTGTGCGTGGCGATGACCTCAGTGTGTTCGCCAGTTCTCCGTCAGTGCCGGCCCCACCTGTTCGAGATACGAAACGGTGAGCGTCCGCATCGCGTCAAGGCTGAAGTCCGCAGCCGCGCTCCACTGCCGTTCCGTCACCCGCATCACCCCGCTGAAGACGGCCACCGCGAGCCGCGGCCGCGGGTCGGCCGCCACGTCGAGGCCCTCGCGCTCGGCGATCACCCGCGCCAGGGTCTCCTCGACCTCCATGGAGCGTCGCAGATGGGCGGCGAGCAGCACCGGCGTCGACTCGATCACCCGGTACATCTGTAGATACAGCTCCACCGGTACGACGGACTCGATCACCTCGTTGAGCGAGTCCCAGCCCTCCAGGACCGCCTGGCGCATCGCCTCCAGCGGCGCCTCGTGCGGCGGCCGCTCGCGCACCGCCTCGGTGAAGTGCGCGACGGCCATCTCGACGACGGCGAGGGCGGCCTCCTCCTTGTTGGCGAAGTAGCGGAAGAAGGTGCGCTGCGAGACCTCGACGGCTTCCGTGATGTCGTCGACGGTCGTCCCCTCGTAGCCGCGGGTGGTGAACAGCTCGAGAGCGGCTCGAATCAGCGCCTCGCGGGTGCGCTGTTTCTTGCGTTCGCGCAGGTTTTCCATGCTGTGTCAGTTACCGACTTATGAATTGGATTGTCAACTGTCAGTGGCTGTCATTAGCCTCGCCGTATGACTAGTCAGACCACGCTCGACAAGACGGGGCCGGGGGACGACAGGCCGGCCGCCCCGTCGGACGGAGCCCGTGCCTCGGGGCTGCGCGGCCACCCCTGGTTCACCCTCATCACCGTCGCCGTGGGCGTCATGATGGTGGCCCTCGACGGCACCATCGTGGCCATCGCCAACCCGGCCATCCAGCAGGACCTCGGCGCCACCTTCGCCGAGGTGCAGTGGATCACCAACGGCTACTTCCTCGCCCTCGCGGTCTCCCTGATCACCGCGGGCAAGCTCGGTGACCGCTTCGGCCACCGCCAGACCTTCCTGATAGGCGTGGTCGGCTTCGCGGCCGCCTCCGGTGCGATCGGCCTGTCCGACAGCATCGCGTTCGTCGTCACGTTCCGGGTGTTGCAGGGCCTGTTCGGTGCCCTGCTGATGCCGGCCGCGCTCGGTCTGCTGCGGGCGACCTTCCCGGCCGAGAAGCTCAACATGGCCATCGGCATCTGGGGCATGGTCATCGGCGCCTCCACCGCGGGCGGCCCGATCCTCGGCGGCGTCCTCGTCGAGCACGTCAACTGGCAGTCGGTGTTCTTCATCAACGTGCCGGTCGGCGTCCTCGCCCTCGTCATGGGCATCCTGATCCTGCTCGACCACCGCGCCGAGAACGCCCCGCGCTCCTTCGACATCCTCGGCATCGCCCTGCTGTCGGCCGCGATGTTCTGCCTGGTCTGGGCCCTCATCAAGGCCCCGGCGTGGGGCTGGGGCGACGGACAGACGTGGACCTTCATCGCCGCGTCGGTCCTGGGCTTCGCGCTCTTCGCCTTCTGGGAGACCAAGGTGAAGGAGCCGCTGATCCCGCTGGGCCTGTTCCGCTCGGTCGCGCTGTCCGCGGGCGTGGTCCTGATGGTCCTCATGGCCATCGCCTTCATGGGCGGCCTGTTCTTCGTGACGTTCTACCTCCAGAACGTGCACGGGATGAGCCCGATCGACGCCGGCCTCCACCTCCTCCCGCTGACCGGCATGATGATCGTCGGCTCCCCGCTCGCGGGCGTGATGATCACCAAGCTGGGCCCGCGCATCCCGCTGGCCGGCGGCATGGCGGCCACCGCGATCGCCATGTACGGCATGTCCACGCTGGAGACGGACACCGGCAGTGCGGTGATGTCCCTCTGGTTCGCGCTGCTGGGCCTGGGCCTCGCCCCGGTCATGGTCGGCGCGACCGAGGTCATCGTGGGCAACGCCCCCCTGGAGCTCTCCGGTGTCGCCGGCGGTCTCCAGCAGGCGGCGATGCAGATCGGCGGCAGCCTCGGCACCGCCGTCCTGGGCGCCGTGATGGCGTCGAAGGTCGACAGCGACCTCGCCGGCAACTGGAAGGACGCGGGACTGCCGCCGCTCACCGCGGCCCAGGAGGCCCAGGCCTCCGAGGCGGTCCAGGTCGGTATGCCGCCGGTCGCCAAGGGAACCCCGGAGGCGATCGCCGCGAAGATCACCGACGTCGCGCACGACACCTTCATCTCCGGCATGAGCCTGGCGTCCCTGGTCGCCGCCGGAGTCGCCGCCATCGCCGTCTTCGTCGCCCTGCTCACCAAGCGCGGCGAGAACGCGGAGGCGGGCGCGGGAGTGGGCCACGTCTGACGGGTCCTGTCCCGCGGGAGTTTCCGCGGGCCGAAACTGACGGGATTTCAGGCGACTTCGCCTATCAGGGTGAAGACGCTAAAGATTCCTCGCCCCCGGTACGCGCCGCAGGTCACAGTTAGTCAAGCCCTCCGCACGGCAGTGCATATGCCGCGGAGGGCGGCCGGTGCTGCGGCGCGCTGCCGGAGGGGGGCGGCGCGCCGCAAGGCCGGAGGATTGAGCCCCGCAGCGGGGGTACTCGCCCTCTCGAACCCAATCTGCCTAGGGGTTCAGGGAGTTGTTGATGATGGCGGGTTTCGGAAACGGCACGCGCACGCGCAGGCACCCCCGCTCACGTGGCCGGACGTGGTCACGGACCGGGCCGGATCGCGCGACGCTCGGAATCATCGGTGTCATCTGCGCGGTCGCGGGATTCTTCGTACTGGGGATCATCCTCGGCCCGATCGCGATCGTGACCGGCTGGCTCGGAATGGGCCGCAGCTGGACGGGCTCCCGCCCGGTGACGGCCCTGGTCGCCGTCGTACTGGGCGCCATAGACACGCTCCTGGCCATCATCTGGCTGGCCGGAGCGGCCACCCCCGGAAGCGGCATGTTCTGAGCCGGGGGGAGTGAGGGGAGGGCCCCCGGCGGATGGGCCGGGGGCCCACCTCAGTGTCTGACCGACCGCTGCTCCTGCAACGCGGTCACCTGGGCCCGCAGCGCCTTCACTTCCTCGGTCAGCGCCACGATCGCCTCCGTCTGCCGCCGCTCCTCCACGTCGTCCCTCTCGAAGCGGGCGATGAACCAGGCCGCGATGTTCGCGGTGACGACACCGAGCAGTGCGATGCCGGAGAGCATCAGCCCCACCGCGATGATCCGGCCCAGTCCGGTGGTCGGCGCGTGGTCCCCGTACCCCACGGTCGTCATCGTGGTGAACGACCACCACACCGCGTCACCCAGCGTCCGGATGTTCCCGTCCGGCGAGTCCCGCTCCACCGAGAGCACCGCGAGCGAGCCGAACATCAGCAGTCCGACCACCGCGCCCGCGACATACGTCGTCAGCCGGATCTGCGAGGCCATCCGCGCCCGCCGCTGCACCAGCAGCAGCGTCGCCACCAGCCGCAGCAGCCGCAGCGGCTGGAGCATGGGCAACAGCACCGCACACAGGTCCAGCCAGTGGTCGCGGACGAATCGCCGCCGGTCCCGGGAGAGCGACAGTCGTACGAGGTAGTCGGCGGCGAACGCGCCCCACACCGTCCACTCGACCGCCGTGCACACCCTCGTGAGCGACCGGCCGGCCGTGTCGTCCACGATCGGCACGGCATAGGCGACGGCGAACAACACCGCGAGCGCCATCAGAGGCCGCTGGGTCAGGTGTTCCCAACGAACCTGCGCCGATTGTTCCTTCATGACCGCATCGTAAAGAAGAGGTAAGGGCGGTGGGGCCTGAGCCCCACCGCCCTTCACATCACCGCGATGCCTACGCGTCGCCTCCGGCGGCGCCCGGGTCGGCCGCCGCCACGTCGAGCAGCTGGTAGCGGTCGATGGCCTGCTTCAGCACGGACCGGTCGACCTTGCCCTCCCGGGCCAGCTCGGTCAGCACGCCCACCACGATCGACTGCGCGTCGATGTGGAAGAACCGCCGCGCCGCACCCCGGGTGTCCGCGAAGCCGAACCCGTCCGCGCCCAGCGACTGGTACGTCCCCGGCACCCAGCGCGCGATCTGGTCCGGCACCGCCCGCATCCAGTCGGACACGGCGACGAACGGACCCTGCGCACCCGACAGCTTCCGGGTCACGTACGGCACCCGCTGCTCCTCCTCGGGGTGCAGCAGGTTGTGCCGCTCGACGTCGACCGCCTCGCGCCGCAGCTCGTTCCAGGAGGTCGCCGACCAGACGTCCGCCCTGACGTTCCACTCCTCGGCGAGGATCTTCTGCGCCTCGATGGCCCAGGGCACGGCGACACCGGACGCGATGACCTGCGCCGGGATGGTGCCCGAAGTGCCCTCGCGGTAGCGGTGGATGCCCTTGAGGATGCCCTCGACGTCCACGTTCTCCGGCTCGGCCGGGTGCTGGATCGGCTCGTTGTAGACGGTGAGGTAGTAGAAGACGTCCTCGCTGTCGGGGCCGTACATCCGCCGCAGACCGTCCTGCACGATGTGCGCGATCTCGAAGCCGTACGCCGGGTCGTAGGCGACACAGCCCGGGTTGGTCGAGGCGAGCAGCTGCGAGTGGCCGTCGGCGTGCTGCAGGCCCTCACCGGTCAGAGTCGTACGTCCGGCGGTCGCACCCAGGACGAAACCGCGCGCCAGTTGGTCGGCCATCTGCCAGAACTGGTCGCCGGTGCGCTGGAAACCGAACATCGAGTAGAAGACGTAGACCGGGATGAGCGGCTCGCCGTGCGTGGCGTAGGCCGAGCCCGCCGCGATCAGCGAGGCCGTGCAGCCCGCCTCGGAGATGCCGTCGTGCAGCATCTGGCCGGTCGGCGACTCCTTGTAGGCGAGGAGCAGATCGCGGTCCACGGACTCGTACTGCTGGCCGAGCGGGTTGTAGATCTTCGCACTCGGGAAGAAGGAGTCCATGCCGAAGGTGCGGTACTCGTCCGGCGCGATCAGCACGAACCGCTTGCCGAGCTCCTTGTCCCGCATGAGGTCCTTGAGCAGTCGTACGAAGGCCATGGTGGTGGCGATCGACTGGTGCCCGGAACCCTTCTTCACGGTCGCGTACGTCTTCTCGTCCGGCAGCGCGAGGGGCTTGGCGCGCACGACACGGGTGGGGACATAACCGCCGAGCGAGTTGCGGCGGTCGTGCATGTACTGGATCTCCTCCGAGTCCCGGCCCGGGTGGTAGTACGGCGGGGCGCCGGACTCCAGCTCCTGGTCGGTGATCGGGATGTGCAGCCGGTCGCGGAAGCCCTTGAGGTCGTCGACCGTCAGCTTCTTCATCTGGTGCGTGGCGTTGCGGCCCTCGAAGTTGGGGCCGAGCGTCCAGCCCTTGACGGTCTTGGCGAGGATCACCGTGGGCTGGCCCTTGTGCGCCTTGGCCGCCGAGAACGCCGCGAAGATCTTCTTGTGGTCGTGACCGCCGCGGCCCAGGTGCAGGATCTGGTCGTCGGTCATGTTCTCGACCATCGCGCGCAGCCGCTGGTCGTCGCCGAAGAAGTGGTCGCGGATGTACGCGCCGGTCTCGGTGGCGTACGTCTGGTACTGGCCGTCCGGCGTGGTGTTCATCCGGTTGACCAGCAGACCGTCGCGGTCCTGTGCGAGCAGCGGGTCCCAGGAGCGGTCCCAGACCAGCTTGACGACGTTCCAGCCGGCGCCGCGGAAGACCGACTCCAGCTCCTGGATGACCTTGCCGTTGCCGCGTACCGGGCCGTCGAGGCGCTGGAGGTTGCAGTTGACGACGAAGGTCAGGTTGTCCAGGCCCTCACGGGCGGCGATCGTCAGCTGGCCGAGCGACTCGGGCTCGTCCATCTCGCCGTCGCCGAGGAAGGCCCACACATGCGACTTGGAGGTGTCGGCGATCCCGCGCGCGTGCATGTAGCGGTTCATCCGGGCCTGGTAGATCGCGCCGATCGGGCCGAGGCCCATCGACACGGTCGGGAACTCCCAGAAGTCCGGCATCAGGCGCGGGTGCGGGTAGCTGGACAGGCCGTGGGGCGCCTTCGACTTCTCCTGGCGGAAGGCGTCGAGGTTCTGCTCGCTGAGCCGGTCCAGGAGGTACGCGCGCGCGTAGATGCCAGGGGAGGCGTGGCCCTGGAAGAAGACCTGGTCGCCGCCGTCGCCCTCGTCCTTGCCGCGGAAGAAGTGGTTGAAGCCGACGTCGTAGAGCGAGGCCGAGGAAGCGAAGGTGGCGATGTGGCCGCCGACGCCGATACCGGGGCGCTGGGCCCTGGACACCATGACAGCGGCGTTCCAGCGGGTCGCGTTGAGGATCTTGCGCTCGATCTCCTCGTTGCCCGGGAAGAACGGCTCGTCCTTGGTGGCGATGGTGTTGACGTAGTCCGTGCTGCGCATCTCGGGCACGGCCACGCGCTTCTCGCGGGCCCGCTCGATCAGCCGCAGCATCAGGTAGCGGGCCCGCTCGCGGCCGCGCTCGTCGACGGCGGCGTCCAGGGAGTCGAGCCACTCCTGGGTTTCCTCGGGATCGAAGTCAGGAACCTGACTCGGAAGGCCGCCAATGATGATCGGATTGCGATCGGATCCGGAAGCCACGCTGTTCCTTCGCTGTCAGAGGGCTGTTTTCCATGGGTATGAGGGAGGTCTGCACCGCTCCCCATCGTGTACCTCGGAAAAGCAAACGTCATCTCTACTGATTGGTAACCAGGGCTCTTCACGGGTTCCTCGAACTTCACTCGGGTTCCCAATGCCACAAACCGGGCAGAAAGGTGTGGTGTAGGTCACTTATGACCACAATCGTGTGCCTGGAGTTGCGGTGACACGGCCAGGACGTCACCGTTTCGGCGGTCTGAACGGCCGGGTACTTGCGCGATCCGTCCCGCCCGTGTGGACTACGGCCAATGCTTCGCGCACGCGCGTGGCTGAGTTATTCCCGAAACATGATCAGGAGGCAACCCGTGAGCGCGACCGCGGACCACGCGGAGGAGCGGACGAACCCTGCCGCAAGGCTGGGGTTCCAGCCCGAGCAGGTGGTCCAGGAGATCGGCTACGACGACGACGTCGACCAGGAGCTCCGCGAGTCCATTGAGGAAGTCATCGGCAGCGAGCTGATGGACGAGGAATACGACGACGTCGCCGATGCCGTAGTGCTTTGGTTCCGCGACGACGACGGCGACCTCACCGACGTACTGGTGGACGCCACCACGTACATCGAGGAGGGCGGCTCGATCCTGCTGCTGACGCCGAAGACCGGCCGCGACGGCTACGTCGAGCCCAGCGACATCTCCGAAGCCGCGACGACGGCGGGGCTCTCCGCCTCCAAGAGCGTCAGCGTCGGCAAGGACTGGAGCGGCAGCCGGCTGGTGACGCCGAAGGCAGCCAAGTCCAAGCGGTGATCCTCCGCCAGTGATTACCGGACGGGCTGAGTTCCACTCAGCCCGTCCGTCAGTCTGTCGTGATCGCTGCGTAGGGTGTTCTCACCCGAACAGTCCACCCGAGAGGGATTCACGACGATGGCGATCCAGGCCGGGGAAAAGGCCCCCGACTTCGAGCTCAAGGACAACCACGGCAGGGCCGTGAAGCTGTCGGACTTCCGCGGCAGCAAGAACGTCGTCCTGCTCTTCTACCCCTTCGCCTTCACCGGGGTGTGCACCGGCGAGCTCTGCGAGCTGCGCGACAACCTGCCGCAGTTCTCCGACCGCGACACCCAGCTGCTCGCCGTCTCCAACGACTCCATCCACACCCTGCGCGTCTTCGCCGAGCAGGAAGGCCTGGAGTACCCGCTGCTCAGCGACTTCTGGCCGCACGGCGAGGTCTCGCGCGCCTACGGCGTCTTCGCCGAGGACAAGGGCTGCGCGGTCCGCGGCACCTTCGTCATCGACAAGGAGGGCGTGGTCCGCTGGACCGTCGTCAACGCCCTTCCGGACGCCCGTGACCTGAACGAGTACGTGAAGGCGCTCGACACCCTGTGATTGTTAGGTTCCAAGCCCTGCGTAGGGCGGGAACCCGTCACTAGGATCGACTCGTTGATCCGGTATCAAACGCATGGCGGGGCTCCCCGCCCCTGGACACCAATGGAGGACTCGTGGGAGTCAGCCTCAGCAAGGGCGGCAACGTATCGCTGACCAAGGAGGCCCCCGGGCTGACTGCGGTCATCATCGGTCTCGGGT
This sequence comes from Streptomyces sp. NPDC087859, assembly GCF_044742595.1. Taxonomy (NCBI): domain Bacteria; kingdom Bacillati; phylum Actinomycetota; class Actinomycetes; order Kitasatosporales; family Streptomycetaceae; genus Streptomyces; species Streptomyces sp. NPDC087859. Next base: position 295,994 of record NZ_JBIUUU010000003.1, on the reverse strand, counting down.
GGGACGTCCGCACCACGACCGGCACCGACTTCGACCTGGACGCCAGCGCGCTGCTGATCGACGGCTCGGGCAAGGTGAGCAGCGACGCGAACTTCGTCTTCTTCAACAACCTCAAGAGCCCCGACGGCTCGGTCGAGCACACCGGCGACAACATCACCGGTGAGGGCGAGGGCGACGACGAGCAGATCAAGGTCAACCTCGCGGGCGTCCCGGCCGAGATCGAGAAGATCGTCTTCCCGGTCTCGATCTACGACGCCGAGAACCGGCAGCAGTCCTTCGGCCAGGTCCGCAACGCGTTCATCCGCGTCGTGAACCAGGCCGGCGAGGCGGAGATCGCGCGCTACGACCTCTCCGAGGACGCGTCCACCGAGACCGCGATGGTCTTCGGCGAGCTGTACCGGCACGGAGCGGAGTGGAAGTTCCGCGCCATCGGCCAGGGCTACGCCTCGGGCCTGCGCGGCATCGCGCAGGACTTCGGCGTGAACGTCTGAGCCGTTCCACCCGCACCACCCACGTCCGGCGCCGCACCGACCGCGTGCGGCGCCGGACGCGCAGGACCACCTAGGAAGCAGTACACGGGGAGGGATCAGGATCATGGGCGTCACGCTCGCCAAGGGAGGCAATGTCTCCCTGTCCAAGGCCGCACCCAACCTCACTCAGGTGATGGTCGGGCTCGGCTGGGACGCACGCTCCACCACCGGAGCCCCCTTCGACCTCGACGCCAGCGCGCTGGTCTGCAACAGCGGACGGGTCATGGGGGACGAGTGGTTCGTCTTCTACAACCAGCTCAAGAGCCCCGACGGCTCGGTGGAGCACACCGGCGACAACCTCACCGGTGAGGGCGACGGTGACGACGAGTCGATCCTGATCGACCTCTCCAAGGTGCCGGCCCAGTGCGACAAGATCGTCTTCCCGGTCTCGATCCACGACGCCGACAACCGGGGCCAGACCTTCGGTCAGGTCAGCAACGCCTTCATCCGCGTGGTGAACCAGGCCGACGGCCAGGAGCTCGCCCGCTACGACCTCAGCGAGGACGCCTCCACCGAGACCGCCATGATCTTCGGCGAGCTCTACCGGTACCAGGGCGAATGGAAGTTCCGCGCCGTCGGCCAGGGGTACGCGTCCGGCCTGCGGGGTATCGCGCTCGACTTCGGGGTCAACGTCTCGTAACGCGATATGAGCAAAAACCGGGGCCGGGTGGGGTGCGGAGGGGGGCCGACTAGACTCCGCTTCAAAGTTCGGTAAAAAGCCGAGTAGGGCAGCGGGGGAGACCCGTACATACAGGATTGGGTAGCCAGTGGTTCTGAAAACCTTCGGCTGGTCGTTCGCGGTCACCGCGCTCGGCCTCGTAGCGGCGGTCTTCTACGGGGGGTGGACCGGGTTCGGCATCGTGGCGATCCTCTCCATCCTCGAGATCTCGCTGTCCTTCGACAACGCGGTGGTCAACGCCGGAATCCTGAAGAAGATGAATGCCTTCTGGCAGAAGATCTTCCTCACCGTCGGTGTCCTCATCGCCGTGTTCGGCATGCGACTGGTGTTCCCGGTCGTGATCGTCGCGATCAGCGCCAAGATCGGCCCGATCGACGCGGTCGACCTCGCCCTCAACGACAAGGATCACTACCAGGAGCTCGTGACCGACGCCCACCCGGCGATCGCCGCGTTCGGTGGCATGTTCCTGCTGATGATCTTCCTCGACTTCATCTTCGAGGACCGGGACATCAAGTGGCTCGCGTGGCTGGAGCGCCCGCTCGCCAAGCTCGGCAAGGTCGACATGCTGTCGGTCTGCATCGCGCTCGTCGTCCTGCTCGCCACCGCCATGACCTTCGCGACCCATGCCCACCAGCACGGCGGCGCGCACGTCGACAAGGCGGAGACGGTTCTGCTCTCCGGTATCGCGGGTCTGATCACGTACATGATCGTCGGTGGTCTCTCCGGCTACTTCGAGGACAAGCTCGAAGAGGACGAGGAACGCGAGCACGAGGAGGAGGAAGAGGCGGCGCGCTCCGGCAAGCCGCGCTCGGCCGTCGCCCTCGCCGGCAAGGCCGCGTTCTTCATGTTCCTCTACCTCGAGGTCCTCGACGCCTCCTTCTCCTTCGACGGAGTGATCGGCGCCTTCGCCGTCACCAACGACATCGTGCTGATGGCGCTGGGCCTGGGTATCGGCGCCATGTACGTCCGTTCGCTGACCGTGTACCTGGTCCGCCAGGGCACCCTCGACGACTACGTCTATCTGGAGCACGGCGCGCACTACGCGATCGGCGCGCTGGCCGTGATCCTCATGATCACCATCCAGTACCAGATCCACGAGGTCATCACCGGCCTCGTCGGTGTCGTCCTGATCGCCTGGTCCTTCTGGTCCTCCGTACGCCGCAACAAGCGGCTGGCGGAAGCCGAGGGAAAAGCGGCGGGCTCGGACGAGAAGACTGAGGTCTCGTCCGGGGTGTGACCCGGCCTCGGGTGAGGAACGCTCTGAGCGGGGCGGCGTCGACTCCTCGACGCCGCCCCGTCGGTCTTTGACGTGAACGTGGGGGCGGGAACATGGGCTTCTTTGACGGACTCCGGAGCGGACGCGCGGCCGACTTCGACTCGGGCAACGCGGCGACCAACTCGATCGTGCTGACCAAACGGCACGACCGGGTCTCCCTCAAGGAGCAGGGCGCCGAGACGGGCCATCTGCGCATCAACCTCGCCTGGCGGATGCGGACCTCCGACTTCGGCGGCTCACAGCGCGAGAGCCTGCTCAGGCACCCCTTCAGGGCGCTCAAGCCGCCGGAGGTGATGGGGCACAGCCAGAGCATGGTCAACGTCGACCTCGACCTGGGGTGCCTGTACGAGCTGGCCGACGGGACGAAGGGCGTCGTACAGCCCCTCGGCTCGTTCTTCGGGGACGTCAACTCGGCGCCGTACGTGAAGCTCAGCGGGGACGACCGGTTCGGATCGGCGTCCGGGGAGACGATCTACGTCAACCTCGACCACAAGGACGCCATCAAGCGGATCCTGGTGTTCGTCTACATCTACGACCAGACGCCGGCGTTCGACCGTACGCACGCGATCGTGACGCTGTATCCGAGCAACGGGCCGCGCATCGAGATAGGCCTCGACGAACGTCACCCCCAGGCCCGCTCCTGCGCTGTCGTGATGATCGAGAACGTCAAGGGCGAGATCGTCGTCCGGCGCGAGGTGAAGTTCGTCTACGGGTTCCAGGCGGAGCTGGACCGGTTGTACGGGTGGGGACTGCAGTGGGGCCGGGGATTCAAGACCAAGGCGGACCGCTGAGCCCCGTCAGCGCCCGATGAACTGGGGGCCCTGCGGAGGCAGCCGGAAGTCCGGGTCCGGAGAGACCGTGACCGGGGCCTGGGGGTAGCCGTAGGCGGGCTGGCTGGTCGGCTGGGGGTAGCCGTACGCGGGCTGGGTCGGAGGCGGGGACTGGGGGTAGCCGTAGGCGGGCTGGGGCGGGACCACTGTCGTGGGCTGCTCCGGGGGCAGGGGCTGGGAGAACTCCGGGGCCGGCTCCTGTGCCGCCGCCTCCGACTCGTCCACCGAGATGCCGTAGTCGCCCGCCAGGCCCTTCAGGCCGTCCGAGTAGCCCTCGCCCAGGGCACGGAACTTCCAGCCCTCCCCGCGGCGGTACAGCTCCCCGCAGATCAGCGCGGTCTCCTGGCCGGTCTCCGGCTTGATGTCGAAGTAGGCCAGCGGCTCCCCGTCGGCGACCGCGGCGTCGTACAGCAGGATGCGCAGGCCCTGCACGCGGTCGAAGGTGACGTCCTCCGCCGATGCGACCACGAGAATCTGTCCGATGTCGGGCTCGACACCGGACAGATCTGTCTGGATCGTGTCGGTGAGGCCCTCGGCGACACGCTTCTGGCCGAGGCGCCAGACCTTCCCGGACGGGTGCCGGGGCTGGTTGTAGAAGACAAAGTCCTCGTCGGAGCGCACACGACCGTCGGGGCCGAGGAGCAGCGCGGAGGCATCGACGACCGGGACCCCCTGCCCAGGGGTCCAGCGCACCACGGCCCGCACCGTGGTGACTTCGAGCGGGACGTTCGACCCCTTCAGCATGGCGTGCGTCATGCGGTCATCCTGCCTTCTCGGTCCTGGTCACGACAACGCGGGGGTGCGGGTTCCGCAAGGAAATCCGACCCGGGCGTGCGCGCCCGCGTTACTTGAAGTTCATGCCCGATGGGAACCCCTGACATGGGTTTGTACGTACTATTACCGGCCACCTGTGAACCGTTCACAGAAGGCCCAGCCGCCACGGGGGAGTCATATGCGTCATTTCGGGCACATCGCCCCTGAGGTGCGTCAGCGCCTCTTCCATCAGGAGCCGTGCGAGTTCGACGCGGACTCCTCGGCCCGGCTGCTCTCCGCGGCCCTGGGCGCCACGCTCTACAGCCCGGCCACCAGGCCGCGGCTCGCCGACGACATCCTGAAACAGGTCGGGCGTGGCGTGGTCTCGATGGTGCTGTGCCTGGAGGACTCGATCGGCGACGAGGACGTCGTCGAGGCCGAGGAGAACCTCGTACGACAGTTCGCGGAGCTCGCCGAGGGAGCGGTGGCCGATCTTCCGCTGCTCTTCATCCGGGTCCGCCACCCCGAGCAGATCCCCGACCTCGTCCGGCGGCTCGGCCCCGCGGTCCGGCTGCTGTCCGGGTTCGTGCTGCCGAAGTTCACCGAGGAACGCGGCATCCCCTTCCTGGAGGCGCTCTCCGGCGCCGAGGCGGCCAGCGGGCGGCGGCTGTTCGCCATGCCGGTGCTGGAGTCACCGGACCTGATGTACCGCGAGTCACGGGTGGAGACCCTCGAGGGCATCGCCCGCGCGGTCGACAAGTACCGGGACCGGGTGCTGGCGCTCCGCCTCGGCGTGACCGACTTCTGCTCCTCCTACGGCCTGCGCCGCGCCCCCGACATGACCGCCTGGGACGTCCAGATCGTCGCCTCCGTGATCGCCGACGTGGTGAACATGCTGGGCCGGGCCGACGGCACCGGCTTCACGGTGACCGGGCCGGTCTGGGAGTACTTCCGCGTCCAGGAGCGCATGTTCAAGCCGCAGCTGCGCCGCAGCCCCTTCCTGGAGGGCCAGGCCGAGGAGCTGCGCGAGGCGCTCATCGAGCACGCCATGGACGGGCTGCTGCGCGAGATCTCCCTCGATCAGGCCAACGGCCTGATGGGTAAGACTTGTATTCACCCCTCGCACGTGCTGCCCGTGCACGCGCTGTCGGTGGTCAGTCACGAAGAGTTCAGTGACGCCGCGGACATCCTGCGCCCGGAGCGCGGCGGCGGGGGAGTGCTGCGGTCGCAGTACACGAACAAGATGAACGAGGTGAAGCCGCACCGGGCCTGGGCCGAGCGCACCATGCTGCGCGCCGAGGTGTTCGGGGTGGCCAACGAGGACATCGGCTTCGTGGAGCTGCTCGCCGCCGGAATCCCCGACTGAGACACACAGTGGCTGGGTCGGTTACACACAAGGGACGCATGAACAACGCAGTGAACAACGAGGTGCCTGGCGGGATCTGGTCCGGCACCTGGGTCGCCGAGCGGCTCGGGGTCGAACTCCTGGGCGACGAGACGCTGACCGACCTGCTGGGCCTCGCCCTGCGCCGCAACCCCAAGCGGGCTCATCTGCTGGTCTCCCACGTGCTCGGCAAGCACGTCCCCCAGTCACCGTCCGTGGTGTACGGCCACGGCCTCGCGCTCGGCCGCCGGGTCAGGGACCTCCTGGGCGCCGAGGAGGCGGCCCGCGCGGTCGTCCTTGGCTACGCGGAGACCGCGACCGGCCTCGGCCACTCCGTCGCCGACGGCGTCGGCCTCGCCCCCTACCTCCACTCCACCCGCCGCCCGGTGCCCGGCGTGGCCACGGCGGGCGGCTTCGAGGAGTCCCACTCCCACGCCACCTCGCACCTGCTGCTCCCGGAGGACCCGGCCCTGCTGGTCGGCAACGGCCCGCTGGTCCTCGTCGACGACGAGTTCTCCACGGGCAACACGGTCCTGAACACCATCAGGGACCTGCACGACCGGTATCCGAGGAGCCGGTACGTGGTCGTGGCCCTGGTCGACATGCGCTCGGAGGCGGACGCGGGCCGCCTGGACGAGTTCGCGCGGGAGATCGGCGCGAGGGTGGATCTGGTGGCGGCGGCGTCGGGCACCGTAAGCCTGCCGGCAGGGGTACTGGAAAGGGGGCAAGCTCTGGTTGCCGAGTACGAAGGCGCCCCAGGGGCGCGGGGAACTGCGCGACAAGCCCCCACCGGCCCGCAGCCGACACACAACGCCACCCGAGTCGACCTGCACTGGCCCCCCGGCCTCCCGGACGGCGGCCGCCACGGCTTCACCCCCCAGCACCGAATACGCCTGGACAACGCACTCCCCGCGATGGCCGCCCGCCTGGCGGAGGCCCTCCCGGCAACCGCCCGCCGCGTCCACGTCCTCGGCTTCGAAGAGCTGATGTACGCCCCCCTCCGCCTCGCCCGCGAGCTGGAGCAGATCACCGACGCCGAGGTCCGCTACTCCACCACCACCCGCTCACCCGTCCTGGCCGTCGACGACCCGGGCTACGCGATCCGCACCCGCATCGCCTTCCCGGCCCACGACAACCCCGCGGACGGCCCCGGCGAGCGCTACGCCTACAACATCGCCGACGCCGGCTTCGACGCGATCGTCGCCGTCATCGACTCCACCGCCGACACAGCGGAGCTGCACGCCCCCGACGGTCTGCTCGCGCAGCTGCACGCGCACACCCCGCAGGTGCTGCTCACGGTCGTCCCGTCGTACGTCCCAGAGCCCCTGTACGTCCCCGAAAGGCCCCCGATGCTGCCCGAGCCCCTCCGCGGCCCCGCCTTCTCCTCGTACGCCCCGGAAGACGTCGGCTGGCTGCTCCAGGACCTCTCGGACGTGACGCTGGAGGCGCCGACCGAGGAACGCGAGGAGGCCATCCAGAGCGGCGGCGCGCACTACGCGGAGTCGCTGCCGGTGGAGTACCAGCCGAGCGAGCAGTACCAGCGGCTCTTCCACACCGCGCTGGCCGGCTCCGCGGCACGGCTCGCGCAGGCGGTCGGCGCGGTCACCGAGATCGTCCTCGCGGAGCGCTCACCCCGCCCGGTCCTCGTCTCCCTCGCCCGCGCCGGCACCCCCGTCGGTGTCCTGATGCGCCGCTGGGCCCAGTTCCGGCACGGCCTGGACCTGCCGCACTACGCCGTGTCGATCGTGCGCGGCCGCGGCATCGACGCCAACGCGCTGCGCTGGCTGGCCGCCCACCACGACCCGGCCGACGTCGTGTTCGTCGACGGCTGGACAGGCAAGGGCGCGATCACCCGTGAACTGGCGGACGCCGTCAAGGAGTTCGAGGAGTCCGACGGCATCACCGGCTTCGACCCGGAGATCGCCGTACTGGCCGACCCGGGCTCGTGCGTGAAGACGTACGGCACCCGTGAGGACTTCCTCATCCCCTCCGCCTGTCTCAACTCCACGGTCTCCGGCCTGATCTCGCGCACCGTGCTGCGCGCGGACCTCGTCGGCCCGAACGACTTCCACGGCGCGAAGTTCTACCGCGAACTCGCCGGCGCCGACGTCTCGGTGGAGTTCATCGACGCCGTCGCCGCCACCTTCCCGGAGGTCGTGGACGCGGTGGACGCCCAGACCAAGGAGCTGCTGTCGAGCGACCGCGACCCGACCTGGGAGGGCTGGGCGGCCGTCGAGCGGATCAGCGAGGAGTACGGCATCCACGACGTGAACCTCGTCAAGCCCGGCGTCGGCGAGACCACCCGGGTGCTGCTGCGCCGGGTGCCGTGGAAGATCCTGGCGCGGGCCGGCGCGGGCGCCGACCTCGACCACGTACGCCTGTTGGCCGAACAGAGAGGTGTCCCGGTGGAAGAGGTCGACGAACTCCCGTACACCTGCGTGGGGTTGATCCACCCCAAGTACACGCGGGGCGCGACGGGCGCCGACGGCAAGGCGGTGAACGTCTGATGCCGGTGCTGGTGGCGAGCGACCTCGACCGTACGCTCATCTACTCCTCCGCGGCCCTCGCGCTGACCATGCCGGACGCGCGGGCGCCCCGGCTGCTCTGCGTCGAGGTGCACGAGAGCAAGCCGCTGTCGTACATGACGGAGACGGCCGCCGGACTGCTGGCCGAACTCGGCGACGCGGCGGTGTTCGTGCCGACGACCACGCGGACCCGCAAGCAGTACCAGCGCATCAACCTGCCAGGCCCGCCCCCGAAGTACGCGATCTGCGCCAACGGCGGGCACCTGCTGGTGGACGGGGTGACGGACGCCGACTGGCACGCGCGCGTGCAGGCCCGGCTGGCCGACGAGTGCGCGCCGCTGGACGAGGTGCGCGAGCACCTGCTGCGGACGGCCGACCCCGTGTGGGTGCGCAAGCACCGGGTCGCCGAGGACCTCTTCGCCTACCTCGTCGTCGAGCGTGAACTGCTGACCGAGGACTGGGTGAAGGAACTCGCGGTATGGGCGGAGAACCGCGGCTGGACGGTCTCGCTCCAGGGCCGCAAGATCTACGCCGTCCCGAAGCCGCTGACCAAGAGCGCCGCCCTGCACGAGGTCGCCCGCCGCAGCGGCGCGGAGCTGACGCTGGCCGCCGGTGACTCCCTCCTCGACGCCGACCTGCTCCTCGCCGCGGACCAGGGCTGGCGGCCGGGCCACGGCGAGCTGGCCGACGAGGCCTTCACCGCTCCGACGGTCTGCGCGCTGCCGGAGCGGGGCGTGCTGGCGGGGGAGCGGATCCTGCGGGAGTTCCTCAGGACGACTCGGACACCTCGCTAGACGCGGGCCGCCGCAGCAGTCGTACGGCCAGGAAGGTCACGACTGCTGCGGCGGCGAGCGCGAGGACGATCTTCGAGTACGTGGACACCACGTCGGTGACCTGGGTCCAGTTGGCGCCCAGCGTGTAGCCCGCCATCACGAACCCCGTGTTCCACAGCGCGCTGCCCAGCGTGGTCAGACCGAGGAAGACGGGCAGGGGCATGCGCTCGACGCCGGCCGGGACCGAGATCAGGCTGCGGAAGATCGGGATCATCCGGCCGAAGAAGACCGCCTTGGTGCCGTGCCGCAGGAACCAGGCCTCGGTCTTCTCGATGTCGCTCGTCTTCACCAAGGGCAGCCGCGCCGCGATCGCCACCGTCCGGTCACGGCCGAGCAGCGCGCCGACGCCGTACAGGGCGAGCGCGCCGATCACCGAACCGGCGGTCGTCCACAGCAGCGCGGCCCACAGGCTCATCTGCCCCGTGCTCGCCGCGAACCCCGCGAGCGGCAGGATGACCTCGCTCGGCAGTGGCGGGAAGAGGTTCTCCAGGGCGATGGCCAGGCCGGCGCCGGGCGCGCCGAGCGTGTCCATGAGTCCGTTGATCCACTGCGGTGCGGCTGTCATGCCGCCCACGGTAGGAAACCGCAGCTGAAGGTTTCCTGAAGTCGCTGTCCGTCAGCCGCAGCAGCCCCCGCCGCAGCAACCGCCGCCGCCTCCGCCGGAGCGGGGGGCCTGGGCCGGTGCGGAGGCCGAGCCGCCGACGGCCACCGTCGACAGGAGCTTCACCGTGTCGCCGTGGCCGGCCGGGCAGTCCGCGGGGGCGGCGGACTCCGCCATCGGACGGCTCAGTTCGAAGGTGTCGCCGCAGGTCCGGCAGCGGTACTCGTAGCGAGGCATACGCACAGGTTAACCGGCGGCGGCCGACGGCTGTAGAGGCTTCAGTGCCCGGCCCCGCGCTCCTCCCGGATCTGCGCCACCACCCGCGCCACCGTCTGCCGCACCGCCTCCGTCTCGGTGAGGAAGTGCCAGAAGTCGGGGTGCCGGCCCTCCAGCGTGCCGATCGCCCGCTCCAGCCGGGCCACGGAGTCGTCCAGGGGACGTGCGTGACGCGGATCGGGGGTGTTCCGGCCCGTCATGGCCAGCCGCTGCGCGTCACGGATCGCGAAGCGGGTGCGGTCGATCTCCTGCTGGGGGTCCTTCTGCACGGCGTTCAGGCGCCGCAGCCGGTCGCCCGCCGCGGAGACGGATTCGTCGGTGCTGTTCAGCAGGGCCCGTACGGTCGACAGCAGGGCGGTCGCGTCCGGCCAGCGCTGCTCGTCACGGGCGGCGCGGGCCTCCGTGAGCTTGCGCTCGGCCTGGCGTACGTTCTCCGCGGCCTGGTCCGGGACCTGCTGGAGGTCCTGCCAGCAGGCCGCGGTGAAGCGCCGCCGCAGCTCGCTCAGGACCGGGTCGACCTGGCCCGCGCGGGTGGTGAGGGCCTGGGCGCGGGTGCGCAGGGAGACGAGCCGGTGGTCGATCTCGGCGGCCTTCTCGGGCAGCCGCTCGGACTCGACCCGGACCGCCTCGGCCTCCCGGGCCACGCGCTCGGCACGCTCCAGGGTGTCCGGGACGCCGTGCTGCCCGGCGCCCTGGTTCAGCTTGGTCAGCTCGGGGCCGAGGGCGGCGAGCCGGGCGGCGAGGTCGTCGGCCTTCAGACCCGACTGCCGTACGGCGTCAAGGGCGTTCGAGGCGGCCAGCAGTCCCTGCCTGGCCCGCTCGACGGCGGGAGCGAGGCGGACCAGCTGGGTCTCGGCCTTGCCGAGGAGCGGACCGAGGCTGTCGCCGAAGCGGTCCAGCTCCCGCTTGACGTTGGCGAGCTCGTCCTTGGCCCTGGTGAGCTCGGTGCGCGCGCGGACGGCGACCGACGCCTCCAGGTCGTCCCGGTCCAGGTCGTGCGCGTCGACGGCCTCGATGTACTGGTGACTGGCCTCGTCGATCCGCCTGCTGATCGCCTCGAAGTCGGCGACCGCGCGCCGGGCGGCGGGGGAGTCGTCGACCGCGGTGATCGTCTCTATCGAGATCCGCAGATCGCGCTGGGCGGTGTCGAGCTCGTAGAACGCGGCCGCGGCGGCGTCCTTCGCGGCCTGCGCCTCGGCCCGCTGGCTCTCGGAGCGCCCCCCGAACCAGCGCCGGGTGCCGCCACCGGCGAACGCGGCCGGCAGCGCGAGGGCCGCGACCAGCGGCAGAGCGATGAGAGTGAGCGTGTCGCGCAGCGCATGATGTGCGCGCGGCTTCGACGGCGAGTACGGCTGCGCTGGTGTCGCCGTCACATCCCTCTCCCGTGCTGTGTCCGTCCTGGCCCGGTGTCATTCTCCCACCGGTTAAGGACGAACACACGGGCCCGTTAGTTCGCGGTCCGGACCGTGACTTTGCCGTCGCCGGTACGGGCGGTGATGACGTGCGAGCTGGAGTCGGCCCGCGGCACGGTCACCTCCACCCCGCCGTCGCCGGTCTGGGTCGTCACCTTGTACGTGGCGTCGGGGACGTCGATGGTCACGGAGCCGTCGCCGCTCCTGGACTCCACGCGGTCCGGGACGGCGCCCAGTTCGAGGTGGACCGAGCCGTCGCCGGTCCGGGAGCGCACGTCGCGCGAGGTGACGTCGGCGCGCACGGACCCGTCGCCGGTCCTCAGGTCGAGCGGCCCGCTGGAGTCGGTGACATGCACCGATCCATCGCCCGTACTGATGCTCAGCGCGTCCTCGAACCCCCTGGCGCGCACACTCCCGTCCCCGTCCTCGACCTTCACGGAGACACCGCGCGGGACCTCGATGCGGTGCTTGGCCGCGCAGTCGGCGACCACGCCGGTGCACTTCATCCGCAGCTTCAGCGTGTCGTCCGTCATCGACCAGGTGACCTTCGGGTCCTTGCCGAGGGCGACCGTGCCCTGGAACCAGCGGGTGACCTCGATCCGGCCCGCCTTGTTGCCGTCGGCGGCGACGATCTCCAGCGCCGAGTCGTCGGAGTCGATGGTCAGCGTCTTCCCCTCCAGCGCGAACGACCGCTGGTCCGGGTCCTTGTCGTCCCCGGCGGAGGCACCGCAGGCGCTGACGCTCGCGATGAGAGCGACGGCGCCTGCGGCGAGGACCATGCGAGCGGTGGCGGTACGTGCCATTGGGATCTCCCCCTGAGCCAGAATGATGAGGCTCTTCGACCGTACGGAGCGGGGCGCCGTCGCGGGATCCGGGACGCTCCCGGATCCGGGGTGGGGTAAACCCCCGGTTCGACCCCGAGATCCGGCCCCCGCGATACGCGTTTGCAGGACGGGGCCCCGGGCAAGGTAGTCTGTCGACTCGTCCTGAGCGCGCGTGTTCGGGACCCGGGTGCGTAGCTCAGGGGTAGAGCGCCTGCCTTACAAGCAGGATGTCGGCGGTTCGAAACCGTCCGCGCCCACACGGAAAGAAGACCCCGGCCGATCACGGCCGGGGTCTTCCTCGTTTCTCAGCTGTCCTCCCGCGCGTGCTTCAGCCTCATGCGGGCGTCCACGCGCTCCCCGCCGGCGACCTCCGCCCAGAAGCGGTGGCCGGTGATGAAGACGGCGAGTTCGTGTTCGCGCTGTCTGAGCTTTTCGACCTCGGCCTGTTCGTCGGGTGTCCAGCCCGGGGAGGCGGGGCGTTCCACCTTGCGCCAGCCCGCGGTGTCGCTGAAGCCGTCCAGGGGCTCGACCGACCAGGGCAGCCGCTTGAGCAGGGCCGACAGCTCGGCCCGGACCTGATGCAGCTCCTCCTGACCGGCGAGGAGGTCACTCGGAAAGTCATAGGTCGTAGCCACGACGCAATGCTACGCCTGTTCGATTTAGGGGTGCGAGTTTCTTGGGGTAGTTCATGTGTTCGGGGAGGGGCGATCTGAGAAGATCACCGGAACCGTACAAACGCAGGGGTGGGGACATGACCGTTCTGGTGCTGGTGGGCGTTCTGGGCCTCGCCGTCTTCGGGTGCGTGTGCGTGGTGTGGGCGGAGCGCGGCGGACCGACCTGGGTCCGCGCCGTGGCGGCCGTGACGATCGGCCTGGGCAAGGTGCTGCAGAGCTCGGGGAAGAATCGGGGCGGGGGCTCGTCCTCCAGGGACGGCGACTGACGAACTCATCGCCGCCGGGCAACGGCCCCGCGCCCCTCGGGCGTCAGTGGCCGGCGTCCCTCAACTCCCGTACCAGACGCGTCGCCACCGGCACCGGTACTCCGTGCCGCTCCGCCGCGCGGAGCAACGCGCCGCCGATCGCGTCCAGTTCGAGGGGGTGACCCGCCTCGGCGTCACGTTGCATGGAGGACTTGGTCTGCGGCGGGAAGGCGTCGTAGCGGGCGAGGGCCTGTGCCGGGTCGGTCGGGGCGCCCGACGCGCGGCTGACCGCTGCTGTCTCCTCGACGAGTGCCGTCAGCTCCTCGCGGTGGCGGGTGCGTACCTCGCCCAGAGGGAGGGCGTACCGCGTGGTGAGGAGGGCGAACGGGGCCAGGAACGACATCTTGGCCCACAGCGCCGCCGTCTCGTCCGGCAGTACCCGGGTGGTCGGACCGGCAGCGCCCAGAGCGTCCGCCAGCGACTCCAGGCGCTCCTTCGCCACCCCGTCGCCGGTCAGGTCGATCTCCGCGAACGGGCTGCCGTGCACGATCTCCCCGGGCGCCACCCGCGTCGACTCCACGCGGATCACCGCCGGGGCCACCACGTCCTCGCGGAAGCGGGCCCGCAGCGTCGCCGGATGCTCCACACCGTTCAGGAACGGCACCAGGAGCGCGTCGCCCAGAGCCGCGGGCGGTACGCGGTCCAGCGCCGCCTCCAGCGCGGTGTGCTTCACCGCGACCAGGCAGACGTCCACCGGCATCCGCAGCTCGGTGTCCGCCTCCACCTCGGCCCTGAAGTCCCCGAACCGGCCGCTGCGGACGCGGATTCCGGATGTCCGCAGAGCTGCGGCCGTCTCATCCCCGGCCAGGCAGATCACCCGGTGCCCGGCCCGCGACAGCAGTCCGGCGAGCAGGCCGCCGATGCCGCCCGGGCCCAGCACGGCCACGGTCAGTTTCTCGTCGTGCGTCATCACACGAAGTCCCTTCGTCGGTCGGCCCCTTGAACGGTGGCCGCCTCGGAATCGATCATTGCAGACGTCAGAGCCGTACGGACTCCCCGGGCGCCGGCAGGTGCAGCCGGTCCGTCAGGCCGGCCTCCGCGAAGGCCTTCGTCAGCGTCGGTCCGTCCTGGGTGAAGTGACCCCAGTGCTCGAAGTGCAGCGGTACGACATGCCGGGCACCCAGGATCGTCGCCGCCTCGGCGGCCTGCTCGCTGGTCAGGGTCAGGGTCGCGTCCGGTACGAGGGGAGTGCGTGCCGCGCCCGCGAACAGCAGGGCCACGTCGAAGGGGCCCTCGCGGTCGGCGATCTCCCGGACCCGGTCGAGAGAGGCGTTGTCGCCGCTGACGTACACCTTGGGCAGGCCCTCCCCGGACAGCACGAAGCCGGTGACCTCGCCGACGAGGGGCTCGGAGCCCTCGGGTCCGTGCAGGGCGGGGACGGCGGTGACGCGTACGCCGCCCACCTCGACGCTCTCCCAGGCGGGCAGGGCGCGGACGGGGGCGCCGAGGCGGTCGTGGGCGGCGGCGGTCGACAGGACGAGGGGGACACCGGCGAGGTAGGCGCGGCCCGCGGCGTCCAGGTTGTCGGGGTGCTGGTCGTGGGAGAGCAGCACGGCGTCCACCGCGCCGAGGTCCGCCGCCGCGAGCGCCGGGCCCGTCGTCTTCACCAGCGCGCGGGAGCCGATGGGGTACTCGCCGGGCGCGTCGAAGGTCGGGTCGGTGAGGAGACGCACGCCCCCGAGAGACAGAACGGCGGTCGGGCCGCCGACGTAGGAGATCTCCACGGTCGTCATGCTCCACACAATTCCGCGGACGCCCGGCGCTATTCCCCGTCCGGGGCGAGACTGGGGGTATGTGCCGCAGCATCAAGACTCTTCGCCCGCCCGCGTTGCCCGAGGAGGCGACGGAGGACGAGATCCGCGCCGCCGCCCTCCAGTACGTACGGAAGGTGTCCGGCTTCCGGGCACCGGCCGCGCACAACAAGGAGGTCTTCGAGCGGGCGGTGGCCGCGGTGGCCGAGGCTACGGCCGAACTACTGGCCGACCTCGAGGTCCGAGGCGCCGCCGCACAACGCGCCGGCTAGCCGCGTCGCCGAGCCGTCGGCGGCTCGGCGACGGGCAGATCCGTCTCCCGCCCGCCGGTCCTCCCCCACGCCTCGGGCCGGTGGGCGCGCGGGCTATGCCGGGCGGCGGCGCATGACGAACGCCGCTCCGGCTCCCGCGGCGAACAGGGCCAGTACCGAGACGCCGGTCGCCAGCCATGTCGTGCCCAGCCACTGGGCGCCGTAGTAGCCGAGGGCGACGCTGTACGCCGCCCAGGCCAGGCCCGCGAGGGCGGACCAGGGCAAAAACTCCCGGACCCGGCGGTGGGCGGCGCCCGCGACGAAGGAGACGACCGAGCGGCCGGCCGGGGCGAAGCGGGCGAGGACGACCAGGGGGCCGCCGCCGTCGGCGAGGGCGGAGCCGAGACGTTCCTGCGCGGAGGTGAGGCGGCGGGAGCGGGCGATGGCCCGGTCCAGACGGGCGCCGCCGCGCCAGGCGAGCCGGTACGCGACCAGGTCGCCGAGCACCGAGGCCGTCGCGGCGACCAGGGTGAGCAGCAGGAGGTCCGGAACCTCGCCGGGGACCTTGCCGGTCGCCGCTCCGGTGCCCGCCGCCGCGGCTGTGGCGGCCGTGATGACCAGGACGCCGCTGGGCAGGACCGGCAGGAACACGTCCAGCAGCACGGACGCGGCCACCATCGCGTAGATGATTCCTGGGCTGCCGGTCAGCACGCCCATATTCCCGAGACTCTCGAACACCGTCACTCCCCGTTTTCCCCCGTAACAGCCTTACAGCGTACGCCCGAGGTGTGACAGGAGATTCATGGGGGGCGCGTGTGTTCGGCACAGCATGTTCACCCGGCCGACACGTCGCGGCGCCCGCCCCCCTGCGGGGACGGGCGCCGTCGGGTGCGGGTGTGGCTCAGACGGCCACGGGTGCCTGGTCCGAGGCCGGCCGCTCGGCGGCGGCCGAGCGCTTCTGGAACAGCCGGTCGAGCCCGAAGGCGCCGGAGCCGGTGAAGACCAGCAGCAGGAAGGCCCAGCAGAACATCGCCGCGCCCTCGCCGCTGTTCTCGATCGGCCACAGGGCGTTGGGCTGGTGCACCTTGAAGTAGGCGTAGGCCATCGCGCCCGAGGCGATGAACGCGGCGAAGCGGGTGGCCAGGCCGATCAGGACGAGGGAGCCGCCGACGAGTTCGATCGCGGCCGCGTACCAGCCGGGCCAGGTGCCCAGCTCGACGGTGCCGCCCTTGCCGTCCGCGCCGCCGAGCACACCGAAGAGCGCGACGGCGCCGTGGCTGGTGAAGAGCAGTCCGACGACGATACGGAACAGGCCGAGGACGTACGGCTGGGCGCTGTTGAGGCGTCCGGTCATGTGGGGGGTACTCCTACGGTCGGGCCGGTCCCTGGGGCGGACCGGTCGGGGGACGGAACCGAGCGAGCACCCCACGTTAGGTCGGACTAATCAATGCTTGCAAGTTCAACATTTGGCCACGGCTTTGCTTCCGTTTGAGGTTCCGTTCCTGCTGTAGTCGCACGTAGAACGGCTCTCGCCACCGCGTCGGCGTCCGAAAGCGTGACCGAATCCACACCCGGACGCGCACCCGCCGCGGTCACCCAGTGCACCCCCTCCGTCGGCACCCCCAACGCGAACCGCCTTGTGTGCACGCCTCCTTGACGGTCAATCAGGTGATATGGGCGAGGTGTCACGTCCAGTCCGCCCGTCTCGTAACCGCCGACCGAGTGCGGCCGGCACTGCCCGGTCCTCAGCAGCCGGGCGAGGAGCCCGTCCGCCGTGCGCCGCAGATCCGGTTCCGGAAGCCGTGCCTCTATGAGCGTCGTCACGCGTACGCCGGACCCGTGGACGTCGGGCGAGCGCGCCACCCAGGCCCCGTCCTGCGCCCGGACCTCCAGGCGCGGCCCGAGCACCTCCACCACACCCGCCTCCATCAGCGCCACCAGTTCCTCGATCCGGCGCCGGGGCGGGCCGATGGACAGGAAGGCGTTGAGGGGGGTGTACCAGCGGTCGAGATGATCCCGGCGGGAGGCACCGGCGATGCCGCCGTGGTCGACGGTCAGCCGGAGTTCGTTGCGCAGATCGCGCAGCACGTCGAGGGCCGCCTTGAGCGGGCCGTCCGTGTTGCCGAGAGCGGCCTGCGCGGCGTCCTCGCGCAGATGCGCCAGCAGCCACGCGCGCCACCGCCCGGGATGGGGGAAACCAAGTCCCGTGTACGGGCGGGAGATCCGGTCCCAGCTCCAGCGGTCGGCGTCCGGTATGCCGAACTCGTCGAGGATCAGCGCCTCTTGAGGGTCCCGGTGGGGGACGGCGAGGAACCGGTCGGCGAGGTCCGGTCGCCGTACGAGCGCCGAGTAGTAGACCGTCTCCACCTCCTTCGCCACCAACGGCCATATCTCGGCGAGGAAGTCGGGCGCCTCACCCGAGTCGGCACGCTTGCGGAAGCCCGCTATGACCTCCGGCGTCAGGACGAGCGGGGTGTGACGGCCGTACGGCCCCTTCGCGTTGTCGCCCCGGGCCTGGTAGGGGACGCCGCGCCGGGACCCGGCGTACAGCCGCGGCTCGCGGCCGGAGGGGACGTACCGCAGCCCGCCCCGATCGCGCACGAAACGGCCGCCGCGGCCGGTCGTCAACAGGGCCGTGTGATCGAAGAAGTTGAGGCCGAGACCGCGCAACAGCACCGGTTCGCCCGGGGAGACGGCGGAGAGGTCGACGTCGGCCGGGTTGGCGGGCGGGACGTGGAGCAGGCCGTGGGTCTCGGCGTACGACGAGACGGTGCGCTGCGCCGCGTCGGGGACGGTCGGCAGATGGCCCTGGGCGAGGACGACGGCGGACAGGCCGGTCAGTTCACGGCCGTCGTCGAGGGTGAGGACCTGGCGGCCGTCGGGAGCGTCGTCGAGCCGTACCGCACGGGCCGTGTGCGTCCGTACGCGGACGCCGGGCGGTGCCTCGCGCACCGTACGGGCGAACACCCACTCCAGATAACGGCCGTAGTGGGCGCGGGTCGGATACTCGTCCGGGCCCAGCTCGCCGGACGCCCACTCGTGCAGGCTGGGGCCGGGGCGGACGGGTCCGGAGCAGTCGACGCTCTCGTCGGTGAACAGGGTCACCTGACAGGCCACGGTGTTCATCAGGAGGTCCGCCGGCTGTGCGGTGCGCCAGACGCGGCCGGCGCCGGGCGGTGCCGGGTCGACCACGTGGACGGTGAGCCGGGCGCCGGGCGGGAGCAGTTCAGGCGCGGAGGCGCAGAGGCGTTCCAGCACGCTGGTCCCGCGCGGTCCGGCGCCGACCACGGCGACGGAGACCGGCGCGCAGGCCGTGGTCGGTGCGGACAAAACGGGGACTCCCGGGCGTGTGGGGGCGCTTGGCAGCAGACCGCCCACCGGAAGCGGACGGTCCGCCTCATCATGCCTGCCGTGCGCCGGCCGGGCGTCGGGTACCCCGGATTACGCGTTGCCGGTGGCGATGCTCAGCCAAGGGGTCCAGGTCGAACAGTTCTCCCAGCCGATGTCATTGGAGTAGTTGCGCAGACACACCTTGATCCGGACCTTGTAGTCCTCGTCGAGGTTTTCATTGCACTGCTCCC
Organism: Streptomyces sp. NPDC087859; assembly: GCF_044742595.1. NCBI lineage: Bacteria > Bacillati > Actinomycetota > Actinomycetes > Kitasatosporales > Streptomycetaceae > Streptomyces > Streptomyces sp. NPDC087859. Next base: position 277,509 of record NZ_JBIUUU010000003.1, on the reverse strand, counting down.
GGCCGGTGAACGCGCCCCCGGTGGCCTTGCACTCGCCCGAGCGGCCGTAGTTGGTCTCCCAGCGGGTGACGGCGCTCTTTCTGTCCTCTCCGATGTCATTCGCCATGAACCAGTCACCCTCGGCCTGGAACGCGCCCTCGCCCGCGTTGTCGGAGGTGTACGCGTGCTGCGGCCACCCCGTCGGATACCAGGTCCCAGCGTGGGCCGGAGCCGCCATGAGGGCGAGGCCCGCTCCGGCGGCGGCGAGCGGGATGCCGATCTTCTTCAACAAGGCTTTTCCTCCGCGCAGTTGGGCCGTCAGCGGGGCCCGAGTACGGAGGAGCGTATGTTCGAACGCGGGTTTGCTGAAGAATCAACTGTGCTCAACTCACCTTTCCCTGGGCTCACTTGTGCACGGTGCGGTCACTTCTCGCTCAGCACCGACTCCGAGACCACGGTCAGCCGCGCCTTCCCGCCCCGCACGGCCCGTGCCTGCTCCAGCCGCAGTCCCGCCGAGCGCCCGCGCAGCGTCAGCGTCATGAGCTGGTTGCCGAACCAGGGCCCGCCCGTCCGCCGCCAGTCCACCGACGGCTGGGGACAGGCCCCGTGTCCGGCGAACCGGCGCCCCAGGAAGCGGCCCACCGCGCTCCACCCGAAGCGGAAGCCGAGCCGTATCGACAACGGGATGGAGTTGTGGACGGGGGAGCAGGTCAGCTGCAGCACCCGCGCATCGGGTCCGCTCCCCTCCGGCCACCTCGGTTCGGCGATGTACGCGTGATGGACGTCGCCCGACAGCACACACACCGTCGCCGGCGCGTCCGGGCCCGACCCCGCCTCCGCGATGAGCTCCACCAGCGACTCGAAGGACTCCGGGAAGGCCGCCCAGTGCTCCAGGTCCGCCCGTCGCCGCAGATCCTCCCCGAACCGCGCCCAGCGCGCCCCGCGTTCACCCCGGCACAGTGCCGCGTTCCACGCCTCGGCGTCGTGCACCAGATGCGGCAGCAGCCAGGGCAGCGAGGTCCCGATCAGGAGATGGTCGTAGGACCCCGGTCCGTCCAGCACCTGCTCGCGCACCCATCGCTCCTCGCCGGGGGCGAGCATCGACCGGTTCTCCTCGTCGAGGACCCGCGCCGCCCGGCTGTCGACCATCACGAGCCGCACACGCCCGAAGTCCCGCCGGTAACTCCAGCGCACGGAGGGCGGATCGACGTCGGCCTTGCAGGCGAAGGCCCGCAACTCGTCGGTGCCGTCCGGGGTCTCGCGTACGGCGGCGTAGAGCGGGTCGGAGTCGAGCTCCGCCGGGGACAGGTTCCCGAGGTGCTGATGCACCCAGTACGACATCAGCCCGCTCAGCACCCGCTCCTGCCACCACGGGGTGGCCCGCATGTCCTCCACCCAGGCGGCGGAGGTGTTCCAGTCGTCGATCACGTCGTGATCGTCGAAGATCATGCAACTGGGCACGGTGGACAGCAGCCATCGGATCTCGGGATCGAGCCAGGACTCGTAGTAGAGGTGGGTGTACTCCTCGTAGTCCGCGACCTCGCTGCCCGGCGGATCGCTCAGATCCCGGCGCGCGGCGAGCCAGCGGCGGGTCGCGGGGGAGGTCTCGTCGGCGTAGACCTGATCGCCCAGCAGGAGCAGCACGTCGGGCCGTTCACCGTCCGGGTCGGTCGCGATCCGGGCCGCCAGGGTGTCCAGGGCGTCGAGGCCGACGGGGTCCGGCTCGCCGTGTGGCGGAGCGGCCCAGCGGCAGGACCCGAAGGCGACGCGGACGGTGTCCCCTTCGGCCGGGGTGCGGATGACGGACTCCGGGAACGGGGAGTCGGGCAGCGGCCACACACGTACTCCGTCGAGCAGGACCTCGTACGGCGACGAGGTCCCCGGCGTCAGACCGGTGACCGGAACCAGGGCGTAGTGATGACCGCAGACCTGAAAGGTCTGGGTCTCACCGCCCGCCCCGTCCGCGCAGCGCACCTCGGCGGCGCACGGCCGGCTCGCCTCGACCCATACGGTCGCGGACGAGCCGCCGGCATACCTGAGCAGCGGTCCCAACCGAAGTTCGGCCACGTGATCCTCCTCCGTCGCCCCGTACGGTACGGAACGACGGAGGCCGACGGGGAGATTCCGTCGCCGAATCGTCAGCAGTTCGCGAGGTAGCCGGTGAGCGCGCTCTTCTCCGCGGAGTCCACGGACAGGCCGTAGTAGTACTTCACCTGGACCCAGGCGCGGACGTAGGTGCAGCGGTACGAGGTGACCGACGGCATCCACGTGGCCGGGTCCTGGTCGCTCTTGGCCTGGTTCACGTTGTCCGTGACGGCGATGAGCTGCGGGCGGGTCAGGTCGTTGGCGAAGCTCTGGCGCTTGGCGGAGGTCCAGCTGTCGGCGCCGGAGTCCCAGGCCTCGGCGAGCGGGACCAGGTGGTCGATGTCGAGGTCGGAGGCGGCGGTCCAGGTGGCGCCGTCGTAGGGGGAGTACCAGCTGCCGCTGGTGGAGGCGCAGGCGGAGTCGGTGACGACGTTCGAACCGTCCCGCTTCAGGACCGTCTCACGGGTGTTGCAGGTGCCGGAGATGGTGATCCAGTGGTTGAACAGGTCACGGCTGTAGCCGGTACGGTCCTCGGTCGCCACGGTGAGGGAGGCGAGGTAGGTACGGGCGGTGGCCGCGCTGACCGGGGTGGGGAGGGCGGCGGAGGCGGTCGGACCGTTGAAGAGCCCGACCGAGGCTATGAGACCGGTGAGGGCCGCGAGTATGCTGAGCCGTCGACGCGCGTAGAACTTCGCCATGCGAACTCCCTTTGAGGGGTGGGGGTGTTGAAGCGCGAGCGAGGGAACTCTCGCGGCTCCGCGTTGCGGGGAGGTATGCGTTGGGTTAGAAGTTAATGACGCGTACATGACACGACAAGGTTTACGGCGAAACGATCTCGTATGATTGACGGAGTTGAAGGGGAGTAGCTCTTCGCCGGACCGTCGACATACTGCTCAGCTCGTCTGAGCCGGCGCCCGGAGGCAGGTCATCCGTGACCGGCCAGCGAGACCTTCGGCCAGTAGCGCACTGACTGTGTGCTGCCGTGCCGAGGTGTCGTTTTCGCGGTAACACTCTCGGCGGGGCAGCCCCGACCGATTGAGGAACCTTGATCAGCTTCACCGTGACGGCCGTCGTCTTCGGCGTCGTCTTCCTCGCAGAGTTGCCGGACAAGACCGCGCTGGCGGGTCTGGTCCTGGGCACCCGCTATCGCGCGTCGTACGTCTTCGCGGGCGTGGCGGCGGCCTTCGCCCTCCATGTGGCGCTGGCCGTGGCGGCGGGCAGCGTGCTCACGCTCCTGCCGCAGCAGCTCGTCCACGCGCTCACGGGTGTCCTCTTCCTGGGCGGTGCCGCGGTGCTGCTGAGGAAGAAGGGCGAGGGCGAGGAGGAGATCCGGCGCCCGGAGGACCAGTCCTTCTGGAAGGTCGCGGGCGCCGGCTTCATGCTCATCCTGGTCGCGGAGTTCGGTGACCTCACGCAGATCATGACGGCGAATCTGGCCGCCCGTTACGACGATCCGCTCTCCGTCGGTCTCGGTGCGGTGCTCGCGCTCTGGGCGGTGGCAGGGCTGGGCATCGTCGGTGGAAAGGCGCTGATGAAGCGGGTGCCGTTGCGGTTGATCACGAAGGTGGCGGCGCTGCTGATGCTGGGGCTCGGGCTCTGGAGCCTGTGGGAGGCGGTCACCGGGTGAGCTGAACGCTCGGTGAACAGTTCCGGGATGCGCTGGCGCAAAGCGGGCCTGGTTTTGTACCGTAGAGAAACAAAGTGGCTCCCCGCTCGTTCTCCCTGACCGGCGGGTGGGGGCCGCCTTGTCCCTCCGGGTCACCCCCGGCCCCCGCGCCTTGGAGCTGCCGATGACGGCCACCGCCGTACCCACCGTGCTGACCGCCCGCGCCCTCCTGCTCGACATGGACGGCACCCTGGTGAACTCCGATGTCGTCGTCGAGCGCTGCTGGCGGCGGTGGGCGTCGCGGCACGGGCTGGACGGCGACGAGGTCATGAAGGTCGTCCACGGGCGGCAGGGGTACGCCTCGATGGCGTTGCTGCTGCCGGACCGGCCGATGGAGCAGAACCACGCGGACAACGCGCTGATGCTCGCCGAGGAGACGGCGGACATGGAGGGCGTGGTGGAGATACCGGGGGCGTCGGAGTTTCTGGCGTCCTTGCGTGATGTGCCGCATGCGCTGGTGACCTCGGCGGATGTCGCCCTCTCCACGGCGCGGATGGCCGCGGCCGGTCTGCCCCTGCCGGACATCCGGATCACCGCCGAGTCCGTCGGCGCGAGCAAGCCGGATCCGGAGGGCTTTCTGAAGGGGGCCGCGGAACTGGGGCTGGCGCCGGAGGACTGCGTCGTCTTCGAGGACTCCGGGGCGGGGATCGCCGCGGGGCGCGCTGCGGGGATGCGGGTGGTCGGCGTCGGGCCGCGGGCCGACTTCTACGATCCGGACGTCGTCGTCCGTGACCTGACCCAGGTCCGCGTGGAGCCCACGGCGGACGGCACGATACGGCTGTACGTCCGCTAGGCCGGTTTTCGCCCCCGCCGCCCTTACCCGTTCCCATCCCCAGGGGCTGCCGCCCCTTCGCCCCCGCCCCCAGGGGGCTCCGCCCCCCGGACCCCCATCGGCCCTGAAGGGGCCTCGTCCTCAAACGCCGGACGGGCTGAAAGACCTGCACCGGCATGGCCGTAGAGCAGTCTCCGCCGCCGTCTCCGTCTCCTGTGACCCCAGGCGGGGCACCACCCGCGCCGGCGCAACGGCGAGAAGGGGACGTACCGGGGGGTGTCCGCCCGCAGCGTCGGGCGACCAACCAAGAGCACATCCCCAGCCCACAGCACCGCCCGACCGAGGACGGACACCCCCCGGTGCGGCACCGACCCACAACCGGACCGTAGTGCGCGACGCACGCCCCCACCGAAGCCGCCACGGGCCGCCGCAGGCATCCACCCACTCGCCGTCAGCCGCTCACGGCTCGCCGCGCAGCCCCGCCCGACGGCGAGTAGAAGCCGTCACGGGCCGCCGCAGGCATCCGCCCACTCGCCGTCAGGCGCTCACGGCTCCTGTGTCTCCGACTCCAGTCGCTCCCGCGTCGCCAGGTCGTACACCCCGTGCTCGTCCGTCTGGACTCCCCGTGCCCACTGGTACCGGGTCACCGCGTCCTCGACGCCCTCGTTGTAGTGGCCGCTCGCCTTGCGGGTGTAGAGGCCCAGTTGGGTGAGGCGGAGTTCCAGTTCGACGACCTCGTCGCCCTGGGAGCCGCGGCGTAGCACGGGGGGAGTGCTTTCGCGGGCGTCGGAGGAGTCGTCGGCTGTGGTGGGGGTGGCGGGGGAGCTTGTGGGGGAGGCCGTCGAGCGGGACGGGGTCGGGGAGGCGCTTGTCGGGGTCGGGGACGGGGACGGGGGCTGTGACGGGGTGGTGGAGGCGGACGCCTGCGGGGGTACCGCGGTGGGGCGGGGTGCCGTCGTGGTGGGGGACTGGGACGCCGCTCCCGTCGTCGGTGACGCGTCCGGGACGCTCGCCCGTACCTCCTGCGGCAACGCTCCGTTCCGGGTGGGGGTGTCGTACGAGAACATTCCGCTCGCCAGCCCGGCCGCCGCGATCACCGCGACGAGCCCGCCCGCCGCGCCCAGCAGGACCGTGCGGCGGGGGCGTCGGCGCGGTGCGTCGTCGAAGTCGTCGAAGTGGGAGAGGTCGTCCGGGTTCGCGCCCTCGCCTTCCCGGCCCGCCCCCTCGAACAGGCTCAGGTCACTCGTGCTGGGCGCCGGACCCGGCACGGCACGCAACGGCATCGTCACGTCGGCCGCCCCGGTTGCGGCAGCCCCGGTCGCCGCTCCGTTCGCCGACCCCGTCGACGCCTCCCCCTCCAGCTCCACGTAGGGACGTATGCGCAACGGATCAAAATCCTCCGCCGCGGCCGCCTCCGCCGTACGCGCATCGCGCAGGGCGTCGGACGCCCGTTGCGTGCACCCGCACGACGGCGTGTTGTCGGTCCCTCTCGGTGCCCCGCACTCCGGGCACAGATGGCCATGCGATTGCGCCATGTGTTCGTCCCTCCCCTCGCGAACTCCAGAGATTATGCAGACTCCCTCCACACTCCCGTCCCATAAGCCCCCGGAATACCGGCTTCCAACAGGACTCAACAGGCCATAAACGGTCACACCAACCACGATGGAGAGGTAACGAGACCTTCGGGAGGTCTTCATGGCCGCGGATGCGGACGGTATGACGGGTGATGTGCAGGACCCACGAAACCCAGCCGGGGACAGAACACCCGGCCAGACGCAGGACCCCCACGTGTCCGGCAACGTCCTCGTCTCGATCGGCGCTCTGCTCCTCGGCATGCTGCTCGCCGCCCTGGACCAGACCATCGTCTCCACCGCGCTGCCCACCATCGTCAGCGACCTCGGCGGCCTGGAGCACCTGTCATGGGTGGTCACCGCGTATCTGCTCGCCTCGACCGCCGCGACCCCGCTGTGGGGCAAGCTCGGCGACCAGTACGGCCGGAAGAAGCTGTTCCAGACCGCGATCGTGATCTTCCTGATCGGCTCGGCGCTGTGCGGCATGGCGCAGAACATGCCGCAGCTGATCGCGTTCCGGGCGTTGCAGGGCCTCGGCGGCGGCGGGCTCATGGTGCTGTCGATGGCGATCGTCGGCGACATCGTCTCGCCGCGCGAACGCGGGCGGTACCAGGGACTGTTCGGCGCGGTCTTCGGGGCGACCAGTGTCCTCGGCCCGCTCCTCGGCGGGCTGTTCACCGAGCACCTCAGCTGGCGCTGGGTCTTCTACATCAACCTCCCCGTGGGCGTCGTCGCCCTCGCCGTCATCGCCACCGTGCTCCGCATCCCGCGCAAGGCGACACGGCACGTCATCGACTACCTCGGCACGTTCCTGATCGCCTCCGTCGCGACCTGTCTGGTCCTGGTGGCGTCCCTCGGCGGCACCACCTGGGGCTGGGGATCGCCGCAGATCATCGGCCTGGCGGTGCTCGGCGTCGTGCTCGGCGTGGCCTTCGTCGCCGTGGAACGGAAGGCGGCCGAACCCGTCCTCCCGCTCAAGCTCTTCGGCATCCGCACGTTCACGCTCTCCGCGGTCATCAGCTTCATCGTGGGCTTCGCGATGTTCGGCGCGATGACGTACCTGCCGACGTTCCTCCAGGTCGTGCAGGGCGTCAGCCCGACCATGTCCGGTGTGCACATGCTGCCGATGGTGGCCGGACTGCTGCTGTCGTCGACCGCGTCCGGGCAGATCGTCAGCCGTACCGGACGCTGGAAGGTCTTCCCGGTCGTGGGCACGGGGGTGACCACCATCGGTCTGCTGCTGCTCCACCGACTGGACGAGAACAGCTCGGCCGCGGAGATGAGCACGTACTTCTTCGTGTTCGGTCTGGGCCTGGGCCTGGTGATGCAGGTGCTGGTCCTCATCGTGCAGAACGCGGTCTCGTACGAGGATCTGGGCGTCGCCACCTCCGGCGCGACCTTCTTCCGGTCCATCGGAGCCTCCTTCGGCGTCGCCATCTTCGGCACGGTCTTCGCGAACCGCCTCGGCGACAAGCTCACCGCCGCCTTCCGCGGCACCGAACTCCCGCCCGGCGCCTCGGTGGACGGGCTGGAGTCCGACCCGCGCGGCATCACGGAGCTCCCGGGCGCGCTCCAGCCGCCGGCGATCCACGCCTACGCCTCGTCCATCACCGACGTCTTCCTGTACGCCGCGCCGGTCGCGCTGGTCGGCTTCGTGCTGGCCTGGTTCCTCAAGGAGGACCGGCTGCGCGGCTCGGTCACGGCGCCGGACCTCACCGAGACGCTCGCCAGCAATCCGGTGGAGCGGTCGTCGTACGACGAGGTGTGCCGGGCGCTGTCGGTGCTCGGTACGCGGGAGGGGCGGCGGGAGATCTACCGGACGATCACCGAGCGGGCGGGGTACGACCTGCTGCCGGGCGCGAGCTGGCTGCTGCTGCGGATGAAGAAGTACGGCTGGGTGGAGCCGGCCCTGCTCGCCGAACGCAGCTCCGTTCCGCTGCACGTCATCATGGACGCCGCCCGCCAGGTCGAGGGACGGGGCCTGGCCCGGCGCGACGGCATCGACCTCGTCCTGACCGACACCGGCCACGAGACCGCCGACCGCCTCGCCCAGGCCCGCGAGGAGTCCCTGGCGGAGCTCCTCGGCGACTGGTGGGGCCCGGACCGCCCCACGGACCTGGAGCGCCTCGTGAAGGACCTCAACAACGAACTCTGCGGCTCGGACCGCGAACAGCCCCACAACGGCTCGACGGCACGCCTCGAATGACCGCCCTCGCGACCTACAGCCCCTTGGCGAACCAGCGCTCCGCGTACGGGTCGTCGTTGTGCGGCTCGGTCTCCTCGTAGCCGAGGCGCGCGTACAGCGCACGTGCCTCGGTGAGGTCGTTGCGGGTGTCGAGGACCATGCGGGCGGCGCCCAGTTCGCGGGCGGTGTCCTCGGCGGCGCGGACGAGGACGGGACCACCACCCTTGCCGCGCAGCTCCTCGCGGACGTACACCCGCTTCAGCTCGGCGGTGTCCGTGTCCAGGAGGCGCACGCCCGCGGTGCCGGCGGGCTCACCGCCGTACCGGGCCACCAGCAGCCGCCCTTTCGGCGGGGTGAGGGCGGACCAGTCCGCGCGGGTGACCTCCCGCTCCAGTTCCTCCGGCTCGGTGCGCCGCCCCTCGTGCAGGAGGTAGTAGCGGTCGCTGACCTCCGTGTAGTACGCCCGCCACAGGGCTGAGGCGACGGGGGAGTCGTAGGGCTCGGGGGACACGGTCCAGGAGGTCATGCGGCCATTCTCGGGAGGTCCGCTATGCCGACCGCAAGCGAATATGCGTGGCCTCCGGCGAGTCCAGCACCTGCGTCTTGCGCCACTCGACGAGCTGGTCGGGGAGGCCGTCGAAGAGCCGGCGGCCGTTGCCGAGGAAGACGGGGACGATGTGCAGCCACAGCTCGTCGAGCAGGCCGGCCCGGATGAACTGCTGCACCAGGTCGGCGCCGCCCGCCAGCGAGACGTCCTTGCCGCCGGCCGCTTCCCGGGCCAGCTCCAGGGCGCGCTCGGGGCCTTCCGTGACGAAGTGGAAGGTGGTGCCGCCCTCCTTCACGAGGGACTCCCGCGGATGGTGGGTGACGACGTGGACCGGCATGCCGAAGGGCGGGTCGTCGCCCCACGGGATCTCGCCGGTGATGTACATGCCGTGCCCCATCACCACCGCGCCCGGCCGTTCCACCCAGGCCGCGAGCAGCTCGTCCTCGGGTCCGCCCGTCCCGCCCTTCATCCCCTGCATGCGGCGGAAGGTCCGCAGCCCGTACACCCACCGGTGCAGCCGCTCCCCGCCGATGCCCAGGGGATGCTCGCGCCCCGAGTCCGGACCCGCGAGGTATCCGTCGAGCGACACGGACAGCTGTGCGATGACCTCACCCATGACAACCTCCTCGATTTCCTCTGTACCTCTGTGTCGATCGGGCCTCTGCCGGATCGACACGTCGGCGCGGCGAATTACGCGGCGCACGACAGGGCGGTTTGAGGGGCCTCTTCGGGGCTACCCGGTAGCCATGTCAACTGGCCTGATCATCGCTCTGATCGTGATCGTTGTGGCCGTCATTGCCGTGGCGGCCGTTCTTGCCCGGCGTGCTCGGGGGCCGCAGCGCGGCCCGAGTCTGAAGCGGCGCTTCGGGCCCGAGTACGACCGTGCCCTGGCCCGGCATGACGGCGACCCACAGGCCGCCGAGCGGGAGCTCGCCGCACGTGTCGAGAGGCATGGTTCGCTGCGCGAGCGGCCGCTGGAGCCGGCGCAGCGCCAGCAGTACGAGGCCCGCTGGGCGGCAGCCCAGGAGCGCTTCGTCGATTCGCCGCAGGAGGCCGTGGCCGAGGCGGACCGGCTGCTCGCCGACCTCGCCGGGGCCAAGGGGTTCCCGGACGGCGGACAGTACGACGAGCAGCTCGCCGCACTGTCCGTGCACCACGCGGACCATGTGCACGGCTACCGGCGTGTGCACCAAGCCGTCCATCTGCGCGGCAGTGAGACGCAGGACGGTGGCCGCGCCGGCACCGAGGAGATGCGCGAGGCCATGGTCGAGGCCCGGTCCCTGTTCGAGGACCTGGTGGGCCACAACGGCCGCCACGGGGACTCGTCCCGGACGGCCGAGCGGGCGGAGAACACACCCGAGCACGAGGCATCCGACGGCGGGAGCCGACCCGCCCGTACCGAGAGCCGCGGCCATCTGCCGTGGGCATCCACCCGGCGTCACGCGAAGGGGAGTTGAGTGACATGACGGACGCGACGACCGGCCAGGGCGCCGACGGCGCACGGCGCGGCGAGAAGACGGCGGGCGAGGGCCCGGCTGGGCGTGCCTATGTGACGGGCGGCCAGTCGAACCTCCCCCAGGGCGACCGCTCCAAGGGCCCCCAGGGGCAGGAGAGCGCCCCGCTCGTGGCGGGCCACGACACGCGCGACACCTCCGGTGCCGAGCGGACCGAGCAGCCGGAGAGGGGCGACGGCTCGCGGTCACCCCTCGTCGCCGGGCCCGCCGGGCACGAGGCGGCGACCAAGGGTCACGAGACGGCCGCGACGACCAAGGGCGAGGGTTCGCACCCCGGTCGGCTGCTTCCGCACGACGAGTGCGACAAGCTCTCGCTGCGGCTCCAGCACGCGGTCGCCGGGTTCGTCGACGGGCCCCGGAACGCCGTCGAGGAGGCCGACCACGTGATGGAGGAGGTCGCCTCCCGCGTCACGGACGCCCTGACCCAGCGCCGCCGCACCCTGCGCACCTCCTGGCAGGACGGCGAGGACAAGCACGCGAACGCCGGCGACACCGAGCAGCTCCGCCTCGCCCTGCGCGACTACCGCGAGCTGGCGGACCGGCTACTGCACCTCTGACCTGCCCGCCGCCGCGCGGCGTTCCCGCCATTGCCGTACGACGTCCTCGACGTCGTACGGCTTTTTTCCGAGCGGGGGGCCGGGCGGCGGCCTGAACATCATCTCGCGGATCTTGACGTTGACGTCCGTGATCAGTTTCCGGACGATCCGCTCCGAGGGTGCCGCGAACGCGGCGGCGAGGGTGTCCTCGGCCTCCTTGCGCAGGGCCAGCGCGGGCGGCAGCACGGCGAGACCCTCGCGGGCCATCTTCCGTCTGATCCACCAGAGTTCGTCGTACGGGCTGTCGAGATCGGCGGGCAGGGGCTCGCCCACGCCGGGGAGTCGGTCGAAGTCGCCGCGGCCCTGCGCGTCTTGGATCTGTCGGTCGACCCAGGACTCGAACGGGACGCCGGGTGGCTTTCGCTCGGTCATGAGTCCATTGTGCCGGACGCGGAATGGCCGGGCGATTTATCATGCGGCCGCTGTGCAAGCACACTTGCACAGGGACATTTCAGCAACTGCACAAGGGAGCGCACGTGCTCGAACTCACCATGGCCGCCGTATCCGCGGCGGAGGAGGGTGCCACGGCCGGCATGCAGATGGCCGACGCGCCCAGTGATCCGGGCGCCGTGCTGCGAGTCGGCCGCGACAAGTCCGTGTGCCGCCTCTCGACGCCCGACGACTGGCTGTTCGTCTCCCGGGTCCATCTGGAGTTCCTGTGCGGCCCCGAGGGCGGCTGGCAGGTCACCTGGCTCCAGGGCTCACAGCCCGAACCGTCCTCCGAGGTGCACCTGGTCGTCGGCCAGTACGCGCAGCCGCTCGTCTACGGCGGGACCATCCCGCTGCCCAGGGGCGGCAACGGCGAGATCGTCATCCGGGACCGCACCGCCCCCCGTACCGTCAACGTGGGTTTCTACCACGAGGCTTGATCTTTCCCGGGCCCCGCAGCGGGCTACGGCAGCACCCGCGCCAGCGCGAAGCCGTCGTAGCCCTTGCCGCCCACCGTCTGGATCGCCGTGCCGCTCAACTTGGGGTGGGAGCCGATCAGTTCGATCGCGGCCCGGGTCCCGGTGACGTCCGGGGCGGTGCTGCCGGAGTCGGCGACGCGGCCCCCGCGTACGACGTTGTCGACGATGATCAGGCTGCCCGGGCGGGTCAGCTTCAGGGCCCACTCCAGGTAGTGCGGGTTGTTGTCCTTGTCGGCGTCGATGAAGACGAGGTCGAAGGGGGCCGGGGCCTCGTCGGCCAGCCGGGGCAGCGACTCCAGGGCCGGACCGACCCGGATCTCGACGAGCTCGTCGAGGCCGGCCCGCGCGATGTTGCGGGTCGCGACCTCGGCGTGCCGGGGGCTGTACTCCAGCGAGACCAGCCGGCCGTCGGCGGGCAGCGCGCGGGCCAGCCAGATGGTGCTGTAGCCGCCGAGGGTGCCGATCTCCAGGATGTTCCGGGCGCCCTGGATCTGGGCGAACAGCTGGAGGAGCTTTCCCTGCGGGGCGGCGACGGCGATCCGCGGGAGCCCGGCCGCCTCGCTGTCGCGCAGGGCCGCGGCCAGCACTTCGTCGTCGGGCGTGAGGTGGGTGGTGAAGTAGTCGTCGACGTCGTCCCAGATCTTCGACTCGCTCATGCGAACTGTGCCTTTCGGGTGGCTAGTTGACCGGTGCGGGTGGGTGCAGCGGCTTGGGCGGGATCACCGGGCGCCGGGAGCGCCGTACGGCGAGCAGGACCGCGGCCGTGACGAGCAGCGCGAGACCGCCGACGACCGTCAGCAGCCATGCCGGGACCCCGGCCACCGTCCGCAGCCGGTCCTCGTAGACCACCTGCTGGAACGTGGTGTCGGACGCCGTCCGGCGCAGCAGGTGGTCGCCGTCGATCAGGGCCGGGGCCGGGAACTCCTGGCCCACGGCGGTCAGGAACGGTGTGCCCCGCGCCAGCTCGGCGAGCGGGCCGGACTTCGCGCTCACCCGGCCGGCGAAGGTGACCCGGGGCCGCTCCCCGCCGATCCCGGAGGCGGGCTCCATGCGGTGCGGGGCCAGGACGTACAGGCCCAGCGACTGCGGGGTCCGCGCGAGGCGGGACAGCCGCATCGGGTAGACCGGCTCGTCGGCGGAGAAGGTGAGGTGGAGCGGGTCCAGGGCGCCGCTCAGGGCGGTGCCGGAGGTCTCGGGGGCCAGGCGCACCGCCACGTACTCCCAGCGGTCCTGGACGTAGGGCTCGAGCGCGGTGCCGAGGCGGGGCGGGAGGGCGAAGCCGTTGGCGTTCAGCCAGCTGCCGAGTGCGTCCGGGTCGGTCGCGGTCAGCCGGGCCACGTCGAAGGGGCCGAGCTTCTGGCGGCCGACCACGCTCACGGGCGGCTCGGCGCCGACTCCGGCGCCCGGTGGCGGGGCGCCGGTGTCGGGGCCGCCGTCGCCGGAGACGAGCGGCCAGTCGCCGTCCTGGGGCCAGAAGTGGTGGCGCGTGCGGTGCACCGGCGCGGTGGCCGCGTCCAGTTCGTCGAAGAGGGCCGGATCGCCGAGCCTGACGGTCGCCCGGCGGGGTACCGGCATGACCCAGGCGGCCCGGTCGCTGTCGCCGGCCACCGTCAGCCGCATCACGATCTGTTCCTGGGCGCCGTCCCAGCGCACGACGGACACCTCGCGCGACACGCCGACCCGCCGGGCGGTGTCCGGGATCAGGGCGCCGCAGCCGCACGCGTAGGCCGGGGCGACGAGCGAGCCGATCTGGGTGGCGAGTAACGCCAGAACGACCGAGAACACGCGCCGACGCGCCCGCCCTCGTAGGAAACCGACCATTTCCCCAGACCCCTCCGCCGTACCGTCGACGGCTTCAGACGGTAGTACGGCGGGAGCATACGGTTCCGTTCCGTCCGGCGCCGTAAGTGATCCACGTCGCGCCCGGCGAGGCGGAGCGACCGGTCGCGGACTATCGTCATTCGGACAAAAGCATGACGGACGTCAGGTGAGGCGGGGGCAGCCTGCGTCTCTCTCCGGGGGTGACGCGAGCCTTGATTAAGGTGCGCAAAGCAGCCCCCACGCATCCAATGCGTGGGAAAACGGGGCGGGAGGCCTACGAGGCGTGGCGAATGCGGAACACAGCGGAGCGACGGACGCCGAGACGGTACGGGCACGCGTGCGTGTGGCCCGCCTGGGACTGTGGCTGATCGCCGCGATACTCGCGATCCGGCAGGTGGCCGTCGTCCTGAGCACCCCCGACGGGGAGCGGCTGACCGATCTGGAGACCTGGGTCGGCCCGGACGGCGTCCTGCACGTGAAGGGCTCGCTGTACGACTCGACCCTGTTCACCGGTACCCCTTTCGGGGGGCTTGTTCTGAAGCCGTTGACACGTGCCGCCGAGCAGGCTCTCGGCTGGGGCTGGACCTTCGGCACGCTGCTCCTGGTCGTCGCTCTCGGCCTCGTCGCCGCGCGGGCGCTTCCTCATCCGGTGAACAGACGTACGTCGCTGCTGGCCGCGCCGGTCGCGATCAGTCTGCTGATGCTGTCGCTGCCGGTCCGCAACACGCTGTACCTCGGCCAGACGAGCATCATGCCGGTGCTCCTGGTGCTGTTGGGCTGCTTCGTCGTCCGCGGGCAACGAGCGGGCGGCGTACTGATCGGCGTGGCCGCGGCGCTCCAGCCGACGGTGCTGCTGTTCGCGCCGCTGCTGTGGCTCACGGGCCGGCGCCTGGCCGGGCTGTCGGCCGGCGTGACGTTCGCCGCGTGCACGGCGCTCGCGTGGCTGGCGATGCCGCACGACTCGTACACCTACTGGGTCCACCACGTGGCGGGCACCGGGCTCGGCGGCGCGGCGGACGGTCTCGCCAACCAGTCGCTGCACGGCGCGCTGCTGCGGGCGGGCCTGTCCGGGCCGCCGGAGATCGCCCTGTTCCTCGTGCTGGGCGCGGCGGTGGCGGTGCTGGCCCTGCGCCGGGCGGTGCGCTACGCCCACGACGGGCAGTTGCTGCTCGCGGTCGCGATCACGGGCTGCGCGGCGATCCTGGTCTCGCCGACGACCTGGCAGCACCAGCTGCTGTGGGTGCTGCTCGCGGTGGTCGGGCGGGTCGGGAAGCGGGCGTCGGACCGGTATGTGTGGCCGGTGGCGGTGGTGCTGGTGATGACGCTGCCGACGAAGATGATGCTGCCGAACATGGCGTCGCTGTACCCCTTGCGCGACAACATCGTGCTGCTGGCGGCGCTCGCGGCGGCCACGCTGATCCCGTTCCTGTCCCGAACCTCGCCGTACTACCAGACAGCGATTCCCGCGGAGTACGCCGAGCCGGTCCCGACCCGCTTCCGGCGGGTGCCGCTGCTGCCGTTCCTGAAGCGGGTGCTGACCCGCCCGAACCTGCTCCTCGAACTCCTGCTGATCCGGGTGACGTACGCGGCGTACCAGAAGGTGCGGCTGGCGGCGACCGGCGGCAGCAACTCGGAGGGCCGGGCGCGGGCGGAGGCGCACGGGCAGCAGATCCTCGACATGGAGCGCTGGCTGCACATCGACATCGAGCACTGGGCCAACCACGCGGTGGTCAAGGTCGCCTGGCTGCGCGACTTCTTCGACTTCTACTACACGTCCTTCCACTTCGTGGTGCCGCTGTCGGTGCTGGCGGTCCTGTACTGGCGGCGCCCGGTGGACTACCGCTGGGCCCGCGCGTCGCTGGGCTTCGCGACGCTGCTGGCCCTGGTCGGCTTCTGGCTCTACCCGTTGGCCCCGCCCCGGCTCATGCCGTCGCTGGGCATCATCGACACGGTTCACGGCGTCCAGGACTTCTCCAAGCCGGACTACGGCACGCTGACCGCCCTGACGAACCAGTACGCCGCGATGCCGTCCCTGCACTTCGGCTGGTCGCTGTGGTGCGGTCTGGTCATCGCGATCGTCGCCCCGAAGTGGTGGCTGAAGGCCCTGGGCCTGCTGCATCCGCTGTTCACGGTGACGGCGATCGTGGCGACGGGCAACCACTGGGTCCTGGACGCGGTGGGCGGCGCGCTGGTGGTGGGCGGCGGCTTCGGGCTGGCGTATCTCTTCCAGGGGCCGAGGGCGCGTACGACGGTGGCGGTGGCGGCCGGCGCCAAGGAGGAGCCCGTGGCGGCGGGCCTCGGGGGAGGCAGGAGCGGGACGTAGGGGTGGGGTGCTCGCTGCCTCCCCCGGGTCTCTGAACGGGCCGACGGCGCCGGGAAGCCGTCGGCCCGAGTAGGGGGTGGTGCGGTCAGCCCACGCTCACCTGGAGTTCCTTCACGCCGTTGATCCACGCGGAGCGCAGTCGGCGGGGGTCGCCGGTCAGATGGAGGCCGGGCATGGCGTCGGCTATGGCGTTGAAGATCAGGTTGATCTCCATGACGGCCAGGGACTTGCCGAGGCAGAAGTGCGGGCCGCCGCCTCCGAAACCGAGGTGGGGGTTGGGGTCGCGGGTGATGTCGAAGGCGTCCGGATTCTCGAAGACGTCCGGGTCGTGGTTGGCCGAGGCGTAGAAGATGCCCACCCGGTCGCCCTGCTTGATCTTCTTGCCGCCGAGTTCCGTGTCCTGCGTGGCCGTGCGCTGGAAGCTGACCACCGGGGTCGCCCAGCGGACGATCTCCTCCGCGGTCGTCGCCGGGCGCTCGCGCTTGAACAGCTCCCACTGGTCGGGGTGGGTCAGGAAGGCGTGCATGCCGTGGCTGATCGCGTTGCGGGTGGTCTCGTTGCCCGCGACCGCGAGCGCGAGGACGAACATGCCGAACTCGTCCGAGCCCAGGTTGCCCTCGTTCTCCGCCGCCACCAGCGTGGTCACGATGTCCTTCGCCGGGCACTTCTTGCGGTCGGCGGCCATGTTCATGGCGTAGGCGATGACCTCCATCGCCGCCTCCTGGCCGACCTCCTCGGTGATCGCGTACTCGGGATCGTCGTACGAGATCATCCGGTTCGACCACTCGAAGATCTTGAGGCGGTCCTCCTGCGGGATGCCGATCAGCTCGGCGATGGCCTGGAGGGGGAGTTCGCAGGCGACCTGGGTGACGAAGTCGAAGGAGCCCTCTTGTGCGAGGGCGTTCTGGACGATGCCCTGCGCCCGGGCGCGCAGGGTGTCCTCCAGGGCCCGGATCGAGCGCGGGGTGAAGCCGCGCTGGACGATCTGGCGGACACGGGTGTGCTCCGGCGGGTCCATGTTGAGGATGATGAGCCGCTGGGCGTCGATGGCGTCGCGCTCGATGCGCTCGTTGAAGCGGATGATCGCCGTGTTGAGCATGGACGAGAAGAGCTCGGGGTGCGTGGAGACGAACTTGACGTCCTCGTGGCGGGTGACGGCCCAGTAGCCCTCGTCCTGGAAACCGGCGACATTGTCCGACTGGGCGATCCAGTGGACCGGTTCCGTCCGGCGCAGTTCGGCGAACTCCGGTAGTGGTACGCGCTGTTGCAGCATGTCGGGGTCGGTGAGGTCGAACCCGTCGGGGAGCGCTGGACAGGTCATGGGCAGCTCCAGCCGTGTTCCGGCAGTCTTCTGACGGTCCATCAGTTCGTGTCGTGAACGTAGTAACCGGTTCTAGAAGTAGCAAGAGGCGTGCACGACTCTTGCGGGGATGGACTCGGTGTCAGCAGACTGCGTGTGGAACTAGAACACGTACTAGTTCCGCGTGGCGGGCCGGGCCGGGACGCCCCCGCGCCGCGCGGGTACGGAGGAGAGGAACTCCCCATGGCCGCGGAACCCGTGATCGTCGAAGCCGTACGCACCCCCATCGGCAGGCGCGGCGGCGCGCTCGCCAACCTCCACCCCGCCTACCTGCTGGGCGAGACCTACCGTGAACTCCTCGGCCGCACCGGCATCCCCGCCGACTGCGTCGAGCAGATCGTCGGCGGCACGGTGACCCACGCCGGCGAGCAGTCCATGAACCCCGCGCGCACGGCCTGGCTGACGATGGGCCTGCCGTACGAGACGGCGGCGACGACCGTCGACTGTCAGTGCGGCTCTTCGCAGCAGGCCTCGCACATGACGGCGAACCTCATCGCGGCGGGCGTCATCGACGTCGGCATCTCCTGCGGAGTCGAGGCGATGTCGCGGGTGCCGCTCGGGTCCGGTTCCAAGCACGGACCGGGCAAGCCGTTCCCCGACGAGTGGAACGTCGACCTCCCCAACCAGTTCGAGGCGGCGGAACGGATCGCCCGCCATCGGGGGCTGACGAGGGAGAACGTCGACTCGCTGGGCCTCATCTCGCAGGAGCGGGCCGCTGCCGCCTGGAGCGAGGAGCGCTTCAAACGCGAGACGTTCGCCGTGCAGGTGCCGACGACGGAGGACGAACAGCACGCCGGGCAGGGCATGTGGCGGCTGGTGGACCGGGACGAGGGGCTGCGCGACACCTCCATGGAGGCGCTGGCGGGCCTGAAGTCCGTCATGCCCACCGCCATCCACACGGCGGGCAACTCGTCCCAGATCAGCGACGGCGCGGCGGCGATCATGTGGGCCTCGAAGCGGATGGCGCGCGCGCTGAAGCTGCGTCCGCGCGCCCGGATCGTCGCCCAGGCCCTGGTCGGCGCCGACCCGCACTTCCACCTCGACGGACCGATCGACGCGACCAAGGCGGTGCTCGGGAAGGCCGGGATGTCCCTCAAGGACATCGACCTCGTCGAGATCAACGAGGCCTTCGCGTCCGTGGTGTTGAGCTGGGCGCAGGTCTTCGAGCAGGACCTGGAGAAGGTGAACGTGAACGGCGGCGCGATCGCGCTCGGGCATCCGGTCGGCGCGACCGGGGCCCGGCTCATCGCCACCGCGCTTCATGAACTGGAGCGTGTGGACAAGGAGTTCGCGCTGGTGACGATGTGTGCGGGGGGTGGCCTCGCCACCGGCACGATCATCCAGCGGATATGAGCTCGACAGAGGTTGACGTGGCCTGATCAACTTGCCCGATGTTTCTCAACCTCATCCTCCGCGTCCTGCCCTTCTACCTCCGCGAACCGCTGGTCATCGGCATCTGCCTCACCATGGCCGGCGCTTGCTTCTACTGGTTCGTCCAGGTAGGGGGCTTGGGCAGGGGCGGCTTCGGGCTGCTGTTCCTGGCGATCGCCGTCCTGCGTGCGTATCTCTTCCGCAAGGAGTGGAGAGCGCACCAGGCGGCGAAGGCGGGGGGTGTCGTCACACCGCAGGTGTAGCGCCGCTCCAGGACACGAAGTGGTGGAAGGTGGCGGGGGCGATGGTGAGGATCGGTCCCGTCGGGTTCTTTGAGTCGCGGATGGCGATGGCGATGGCGATGGTGGCGGGGGCTGCGGCGATCTCTACGCAGTCGCCGCCTTGGTCGCCGCTGTAGCTGGACTTACGCCACTCAGTCTGGCTTTCCATAGCGTTCCTCCATCACTCGCCGGATCAGTTCCGCCGAGTCCTTCAAGGAGAGCGCGGCGGCCCGGAGATGATCGTAACGGAGCGAGCAGTCCTGGACGGTGTCCGGATTCGCGGTCGGATGCCCGCTGGCGTACCCCTCGGTGTAGACGATGGTCGGATCGCTCGCGAAGCGGTAGAGGTTGAACGAGCCTTGGAGCCCTGCGTGTGCTCCCGCCGAGAACGGCAGTACCTGGATGTTGATTCGAGAGCGGTGCTCGAACGACAACAAGTGGGTCAGTTGGCCTCGCATGGTTTCCCGGTCGCCGATCTCCTGGTACAGAGCGGCCTCGCTGACGACCATCCAGCAGACGGGCGGGCCCTGCTTTTCGAAGATGCGTTGACGGGCCAGCCGCACGGCGGTGCGATCGTCGAGGTCGTTCTGGTCCAGGACGCCGAGCACCCCTCGTACGTATTGCTCGGTCTGGAGGAGGCCATGGATCATGTGGGTCTGGAACGTGCAGATCTCGGTCGCCCGCGCTTCCAGCTCGGCAACCTGCCTGAACCACGCCGGGAGTTGACTGCGCAACACCAGCTCGACGAGCCGCGTCAGCAACCCGTCGGACCCCAGCGCCGCGTCCGCCCGCACGCTGAACTCCGGCGTCGGCACCTTCCTCGCTGTCTCGATCTGGCCGATCAGGGACCCGGTGTAGTTCAGGATGTCCCCGAGCTGTTTCTGGCTCAGCCCAGCCGCCTCCCGCAGTCGCCGCAACTCGAAGCCGTAGTAATCGAGCGGCGAGGCCCCCGGGTCGAGGACGTTGATGTGCGTCACGAACTGCCCCCACTGCAGAGCTGGTTGTGTTCGACCTGTAGCCCAGCGTAGTCGCGCCAGTTCAGGCTCGTACCGTGAACGCATACTTTCCCCCCATCCTCCTGGGTCCCCTCTCCACCCAGTACCGCATGCGCCTCACCGTGGGCGAACACTCGGTCCGGTACATCCGCCGTATCGTCCGCTCGCTGCTCACCGACTGGGAACTGGCCGGGCTGACCGACGCCGTGGAGCTCGGGGTGACGGAGCTGGTCGCCAATGTCGTACGGCATGTTCCGGGTCGGCGGTGCGAGGTGGTGGTGCTGCGTCAGGTGGCCGGGGTGCGGGTGGAGGTGGCGGACGGGTGTGTTCAACGTCCGGTACCACGTGACGAGTTGTCGCTGGACGCGGAAGGGGGTCGTGGGCTGCTGCTCCTGGAGGCGGTCGTCGACAAATGGGGTGTGACGGGGGTGGCCGGGGGCGGGAAGGTCGTGTGGTTCGAATGCGGGGCGTCCGCGACTGTGTGTTGAAGGACGGGGTGGGGGTGGACCGGAGGGGGCGGGGGAGTGATCCGGTCGGCGGAGGGCTCATCGAGCGCTACCCGCATGCCCGGATCCGGGTGGCGCACAGCAACGGTTCCGCTGGAGATCCTTCGCGTGCCGGCGAGGCGCCGTGGCCATGAAGCGCAACTCACTCGACATCCTGGAGGGCTTGGCCGTCGCCCGCCACCGGCGGACGCCACGGTCCGTGCCGGACAGGCTCCTGGCGGACGACTGGAGCGAAGAGCGGGAGCTCGCGCGCAGCCGGACCGAGAACGACGACTGATCCGCATCCCCCGGCCGACCGCCCGACCGGCCGATGAGTTTTTTCCGCCGCCGCGGTCATCACTGTCGGTAGAGGCGAGGAGGAGGTGTCCGCGATGGGCGGATCGGCGGGGCAGGAAGCGTTGGATCGGCTGGGCGTGCTGGTCGGGGAGTGGGCGGTGGAGGCCGATCTTCCCGGGGCGGACGGGCCGCCCGCGCGGTGTGTGTTCGCGTGGGATCTGGACGGGCGGTTTCTGGTGCAGCGGACCGAGATCCCGGTCGAGGGGGCGCCGGACAGCATGGCGATCATCGCCGCCGATCCGGAGTCGGGGGCGTACACGTACCACTACTTCGACACGCGCGGTGTCGTACGGACGTATGCGATGAGCTTCGACGGCGAGGAGTGGCGGCTGCTGCGCGAGACGCCGGACTTCTCGGCGCTGTCCTTCCGGCAGCGGTTCCTCGGGCGGGTGGAAGGTGATGTCATCCGGGGTGCCTGGGAACTGGCCAAGGGGGAATCGGAGCCGTGGGAACGGGACTTCGGGCTCGTCTACCGGAGGACTCGGTGACGGGGCGCGGTGAGATCGCGCGGGGGATCGTCGACGGGAACCGGTACATGGTGCTGGCCACCGCCGACGCGGACGGGCGGCCGTGGGGTTCTCCCGTCTACTTCGCGCACGAGGGGTATCGGGAGTTCTTCTGGGTGTCCTCGCCGGAGGTCACCCATTCACGGAACATCGCGGTACGGCCCGAGGTGGGGATCTCGGTCTTCGACTCGTCGGTGCCGATCAGTACCGGGCAGGCGGTGTACATGGCCGGTGTGGCCGAGGAGGTCGTGGACGAGGGGGCGGCCGAGCATGCGCTGGAGGTCTTCTCCCGGCGTTCCGTGGAGCACGGGGGGCGGGTCTGGACCCTCGACGACGTGCGGGGCGACTCCGGGATCAGGCTGTACCGCGCGGTGGCCGACGGTCACTCGATGCTGGCGAAGGACGGCAAGCCGGATCACCGGGTGCCCGTCGACCCGCTGCGGCCGTGATGAGGACGGCCAGCAGGTCGGCGAGTGCGAGGGCGCCCTCGGGGTCGTCGGCGCGGCGGCGGATCCGGCGTACGGGGCCGACCTGGTCGAGGGAGACGCCGGCCCGGGCCAGGACGAAGGTCAGGGTGAGGAACGCGGAGCGGGCGTTGCCGTCGTCGAAGGGGTGGAAGAAGCAGACGTCGAGGTAGGCGCGGGCGGCCCGGGCGGTGAGGGGGAGTGCCGGATCGGCGGCCTGGTCCTGGGTCTCGGCGAGGCAGGCCTCGAGGAGAGCGGGGAGGTCCGGGCCGGTGCCGTAGCGCTCACGGCCGGACTTGGCGTGGGCCGGGTCGCTGCGGAAGGGCGGGGGCTCGGGGGTGCCCAGGACGTGGCGCTGCCAGCCGGCGAGCAGGGCGAAATCCAGGGGTGCCGCGGCGGCCGCGTCGGCGCGGGCCCGGGTGAGGGCGGCGAGGAGGCGTTCGGCGCGCTGCGGGGAGCGGGCGTGGTCGTGGGTGCGGATGTCGTGGGCGGCGCCGTCCCGGGCGGGGGTGACGGGGTGGGGGGCGGTGCGGGCTCGGTGCCAGGGGATGGTGGCGCGGAGGGTGAGCCAGGTGCGGAGGTGGTCGGGGGCGGGGGTGCTCATACGGCGGTCGTCCGTCCACGGCGTTCGTTCGGTTTCGGCGGCTGTCCGGCTACGTCAGGCGTTCGTCGAGGTAGGTCTGGAGGTGGGCGGACGTGTACCGGTAGGTCTCGACGTCGGCCGGGGGCTCGGTGCCGGGCTCCAGTGCGCCGGCGAGCTGCCGCGCCACGTCGGTCAGCAGCTTCGCCTCCGGTGCGGTCCAGCTCTCGAAGCGGCCGCCGATCGCCTCCTCGACCAGGGTGTCGGCGGTGTCCGGGGGCACCTCCCAGCGGGTGAGGAACCAGGTCAGGACCTGACGGCAGTGGCCGTACCAGGCGTCTCCGGAGCCCGTGCGGTCCAGGACCTGGACGATCAGGTGGTGGGTGGCGCGCTCCCAGGCGTCCCGGCGGTCCTCGGCGGAGAGGCCGGCCAGGGGATGGGCGTCGAAGCGACGGTCCAGGTACTCCAGCCAGTCCCGCCATTCGCACAGCGAGGCGGCGACCCGTTCGAGGGTCTCCTCGGGGGTGGTGATCGAGTGCAGGGTGCAGCACCAGGAGCCGACCGGTCCGCCGCCGAGGTCGCCTTCGTCGAGGGCCCAGCGCCAGCCGGTGCTCCAGTGGCCGTACCACGCGACGAGCTCCTCGGTCATGGCCTCGGCCCAGGCCCAGCCTTCGGTGTGGGACCAGTGGCAGAGCCTGGCGTACTCCGCGGCGGCTTCGTCGGGGTGGGAGGTGCGCTTCCTGGCCGGACGGACGGGGGTCCGGCTCGCGGCGCCCAGGCTCCGGACGACATCGAGCGCGTCATCGCTGTCGAAGGGGTGACGCCGGGGGTCGACGTCGGGCCAGGTGAGGTCGTAAGGGAGGAGTTCGCGGGACATCGTACGAATGCTCGGTCACCCGGGGTTCCGCCTCAACCAAATATCGTCGCCCGAATAAGGGCTCCCGCATATGGTCCTCGCATGGGGAACGAGACGGAGACCGTCTGCCGGGTCTGTGGCCATGACGGCTACGAGGTGTTCTGGGAGGACGGCTGGCCCACGGCGGAGATCTGCTCGTGCTGCGGCAACGAGTCCGACGTCGGGGACAACAGCGTCCTGGGTGTGCGGGGCTACCGCGGCTACTGGGTGGGGCAGGGCGCCCCGTGGCGCAGTCCGTCGGCGGAGCGCAAGCGCAAGAGCGAGGGCTGGGACCTGCTGCGGCAGCTGGCGAACATTCCGCCGCGGTGGCGCTGAGCCGGTCCCCGGACGAGACGGCCCCTTCCTACTCCCGCCCCGACGCCACCACCGCCAGTACCCCCACCAGTACGGCCGTGACCAGCAGCGGGATGCCCAGCCCGTGGTGGAGCACCAGCCACGCCCCGAGCGCGGCGCCCACCACCATCGCGACGACCGCGGCCGAACGGCGGGGGGAGCGGGTCCCCGGTCCGCCGCCCGCGCGGGAGTCCGCGGCGAGGCCCGTCAGGGTCATGGTGAGGACGGTGGTCGTGATGTCGGGGACGCCGAGTCTGCGGACCGTGGCGTTGCGCAGCCCCATCGCGAAGGCCGTGACCGCGATGAGGGTGTAGACGGTGGCCGTGTCGTCGGGCGCGACGAAGGCGACCACCGCGGACGCGCCCAGCAGGGCCGCCTCCGCGGCGAGGGTGAGCCGGGCCCACCTGCGGCGGGAGCCACGGCCGAGACGTACGGCGGTCCGGCCGCCCACCACCGCGCCCACCAGGAACGAGGCGAGCGAGGTCACGGTGTGCGGCACCGAGAAGCCGGGGGCGCCGGCCGCGGCGAAGCCCAGCACCACCACGTTGCCGGTCATGTTCGCCGTGAAGACGTGCCCGAGGCCGAGATAGCTGACGGCGTCGATCAGACCGCTGACCAGGGTCAGCGCGAGCAGTACCGGCACCAGGCGGAGCCCGCGGTCCTCGGGGTCGGACTCCGTGGGCTCCTCAGTCTCTGTGCTCACCGGCCCAGTGGACCATGAGCGCTCGCTGAACGACGAAGGCGGCGGCCCCCTCGTGGAGGGAGCCGCCGCCTTCGTACGTCAGTCTGCTGTCAGTCGGCTCAGTACCAGCCGTTGGCCTGCCAGAACGCCCAGGCGCCGGTCGGGCTGCCGTAGCGCTCGTTCATGTACTTCAGGCCCCACTCGATCTGGGTCTCGGCGCTGGTCTTCCAGTCGGAACCGGCGGAGGCCATCTTGGAGCCCGGCAGGGCCTGGACCAGGCCGTAGGCGCCGGAGGAGGCGTTGGTGGCGTCGACATCCCAGCCGCTCTCGTGCTCGACGATCTTGCTGAACGCGTTGTACTGGGCGGCGTTCGGGATCATCTGACGCGCGATGGACTTGGCCTCGGCGGCCGAGGAGCTGGTGGCCGCCTGAGCGGGCGCCGCGGTCAGCACCAGACCAGCGGTGGCGGCGGCCATCGCGACGGTGGTGATGGCCTTCTTCGGGGAAGCGATGCGGCGAACGATGCGGGAGACGGACACGGAGAACCTTTTCTTCGGGGACAGGGAGTCGCGGGTATGTCGTGACCGTGTTGAGCGGCTCTGACATGCGTTGGCGCCGAGGCCCGTGGGGCGGGTCGGCGCCGTGCGACGTTGTCCAGATAAACAGGCTCGGAGCCCGTCCGCAATGACCCCTTTTGCTAGTTGTGGTCGTATGTGCGGCGAGAGAGGGTCGTGTGATCTGGCTCTCAAAGCGCAGGTCAGAGGCCGTTATGGCGTGGACATGGCGTCCGAAATGTACTACTAAGGTGGTTAGTTCGTGATGTGGGTCATGTGGGGTGCTTCACCGCTCAACGAGGTTCGAATGTGACCGCGCTCTCGAACGCCGCGCGCCGGGTGGCTCTGCGTAGCGCCCTGAGCACGGCAGGGCCGAGCAGGAAGGTCAGGACGACCGTGCACACCGCCCGGCCCAGGTCCCAGCCGAGGGATGTGGCCAGGCAGTAGGCGAGGAAGCGGGCCAGGTTCTCGGGGACCGGGTCCCCCGGGACGAAGGCGATGTTCGAGGCCAGCGCGCCCATGAAGGGCCAGCCCGCGAGGTTCATCGCCGTGCCGTAGACGAAGGCCGCCAGGAAGCCGTACAGGGCGAGCATCCGCAGCTCCGCCCGCCCGCGGAACCGGCCCGGCAGCAGGCCCGCGCCCATCGTGAACCAGCCCATCGCCATCATCTGGAACGGCATCCACGGGCCCACCCCGCCCGTCAGCAGCGCCGAGGCGAACATCGTCGTCGAACCGAGCGCGAACCCGAACCCGGGGCCGAGCACCCGGCCGCTCAGCACCATCAGGAAGAACATCGGCTCGATCCCGGCGGTCCCGGCGCCGATCGGCCGCAGCGCGGCGCCGGTCGCGGCCAGCACGCCCATCATCGCCACCGCCTTCGGCCCCAGCCCCGCCTCCGAGATCGCCGCCCCGACCACGGCCACCAGCAGCAGCAACAGGGCCGCGAACAGCCACGGCGCGTCCTGCGTGTGCGTCCCGACCTGCGAGGTCGGCGGCGCGAGAAACGGCCACCCGAAGGCGACGACACCGACCGCGCCGGCGAGGGCGAGGGCGGCGAGGGAGCGGGGGCCGAGGCGGATGGCCTTCACGGACTTCACGCGAGGCCCCCCTCGACGCCCGCCTCGAGTGCCTCCCGTACCTGCGTCACCGTGAGCCACTTCTGTGGGGCCAGGATCTTGCTGACCTGGGGGGCGAAGGAGGGGGAGGCCACGATGACGTCCGCCGCGGGGCCGTCCGCGATCACCTCGCCGTCGGCGAGCAGGACGACCCGGTGGGCGATCTCGGCGGCCAGTTCCACGTCGTGCGTGGCCAGCACGATGGCGTGGCCCTCGGCGGCGAGCGCGCTGAGGAGCGTGACCAGCCGGGCCTTCGCCGCGTAGTCCAGTCCGCGGGTCGGCTCGTCGAGGAGGAGCAGGGGAGGGCGGGCGGTGAGCACGACGGCCAGGGCGAGCGCGAGCCGCTGGCCCTCGGAGAGGTCGCGCGGGTGGGTGTCGTCGCTCACGCCCGGGAGGAGCTCGGACACGAGGGTGCGGCAGGTGCCCGGGGCGGCGCCCGCGTCGGCGTCGGCGGCGGTGCATTCGGCGGCGACCGTGTCGGTGTAGAGGAGGTCGCGTGGTTCCTGGGGGACGAGACCTACGCGGCGGACCAGGTCCTTGGGGGCGGTGAGATGGGGTACGGCCCCGCCCGTGCGGACGGTGCCGGTGGTGGGTTGGACCAGGCCTACGAGCGTGTTGAGGAGCGTGGATTTGCCGGCGCCGTTGCGGCCCATGAGGGCGATGGTCTCGCCGGGGTTGATGGTGAGGGTGACGTTTCTGAGGGCTTGGGTGTGGGCTCGGCGGACCGAGAGGGCGTGGACTTCGGCGGTGTGGGGGGATGGGGGGAGAGGGGTAGGGGTGCGGGTGAACCAGCGGCGGCGGGCGGGGGCGCCCAAGAGTTCGGGGGGTGTGGGTTGTTGGCGGGTGCTGGCTGTCTGTGGCTGGTCGCGCCGTTCCCCGCGCCCCTTGGCGGCGTCGGCCGACCCTGCGTTCAGACGTTCGCGCAGGTCTCCTGCCCGCCGGCGCGCGTCTCTCACTGTCAGCGGAAGGGGGGACCAGCCCGCCAGGCGGCCCAGGTCCACCACCGGCGGATACACCGGTGATACGGCCATGATCTCGGCGGGGCAGCCGATGATCGGGGGCGTGCCCGGGCCCGGCAGAAGGGCGACCTGGTCGGCGTACTGGATGACCCGCTCCAGGCGGTGCTCGGCCATCAGGACCGTCGTCCCCAGATCGTGGACCAGGCGCTGGACGACCGCGAGGACCTCCTCCGCGGCGGCCGGGTCCAGAGCGGAGGTCGGTTCGTCGAGGACGAGGACCTTCGGGTGCGGGGTGAGGACCGAGCCGATCGCCACGCGCTGCTGCTGGCCGCCGGAGAGGGTGGCGATGGGCCGGTCGCGCAGGTCGGTCAGACCCAGGAGGTCCAGGGTCTCCTCCACGCGGCGGCGCATCACGTCCGGTGCGAGGCCCAACGACTCCATCCCGTAGGCGAGTTCGTCCTCGACCGTGTCCGTCACGAAGTGGGACAGCGGGTCCTGGCCCACCGTCCCCACCACGTCGGCGAGTTCACGCGGCTTGTGCGTACGGGTGTCACGGCCGGCCACCGTGACACGACCGCGCAGGGTGCCGCCGGTGAAGTGCGGGACGAGACCGCAGACGGAGTTGAGGACGGTCGACTTGCCGGTGCCGGACGGCCCCACGAGCAGGACGAGTTCACCCTCGGGGACCTCGAAGTCGACGCCCCGGACGGTCGGTTCGGCCGCCCCGTCGTACGTCACGGAGACATCCTCGAAGCGGATCACGACGGCTCCTTGTGGGGGACGCGGGGGACGTTCGGGGCGATGAAGGCCGGGAGCAGTCCGACGAGGATCGCCGCCGCGGGCCAGAGGGGCAGGGTGGGGGCGACCGGCGGGATCACACCAGGATGCAGGGCGGCGGGGTCCGTCGCGGACGCGACGGCCAGCGCCACCGCCGCCACCGCGCCGGAACCGGCGACGAGGAACGCGCGCGCGTTCCAGCGGTCCGGCCGGTAGCGGGTGCGCGGGGTGCGCCGCCCGCCGAGGCGCAGGCCCGCGAGGGCGGCGGCCGCTCCGCCGAGGAGCACGGGCATGCCGTACGTGCCGCCTTCGGCGGTGAGCAGGCCGTACGTTCCCGCACAGATGCCGAGCAGACCGCCGAGGGTGAGCGCGGTCGTCGTACGGCGGACACGGGGCGGGACGTCGGCGGTACGGCCGTACCCGCGCGCGTCCATCGCGGCGGCGAGGGCGACGGAACGCTCGAGGGCGCCCTCCAGGACCGGGAGTCCCACATGCAGCAGGCCCCGCATGCCCTTGTCCGGTCGGCCGCGCAACCGGCGGGCGGCGCGCACGCGCTGGACGTCGGCGATGAAGTGCGGCGCGAAGGTGAGGGCGACGACGACCGCCACACCGATCTCGTAGAGGGCGCCCGGCAGGGACTTGAGGAGTCGGCTCGGGTTCGCGAGGGCGTTCGCCGCGCCCACGCAGATGAGGAGGGTCGCCAGCTTCAGCCCGTCGTAGAACGCGAAGAGGAGCGTCTCACCGGTGACCTTGCCGCCGAGCCGGATGCCCTGCGCCCAGTCGGGGAGGGGGAGTTCGGGCAGGGTGACGATCACATGGGTGCCGGGGAGCGGGGAGCCGAGGGTGACGGCGAAGACGAGGCGGATGAGGAGGACGGCGAGGGCGAGCTTGACGAAGGCGGAGTAGGAGCGGGACCAGGGGGCGTCGGGGCGACAGGTCACCACGACATAGGCGGACGTGGCGATGAGGAGGGCGTGCAGGAGGGGGTTGGTGGTGCGGGTGGCCGCGACACCGAGGGAGAGGGCCCAGAGCCACCAGGCGGCGGGGTGCAGGTTCCGCGGCCGCGGAAGGTCAGCGCGCATTCCCGCGCCGCCTCGCCTGCCACACCGCCGCCGCGCCCAGGACCGCCACGGCGGCCGCCCCCGCGAACAGGCCCACCGAGGGGCCGCCGCCGGAGTCCTTCTTGTCTGCGGACGACTTCTGTGCGGACGACTCCTGCGGGGACGTCGGCTCCTTCCCTCCCGCCACCTGCTCCCCGCACCCCGTCTCCGGATATCCGGCGATGGCACACAGCAGCGCGTTCGTGCCGTACCGCAGCGGCTTCGCCACCGTCGCCAGCGCCTCCGCCGTCGTCGCGTCCTCCGGCACCACCGCGCAGGCCGTGCGGGTCGCGGGCGGGGTCTCGCCGGAGGGCGCGTCCTGTGCCGTACCGAAGTCGACGACCAGCGCCACGCGCTTCCTGCCCTCCGCCGCCGGGGTCTTCGCACAGATCGTCGCGAAGGACGCCGTGCCACGGGGCCTCGTCGCGTCCGCGGAGTCCTCACTGACGGCGAAACGGAACCCCTGCACGTCGCCGTCGGCGGGGACGGCGGTGGCGGGGCCCTGGGTGGCGTAGGTCCAGGTGGCGCCGGTGCGGTCCCAGAAGGACCAGTAGCGGTAGCCGGCGGCGTGGGCGGTCTGGGTCGCGCCGGTCAGGAGGACCAGCGCGGCCAGCAGCGGTGCGAGGGCTCGGCGGATCACGGCTGCTGCTTCTTCCTGCGGCCGCTGAAGAGGAAGCCGATACCGACCCCGGCGACGAGACCGGCGGCAACGGTCCACCAGACGGCGTTGCCGGAACCGTCGCCGCTGTCCGCGGCGGGCTTCTCGGCGGACGCTTTCTGCGGTGTGGGCCCTGTGGCGTTGAGCTGCTCGACCAGGTTCGTGCCGCCGAAGTCACGCGGGTCGCCGCCCGCCACGTCAGCGGCGATGATCAGTTGCGCGTAAGCGGCGGGGCCACTCTGCTCGGCCCAGGCGGCGGAGTTCTTCTCCAACCACTTCAGCGGCTTCTGGGCCGCCTTCGCCCCGCGCTGCACGGCGAGGGCGACGACCGCGTCCGCGGTGTTGCCGTAGTCGGGCTGGTCCTCGGAACCGGGGAGCGCGGTCTTGAGGTGGCCGTCCTTCTGCACCGCCTGTGCCAGGTAGGCGGCGCCGTTGGCCGCGGCCTGCTCCTCGGTGGGGTTGGGCGCGTCGGCGCAGGTGTCCTCCGGCCGGGTGTCGGCCTCCGCCGACAGCATGTTCATGCTCCGCAGGCCGACCACAGCCGCCGCTGTCGCGTCCGCGTTGGCTGTCAGCTTGCCCTTCTTGTCCGGCTGGTAGGCGAAGGCGCCGCCCTTGGCGCAGGGCAGGGCCAGCTTCTTCAGGGCGTCGAAGGGCGACTTGCCCTCGTGCACGACCGTTGCGACGTCCTGACCGGCCGCGCCGAGTGCGCCGATGACGACGGCCGTCGAGTTGGCGTCGCTGGCACCACCGGGGGTGTAGCCCCAGCCGCCGTCCTTGTTCTGCATGGACTGCAACCAGGTCGTCGCCTTGTCGATCTCGTCCTGGTGTCCACCGACCGCCGACAGGGCCTGGACGGCCACGGCCGTGCTGTTGGTGTCGACCATGACCTTGCTGTCGCACGCCTTGGCGGGGTCGGCGCGGAACGCCGCGAACGCCCCGTTGGCACACTGCTGACCGGCGAGCCAGCTGATGGCCTGGGCAGCCGGCCTCACCTTCACCCTGTGCTGCGCGATCAACGCCGACGACTGCCGCCACACCCCGTCGTACGTCGGATCCCCGTCCCCGTACAACCCCTCCGGTATCACCACCGACGGCGACGGAGAAGGACTCGCGGCGACGGCCGGTGCGGCCGTCCCGAACACTGCGGTGGCGGCCAGGACCGCGGCGCTGCGGCGGACGTTCATGATCGGCGGGTGCCTCTCCCTGCGGGGGAGCCAGGCAGCACGGGACACCCCGGCGGCTCGGCTCCGTATACCTCGACGGTGCCGTACACCGGCCGGTTGCCGGTGCACGTGAGCCGGTCACAAGTACCGACACGGGGCGATCCGGCTCGCCGCCTCCTGGCAGAGACGGCTCACGGTTGCGGGTCAGCGCCGGAATTGCACCGGCTTCCCCCCGTACGGGTGTGATGACGACCCGGCCACTCTACCGGCCCGTAGGAAAGCCTCTGAGGGGTGGCTGTGCGCCCGGTAGGTTCCCGGCATGGGGATCATCACGGGGAGACTGATCGGCTCGGGGCGGGCCTCGGACGTGTACGAGATCGACGACGCGTGGGTGCTGCGGCGCGCCCGGGACGCCTACAGCGACGCGCTCGTCGAGGCGGCCGTCATGGAGCGGGTGCGCGGGCACGGGTATCCGGTACCGCGGGTGCGCGTGAAGGACTGCTCGTCCACCGAGCTGGTGATGGAGCGGCTGCACGGGCCGACGATGCTGGGGGCCTTCGCCGCCGGACGGATCGACGCGGAGGAGGCGGGGGTCGTACTGGCCCGTCTCCTGCGGCGGCTGCACGCCCTGCCGGGCCGTGTCGTCCACCTCGACCTGCACCCGGACAACGTCATGCTCACCCCCGCCGGGCCCTACGTCATCGACTGGGCCAACGCCGAGGAGGGCGACCCCGGTCTCGACTGGGGCATGTCGGCGGTGATCCTCGCCCAGGTCGCCGTGGGGGACGAGACGTTCGCCGAACCGGCGCGCGCGATGCTGGCCGCGCTGCTCGCCGACGCGTCGTCCCTGACCGACGACGGGCTGGCGGAGGCGCGGCGCCGGCGGGCGGTCAATCCGACGATGAGCCCGCGGGAGGTCGAACTCCTCGGGGCGGCGGAGGACTTGATCCGGTCGCTGACCTGATCGGGTTCGGTCGCGAAGTGGCTCGGCACGGCCACTTCAGGTGATCAGTCCGTCCGGTTCGGTCGGACTGTGTGGGCGTGTGGCGCGACGGCCAGACTGTTGCCCGTGCCCAGTGAGAAGACCCTCCCCGGGAACCTGCCGCCCGATTCCCGCGGCTTCGTCGGGCGGCAGCACGAACTCGGCTGGCTCGCGCAGAAGTTGGAGCCCTCCGGCGAGCGCCGACCGGTGACCCTCGTCGGAGTGGGAGGGGTGGGCAAGACACGGCTCGCGCTGCGGGCGGCGGAGCGGGCCGGGGCGGCGTATCCCGACGGGGTCTGGCTGGTGGAGCTGTCGCCGCTGCGGGCCGAGGGGCAGGTGCCGTCGGCCGTGATGGAGGCGCTGCGGCTGGCCGATCAGACCGCCGGGCCGGTGACCCAGGCACTCTGCGCCTGGGTGCGGGACAAGCGGCTGCTGCTCGTCCTCGACACCTGCGAGCATCTGCTGGCGGAGTGCGCGGCGCTGATCGCGGACCTGCTCGCCGTCGCTCCGGGGCTGCGCGTCCTCGTCACCAGCCGTGAGCCGCTGGACATGCCGGGAGAGCTCACGCTGGAGGTCGCCCCGCTGCGGGAACCCGACGCCACGGCCCTGTTCGCCCAGCGGGCCGCCACCGTCACCCCGGGCTTCGTCCTCGACGCCACGACCCGGCGGCAGGTCGGCGACCTCTGCCGGATCCTCGACGGGATCCCGCTCGCCATCGAACTCGCCGTCGCACGGCTGTCGTCGCACTCCCTGGACCGGCTCCACGAACTCCTCGGCGACCGGCTGCGCTCCCGCCTCGACGTGCTCGTCCCGGAGGGGAACGCGGAACAGGGGGCGCCGCGGCACTGGACCCTGCGCACGACCATCGGCTGGAGCCACGAGCTGTGCGCCCCGCTGGAACGGCTGTTGTGGGCGCGGCTGTCGGTGTTCGCCGGATTCTTCACCCGGCGGGCCGCCGAGTGGGTCTGTGCGGGCGGGCCGCTCCGCGCCGACCAGGTCGAGAACCTGCTCCTGCGTCTGACCCGGCAGTCGGTGGTGCTGCGTCATCCGGCCGACTCGGACCGCTTCCGGCTCCTCGACACGGTGCGCGAGTACGGCGCCGACTGGCTGGGGGAGTTGGGGGAGGGGGAGGCCGTACGGCGGCGGCACCGGGACCACTACCGGCGGTTCGCGCGCGAGGCCTGCTCCGACTGGAACACCGGCCGCCAGGTCGCCTGGTGCGAACGGGTCTTCGCCGAGCAGGCCAACCTCCGCGCCGCCGTGCACTGCGCGCTGGAGGACCCCGGCAGCCAGGTCGCGCTGGAGACGGTGGGGAGCATCGGGTTCCTGTGGCGGCACTGCGGCATGCTGCGCGACGCCCGGTTCGCGCTCGACCGGGTGCTCGCCGTAGAGCACGAGCCGGGCGAGGGCCTGCTGCTGGCGCTGTGGAGCCGGGCGGCCGTCGCGGTCACCCAGGGGCACCCGGAAGCCGCGGTTCCGTGGGCGCAGCGGTGCATGGACCTCGCGCGGGAACTCGGCGATCCGGCCGCGATCGACGCCACCGGATACGTCACCCTCGGCCCCCTCGTCCTGGCCGGCCGCCCGTCCGCGACGATCGAGGCGTTCTCGGACCTGCCGCTCGTGCCCGTCGTGTCGGACTGGCGCGGCTCGGGCCAGCTCCAGATGCGCGCCATGCGGCCGCTCGCCCAACTGATGAGCGGCGCGTACGCCGAAGTCGACGCGTCGGCCGCGGAACTGCGCGCCCTGTGCGCCGGGAGCGGCGAGCTCTGGACGGGGGCGTTCGTCGACGCCCTCATCGCCGACGCCGATCTCGCCCAGGGCCGTACCGTGGCCGCCCTGGACCATGCCCGGGGCGCGCTGGCCGGGCATCGGCTGATGCACAACACCGCCGGGGTCGCCTTCGGTATCGACGCCCTGGTGGCTGCCGAGATCGGGGACGAAGGCGGAGACGGCCGCCGCTCCGCCCGGCTGCTCGGCATCAGCCGTCGTGCCTGGGAACGCGTGGGCAGGGAGCAGTTCAGCCTGCCCGGCCGCGTCGCCGCCCGCGAGGCCCGCGAACGCCTCCTCCGCGACCGGCTCGGCGACCAGGTGTACGAGGAGGCGTACGCGCAGGGCATGGCGATGGCGTACGACGAAGGCGTCGACTACGCGCTCAGCTGAGGCGTCGGCCCGCCGAACGGCAGACGCAGCGCCCGCGACGCCAGCAGCCAACTCCCGTCCGCCGAACGCCGGAACGTGTCCTCGTAGTGCCCGACCTGGACCGGCGCCCCCGGCGGCACGATCCCGCCGTGGTATCCGTCGACCCGGTACGTGGTGAAGTACGAGGTCGCCGTCGCCGTGTCCGAGGAGGCCACCGTGACCAGGACGTTGGACATCACCCGCCGCGACAACCGGTCCTCGGGCCGGGACCCGAAGTACTCCCGCAGCGCTGCGCGCCCGTCGAACCGCCGTCCGTCGCCCGGCGAGGGCCACTCCCAGCTGCCGTCCTCGGTGAACAGCTCGGCCACGGAGCCCGGGTCCCCGATGTCGAGCCGGCGGGCGAAGTCGAGGATGAGCCGTTCACAGGCGCGCTCGGCGAGGAGTTGCTCCAGAGGGTCCATGGACCAGTGGTACCAGGGGCGGATCAAGACCCGCGACCCGATTCACACCGCGACGTAGGTCACCGGCTCACTCCCGGCCACGGCCTCCGCCCGCCCCAGTTTCACCAGCCGCCGCAGATGCGCCTCGGCCTCCGAGACCGCGATGGTCCGTGATCCGTAGGGGATCTGGTCCCACGGACGGTTCCACTCCATGCGCTCGGCGAGCTGCCACGGGGTGAGGGGTTCGACCAGCAGCGTCAGCAGGTCGGTGAGGCGTTCCTCGTGGTGCGCGAGCAACTCCCGTACCCGGGCGGCCGCGTCGGTGAAGACGTGCTGGTGGGCGGGGAGGACCTCGGCGGGGGCGAGACGGCCGACGCGTTCGAGGGAGTCGAGGTAGTCGCCGAGCGGGTCGGTGACGGTGGCGTCGTCCGGGTCCTCGTAGAGGCCGATGTGCGGGGTGATCTCGGGGAGCAGGTGGTCGCCGGAGAACAGGCGTCCGTTGCCCGGGAGTCGGGCGGGGTGGGTCTCCTCCAGGTGGAGGCAGACGTGGCCCGGTGTGTGGCCCGGCGTCCAGATCGCGCGCAGGCGGCGGCCCGCCAGACCGAGGAGTTCGCCGGGGACGATCTCGCGGTCGGGGAGGGCGGGGGAGAAGCCGGGGAGCTTGCGGTTGCGGGCGGTGCGCAGGGGCGCCACATGGGACTCCGGGGCGCCGGCGGCCTCCAGCTTGGCCGTCATATAGGAGAACCAGCGCTCCGGGCGGGTCTCGCGGGTGCGGCGGACGATCGCCGCGTCCGCCGCGTGCATCGCGATCCAGGCGCCGGAGACCTCGCGGACCTTGCCCGACAGACCGTGGTGGTCGGGGTGGTGATGGGTGATCACCACCCCGTGGACCTCGGTGGCCGAGGTGCCGCAGGCCCGCAGTCCCTCGGCGAGCGTGTCCCAGGACTCCGGGTCGTCCCAGCCCGTGTCGACCAGCACGGGACCGCGGTCGGTGTCGACGACGTACACCAGCGTGAAGCCCAGCGGGTTGTCGGGGATGGGAACCCGGATCGACCGGACGCCTCCGCCGTGGTCGCCGACCTGTGGCATGAGCTGAGTCATGGGCTTCCCCTGTCGCCGCGTTCTCGCCACTATAACTAGAACGCGTTTCGATGGGAGCCCAAGTCACCCTTCAGCCTCGGAGCGGGCTGTGAGCTCTGTGGACTCCTCCGAAGGGAACTGGTATCAGTTCCCGTATCTGATGAACCGTCAGAGCCAGTCCCGGGGAGGCAGTCGCCATGACCGAGCTCGTGGAACACGGACAGCTGTTCATCGGCGGGGAGTTGACCGACCCCCTGGGCAAGGACGTCATCGAGGTGATCTCCCCGCACACCGAGGAGGTCATCGGACGGGTGCCGCACGCCTCGGCCGAGGACGTGGACCGGGCGGTCGCGGCCGCGCGCAAGGCGTTCGACGAGGGGCCCTGGCCCCGGATGACGCTCGACGAGCGCATCGAGGTCGTCTCCCGCATCAAGGACGGCATCCTCACCCGGCACGAGGAGATCGCCCGCGTGATCTCCTCCGAGAACGGCTCGCCGTACTCCTGGAGCGTCCTCGCGCAGGCGCTCGGCGCGATGATGGTGTGGGACGCGGCGATCACGGTCGCACGGAACTTCACGTACGAGGAGCAGCGCGACGGCGTCCTCGGCAAGATCCTGGTCCGGCGCGAGCCGGTCGGCGTCGTCGCCGCCGTGGTCCCGTGGAACGTCCCGCAGTTCGTCGCCGCCGCCAAGCTCGCGCCCGCGCTGCTCACCGGCTGCACGGTGGTGCTGAAACCGTCGCCCGAGTCGCCGCTGGACGCGTATCTCCTCGCCGAGATCACGCGCGAGGCCGGGCTGCCGGAAGGGGTGCTGTCGATCCTGCCCGCCGACCGGGAGGTCAGCGAATACCTGGTCGGGCACCCGGGTATCGACAAGGTCTCCTTCACCGGGTCGGTGGCGGCCGGCAAGCGCGTGATGGAGGTGGCGTCGCGCAATCTGACGCGCGTGACACTGGAGTTGGGCGGCAAGTCGGCGGCGGTCGTCCTGCCGGACGCGGACATCGAGACGTCCGTCCCCGGGATCGTGTCGGCGGCCTGGATGAACAACGGCCAGGCATGTGTGGCCCAGACCCGCATCCTCCTGCCGCGCTCGCGCTACGACGAGTTCGCGGACGCCTTCGCCGCCGCGGCGAGCGCCCTGGTCGTCGGCGACCCGCTGGACCCCGCCACGCAGGTGGGCCCGCTGGTGGCACAGCGCCAGCAGCGCAGGAACCTCGACTACATCCGCATCGGCCAGGAGGAGGGCGCCAAGATCCTGACGGGCGGCGGCCGCCCGCCGGGCCTGGACCGCGGCTGGTACGTGGAGCCCACCCTCTTCGGCGACGTCGACAACTCCATGCGGATCGCCCGCGAGGAGATCTTCGGCCCGGTCATCTGCCTCCTTCCCTACGGCGACGAGTCCGAGGCCCTGAAGATCGCGAACGACTCGGACTACGGCCTCTCCGGCAGCGTCTGGACGGCCGACGTGGCGCACGGCATCGACGTCGCCCGCCAAGTCCGTACGGGCACGTACTCGGTGAACACCTTCAGCCTCGACATGCTGGGCCCGTTCGGCGGCTACAAGAACTCCGGCCTGGGACGGGAGTTCGGGCCCGAGGGCTTCGGCGAGTACCTGGAGCACAAGATGATCCACCTCCCGGCCGGCTGGGAGGGATGAACGGCCATGGGTGACCGCTGGCAGGTCGAGGTCGACCGCTCCATCTGCATCGGCTCGGCCCAGTGCATCCACCACGCCCCCGACGGCTTCCACCTCGACACCGGCCGCCAGTCCCACCCCGTCGACCCGGAAACGGACGCCAACGAAAAGATCCTGGCCGCCGCGGAGAGCTGCCCGGTGGAGGCGATCATGATCACGCTGCTGGGGAGCGGGGAGCCGGTGTTCCCGCCGGAGGAGTAGCGGCTTACGCTCCTGCGGTCGTCACAGGACCGATCCGGGCAGGGGAACGTGGACAAGAGCGAGGCCAGGCAGCTGATCGAGCAGGCGTACCAGGCGTGGGACGCCGAGGAGTGGCTGCGCGCCGCCGAGCTCTTCGAGCAGGTGCTCGCCCACTTCCCTGACGAGAAGCCGAGCGCGGAGTGGTGGTACGACGCCGCGCTCGCCCACAAGTTCCTGCGCAACTGGCAGAAGGCGTACGAGCTGGGGCGCGAGGCCGCCGCCCGCGCCCCGCGCGGCGAGGGCGAACCGGCGTTCTGGAACCTCGGGATCGCCGCGACGATCCAGCGGGAGTGGGCGACCGCACGGGACGCCTGGGCGGGATTCGGCATCGAACTCCCCGACGGGGAGGGCGAGATCGAAGCCCGCCTCGGGAACGCGTGCGTACGCCTCGACACCGGCGGACAGCAGGAGGTCGTGTGGATCGAGCGGCTCTGCCCGACGCGCGGCCGTGTGGTCAACGTGCCCGTCACCGGCGGGCGGCGGTACGGCGAGATCGTCGTCCACGACGGCGTGCCGAACGGCGAGCGGATCGTCGACGGCACGACGTACCCCGTCTTCGACGAGCTGCTGCTCTTCGAGGCCTCCGAGGTGCCCACCCTGGAGGTCACCGTGAACGCGGGCGAGCGGACCGACCTGGAGGCGCTCCTCGTGCTGTTCGCCGAGCACGGCTACGGCGCCGAGCCCGCCAGCTCCGTACGCATGCTGTGCGCGTGCTGCAGCGAGGGCACGCACCAGCAGGAGCGGAGTGCCGAGGCAGGCGCCCAGTCGGTCTCGCTCGCCGCCCCGCCGGAGGAGGCACGGCGGTTGCTGGAGCTGTGGGCCGGGGAGGCCCTGGTCGGGCGGAGCTGGAGCGGGCTGGAGGCGGTGGGCTAGTTATCCGGTGCCGTCAGGTCGATCAGCTTGCACACCGTCTCGATGTCGATCTTCACCTGGGCGATGGAGGCGCGGCCCGAGAGCCAGGTGATCAGGGCCGAGTGCCAGGTGTGCTCGATGACGCGGACCGCGGAGAGCTGGGCCGGGGTCGGGTCCTCGATGCCCATCGCGTCCAGGATGATCACCGTGGTCTGGCGGGAGACCTGGTCGACCTCGGGGGAGACGCTGCGGTCGGCGAAGGTGAGGGCGCGGACCATCGCGTCGGCGAGATGCGGCTCGCGCTGGAGGGCGCGGAACGCGCGCATCAGGGTCTCCGCCACCCGCTCGGCCGCCGTCTCGCCCTGCGGCGGCTTCTTCCGCAGCGTGCCGTGCATGTGCTCCAGCTGGTCCTGCATCGTGGCGACCAGCAGATGGATCTTGGACGGGAAGTAGCGGTACAGCGTGCCCAGCGCCACCTGCGAGGACTCCGCGACCTCCCGCATCTGCACCGCGTCGAAACCGCCCCGGCTCGCCAGCTGCGCGCTCGCGTGCAGGATGCGGCGACGACGGGCCTCCTGCCGCTCCGTGAGGGGCGCAGAGGCGGGGCGCTGGGTGATGGCTTCCGCAGGCATGGGTCCCGTCCGTGACAGTCGGTGAGGGCGAGTGATCACACAGCATGGCAGGGGTGTCGGTGGTGGCGTGAATCACCTGATCCACTGCTCACAGTGCCCCTACCTGCCGGTAGATTCAGAGCCTCTTGAACGATCAAGTCTGAAACTTGTTCTAGATTAGCGTCCCGGCGTAATCTCGCGGGAAATAGCAGGGAGAAGGGGGCCCGGAGTGACCGCTGAGGCCAGTCGGGCGGGTTCCCAGGCGGACCCGGCCGCGGACGGCGAGCGACCGCTCAACATCGCACTCCTCACCTACAAGGGAAACCCGTTCTGCGGCGGCCAGGGCGTCTACGTCCGCCACCTCTCCCGCGAACTGGCCCGCCTCGGCCACCGCGTCGAGGTCATCGGCTCCCAGCCCTACCCCGTCCTCGACGAGGGCGACGACATCGACGGCCGGCTGAGCCTCACGGAGCTCCCGAGCCTTGACCTGTACCGGTCTCCGGACCCCTTTCGCACCCCCAAGCGCGACGAGTACCGCGACTGGATCGACGCCCTCGAAGTGGCGACGATGTGGACCGGCGGCTTCCCCGAGCCGCTGACGTTCTCCCTGCGCGCCCGCCGCCATCTGCGCGCCCGGCGCGGCGAGTTCGACGTGGTGCACGACAACCAGACGCTGGGATACGGCCTCCTGGGCGACCTCGGCGCCCCCCTGGTCACGACGATCCACCACCCCATCACCGTGGACCGCCAGTTGGAGCTGGACGCGGCCGGGAGCTGGGGCCAGCGCCTGGCCAAGCGGCGCTGGTACGCCTTCACCCGCATGCAGAAGCGCGCGGCACGCAGGCTCCCTTCGGTCCTTACCGTCTCCGGCACCTCCCGCCAGGAGATCGTCGACCACCTCGGCGTCCGCGACGACCGCATCCACGTCGTCCACATCGGCGCCGACACCGACCTTTTCTCGCCGGATCCCTCGGTGGCCGTGGTCCCCGGCCGGATCGTCACCACGTCCAGCGCCGACGTCCCGCTCAAGGGCCTGATATTCCTGGTCGAGGCCCTCGCCAAGGTCCGCACCGAGCACCCCGACGCCCACCTCGTCGTCGTCGGCAAGCGCGCCGAGGACGGCCCCGTGGCCCAGGCCATCGAGCGCTACGGCCTCGAAGGCGCCATCCGCTTCGTCAAGGGCATCACCGACGCCGAACTGGTCGACCTGGTCCGCTCGGCGGAGGTCGCCTGCGTGCCCTCCCTGTACGAGGGCTTCTCCCTCCCCGCGGCGGAGGCCATGGCCACCGGGACACCGCTGGTCGCGACGACCGGCGGCGCGATCCCGGAGGTCGCAGGGCGCGACGGGGAGACCTGTCTGGCCGTATCGCCGGGGGACTCCGGGGCACTCGCGACCGCCCTGAGCCGGCTGCTCGGCGACCGTGACCTCAGGGCGCGGCTCGGTCGCGCGGGACGTGAACGGGTCCTGGCGCGGTTCACCTGGGCCCGGGCCGCCGAGGGAACGGCCGCCCGGTACCGCGAGGCGATGGCCCTCCCGCCCGCGGCCCCGCACGCCGGCCGCGTCGCACCCGCGGCCGAAGAAGTTGTTGACGTTGTATCCGATCGCGAAAGCAGGGCCACGTGCTGACCGTCGACTTCTCCCGGTTCCCGCTAGCCCCGGGCGACCGCGTCCTGGACCTCGGCTGCGGAGCCGGCCGGCACGCGTTCGAGTGCTACCGGCGCGGCGCGCAGGTCGTCGCGCTGGACCAGAACGCCGAGGAGATCCGCGAGGTCGCCAAGTGGTTCGCGGCGATGAAGGAGGCCGGCGAGGCCCCCGAGGGCGCGACGGCCACCGCGATGGAGGGCGACGCCCTGGCGCTGCCCTTCCCCGACGAGTCCTTCGACGTCGTGATCATCTCCGAGGTCATGGAGCACATCCCGGACGACAAGGGCGTACTCGCCGAGATGGTGCGGGTGTTGAGGCCCGGCGGCCGGATAGCCGTCACCGTCCCGCGCTACGGCCCCGAGAAGGTCTGCTGGGCCCTGTCCGACGCCTACCACGAGGTCGAGGGCGGCCACATCCGCATCTACAAGGCGGACGAGCTCCTCGCGAAGATCCGCGAGGCCGGCCTCAAGCCGTACGGCACCCACCACGCGCACGCCCTCCACTCACCGTACTGGTGGCTGAAGTGCGCGTTCGGCGTCGACAACGACAAGGCGCTGCCGGTGAAGGCGTACCACAAGCTGCTGGTCTGGGACATCATGAAGAAGCCGCTGGCGACGAGGGTCGCCGAGCAGGCCCTCAACCCCCTGATCGGCAAGAGCTTCGTGGCGTACGCGACCAAGCCGCACCTGCCTGCCGTGGATGCGCGGTGACCACTCCCCGTACCGAACACCTCGTCCTGTCCGGGGTCCTCACCGCCGAGGAGGCCGCCGCGACCGTCTCCGGCATCCTCGCCGCGCAGCGCGCGGACGGGGCGATCCCGTGGTTCCGCGGCCACCATCTCGACCCCTGGGACCACACCGAGGCCGCGATGGCCCTGGACGCGGCGGGCGAGCACGAAGCCGCCGAGCGGGCCTACGACTGGCTGGCCCGGCACCAGAACGAGGACGGTTCCTGGTACGCGGCCTACCAGGACGGGGCGTTCGACGACGTCACCGACCGGGGCCGGGAGACGAACTTCGTCGCCTACATAGCCGTAGGCGCGTGGCACCACTACCTCTCGACGGGCGACGACACCTTCCTCGACCGCATGTGGCCGACGGTCCACGCAGCGGTGGAATACGTCCTGCGCCTCCAGCAGCCCGGCGGCCAGATCGGCTGGAAGGGCGAGGACGACGGCACGTTCACGACGGACGCGCTGCTGACGGGCTCCTCGTCCATCCACCACGCGCTGCGGTGCGCGCTCGCGATCGCGGAACAGCGCGAAGAGCCGCAGCCGGACTGGGAGTTGGCGCTGGGCATGCTGCGGCACGCCATCCGCCGCCACCCGGAGCGGTTCCTGGACAAGGACCGCTACTCCATGGACTGGTACTACCCGATCCTCGGCGGCGCCCTCACCGGCGCCGAGGCCAAGTCCCGCATGGAGGCGGACTGGGACCGCTTCGTCGTACCCGGACTCGGAGTGCGGTGCGTCGTCCCCAACCCGTGGGTCACGGGCGGCGAATCCGCCGAACTCGCCCTCGCGCTCTGGGCGATGGGCGAGTCCGACCGTGCGCTGGACATTCTCCAGTCGATCCAGCATCTGCGGGACCCGGAGAGCGGCCTGTACTGGACCGGGTACGTCTTCGACGACGGCGCCATCTGGCCCCGGGAACTGACCACGTGGACGGCCGGGTCGCTACTGTTGGCGGTCGCCGCGCTGGGTGGTCATGAGGCCACGTGCGCTGTGTTCGGCGGCGACCGCCTGCCGAATGGGTTGGACCCGGACTGCTGCGCCTGAGAGCCCGGGTGGGTTCAGTGGCGGTGGACCCGGTTGGCGATGGCGTGTCCGATGAACAGGTAGACCACTGCCGCCAAGCCGTACCCGGCCACCACCCTTGCCCACGCCTCGTCGAAGGTGAACAGGTCGTGGCTCCAGCCCGCCAGCCAGCGAGCCGCGTCGTGGATGAACTGCACGAAGTCGTTCGCACGGTTCGCGTCCAGCAGGTACATCACGATCCAGAGGCCCAGGATGAGGGCCATGATGTCGGCGACGATCGCTATGACCGTGCCGGCCGAGTTGGCACCGCTATATCGAGAGGACATAACCAGCGTGTTGCCGCTCATTCCTGTATGAAACCGGATCGTGAAGCAAGAGCGGTCGCACGACAGGAAAAGCTCACGGGTTGAGCTCGGCCAGTACTCGAAGCGACTCCCGGTCCGGTGACAGTGCCAGCAGATCCGTCACCGGGCCCTTGCGCCACAACTCCAGCCGTCCGGCGATGCGTTCGCGCGGCCCGACCAGGGAGATCTCGTCGGCGAAGGCGTCGGGGACCGCCAGTACCGCCTCCTCGCGGCGGCCTTCGAGGAAGAGGCGCTGGATGCGGCGGGCCTCCTCCTCGTATCCCATGCGTGCCATCAGGTCGGCGTGGAAGTTGCGGGCCGCGTGGCCCATGCCGCCGATGTAGAAGCCGAGCATGGTCTTCACGGGGAGCAGGCCCTCGCGTACGTCGTCGCAGACCCGGACCTGGGCCATGGGGGCGACGAGGAAGCCGTCCGGGGCGTCGGAGAGGGAGGCCTCGTAGACCTCGGGGCGGGTCGGGGACCAGTAGAGGGGGAGCCAGCCGTCGGCGATGCGGGTCGTCTGGGCGACGTTCTTCGGACCCTCGGCGCCCAGGAGGATGGGGAGGTCGGGGCGCAGGGGATGGGTGATCGGCTTGAGGGGTTTGCCGAGGCCCGTGGCGTCCGGACCCCGGTAGGGGTGGGAGTGGAACCGTCCCTCGACCTCGACGGGGGCCTCGCGCCTGAGGACCTGGCGTACGACGTCGACGTATTCGCGCGTCGCGGTCAGCGGTGACTTCGGGAACGGGCGGCCGTACCAGCCCTCGACCACCTGCGGGCCGGAGAGCCCCAGGCCGAGCATCATGCGGCCGCCCGACAAGTGGTCCAGGGTCAGCGCGTGCATCGCCGTCGTGGTCGGGGAGCGGGCCGCCATCTGGGCAACCGCCGTGCCCAGCTTGATCCTTGAGGTCTGGGCGGCGATCCAGGTCAGCGGGGTGAAGACGTCCGAGCCCCAGGACTCGGCCGTCCACACGGAGTCGTAGCCGAGCCGCTCCGCCTCCTGCGCCAGCGGTACGTGATCGGAGTTGGGGCCGCGACCCCAGTAGCCGAGTGCGAGACCGAGCCGCATAGCCGCCTCCTGACGGTGTGTCAGTTCGCCGGTCGAGGGAGGCGACTGTACGACAACGGCCCCCCGCCCGGAAGGGCGAGGGGCCGTGCGTTGATGTCGCTTCGGGATCAGCCGCGCTGGATGCCCGAGGTGTCCTGCAGTACGCCGCGACGGCCGTCCTGCGTCTGCGCGACCAGGTTGGCGCCGCGCTGCTCGACGGCCAGGTACCAGGTACCCGGGGCGAGTTCGGCGATCGGCGACTGCGAGCCGTCCTCGGCGAAGAGGGGGCGCGCCACCGGCACCGCGAACCAGAACGGGGAGAAGTCCCCGGCCGGCTGGGGCGCCTGGGGCTGCGGCTGGCTCGGACCGGGCTGCGGCTGGCCGCCGTACGGCTGGCCCGGCTGCGGCTGACCAC
The DNA here is from genome assembly GCF_044742595.1 of Streptomyces sp. NPDC087859. Classification (NCBI taxonomy): domain Bacteria; kingdom Bacillati; phylum Actinomycetota; class Actinomycetes; order Kitasatosporales; family Streptomycetaceae; genus Streptomyces; species Streptomyces sp. NPDC087859. The sequence continues at coordinate 233,643 of NZ_JBIUUU010000003.1, read as the reverse complement.
CGTAGGGCTGCGGCTGACCCGGCTGCGGAGCGCCCGCGCCCGGGTAGCCGTAACCGCCGGGCGGCTGGGCGCCGTAGGGCTGGGGGGCGGCGGGGCGGGGGGCCGGGACGAGAGCGGCCTGGAGGGCGGGGACGAGAGGGGTGGCGATGGCGCCACCGGTCAGGACCAGGGCGGCGATGAAGCCGAGGATGAGACCGGCGGCAGCGCTGGAACCGTCGCTGATGTCCACCAGGGTCCAGAACAGGCTCCACGTGACGAGCACGGCGAACGCCGCGCCCACCGTCCCGAGGTCCAGACCGGCAACCTTGCGCGGCTGCGGCAGGAGGCGGTTGACGACGATCAGCGCGGCGCCGATGACACCGCCCATGTAGGTGCCGAGGCCGTAGCCCAGGTTGTCCCACGCGGTGACGGAGATGCTGCTGTACCCGTCGACGGTGTAGAACTTGAGGAACGACGAGATGAAGAGCAGTACCGCTGCTCCGATCACCACGCCGTCGCCTCGAGTGAGGGAGCGGATATTCACTTCTAGGTCCTTCGGTTCAGTCGTCTCGTCATCGGCTTCGTTGGAGGCGTCGCTGTCACCATGTCGCCGTAAGGCCCCGGTGTGAAGCGCGGGGGTGGCCCCTCATCGTAAAGACGACCTTATCGTCCGTCCGACGAGGCTGTCCCCGGGGATCAACCCGCGGACCACTACCCGCGCAGGAAACTCACGATTCCCTCAGAGATCCCCTGCGCCGCCTTCTGTCGCCAGGCACCGCTGGTCAACTGTGCCGCGTCCTTGCTATCGCGCATGTTGCCGCACTCGATGAACACCTTGGGAACCGTTGACAGATTGAGACCGCCGAGGTCCTTACGCGTGACCAGCCCGGTGCCGTCGCCGACGTAGTTGGAGGGGGCACTGCCCGTGACGCGGACGAAGTTGCCGGCGATGCGCTCGCCGAGTTCGGCGGAGGAGGCGATGATCGGGCCGGTGTCGGCGCTGCCCGCCTTGACCTTGCCGGGGAGGATGACGTGGAAGCCGCGCTGGCCGGCGCCCGCGCCGTCCGCGTGGATCGACACCACGGCGTCCGCGTCCGCCTTGTTGCCGATGCTCGCCCGCTCGTCGATGCACGGGCCGAACGTCCGGTCGCCGTCCTGCGTCAGCTTCACCGTGGCGCCCTGCTTCTCCAGCAGGGTGCGCAGACGGTGGGCGACGTCGAGGGTGAACTTGGCTTCCGCGTAACCGGAGTTGGTGGAGGTGCCCGTGGTGTCGCACTCCTTCCAGCCCGTGCCGATGTTCACCTTCTTGTTGATGTCGGCCGTGTGTTGGAAGTTGTTCGGGTTGTGGCCCGGGTCGATGACGACGACCTTGCCCTTGAGGGGTCCGGAGGCGGCGGGTGCCGAAGTGGTGCGGGTGGGGCTCGGCTTGTCGTCGTCGGGCGCGGAGGTCGAGGACGTTGACGGCGTCGAGGACGTCGTAGGAGAGGCCGGTGCGCTCGACGACGACGTCGGTGTCCCCGCCGCCTCCTCGGAACCTCCACCGGATCCGCCCACCGTCTCGTACGCCAGCCACCCGAGCAGCGCGCCCGGGACGAGCGCGGCGACCGCGACGGTGAGGGGGCGGCGCCGGGGGCGGCGGGGCTGGGGAGGATCGAAGTCCGGGCCTACGTACGACACGACAGCCACCCTAGCGGCGGGTCACCGGCGCGGCAGACCGGCGGCCGCCGAGCGGGTCGCTTCATCCGAACGGCACCGTCGGTGTCGCTCACGGCTGGGCGATATGCCGAGAATCGCCCATGAGTTCATATATGCGTGTCATGGCGGGCGTTCTCACCGCCGTCTTTGTCGCCTGGGCGGTCGCGCTGGGAGCGCCGACGGCCCAGGCCGCCGCGTTCCCCTGCGCGCCGCCGGAAGACGTCTGTGCCGTCGACCACGTCTACGGTCAGCCGGGCGTCGGCACGGGCAATGTCGTCCAGACCCCGGTCGACATCGACATCAACGTGCAGCCCTGAGACCCGCGGCACCTCAGATCCCCGCACCCACCCGCCGCAGCACGCGCAGCGTGCCGGTCGCCGAGACCTCCGTGAACGCCCCCGACTCCAGCGCCCGCAGATAGATCCGGTACGGCGCCTGGCCGGTGAACTCGTCCTTCGGGTCCGGGTGCACGTCGTGGATGAGGAGCAGTCCGCCCTCCGCGACGTGGGGCGCCCAGCCCTCGTAGTCGGCGCTCGCGTGCTCGTCGGTGTGGCCGCCGTCGACGAAGACGAGGGCGAGGGGGGAGTTCCAGATCTTCGCGATCTGCGGGGAACGGCCGACCAGGGCGACGATGTGGTCCTCCAGGCCCGCCTTGTGCAGGGTGCGGCGGAACGTCGGCAGGGTGTCCATCAGGCCGATCTCGGGGTCCACCGTCCCGGGGTCGTGGTACTCCCAGCCGGGCTGCTGCTCCTCGCTGCCGCGGTGGTGGTCGACGGTCAGCGCGGTGACGCCGGCCGAGCGGGCCGCGTCGGCGAGCAGGATCGCGGAGCGGCCGCAGTACGTCCCGACCTCCAGGAGCGGCAGCCCGAGAGCGCCGGCCTCGACGGCGGCCGTGTAGAAGGCGAGGCCCTCGTCCACCGGCATGAATCCCTTCGCCGCCTCGAACGCGGCCAGGATCTCGGGCTTGGGTGCCGCGGTCATGGGCGGGGGCCTTCCGGTCGTACGGGTCCGTGGGCGCCCCATGCTGCCGTACCCCCTGGTCGGCGGGCGACAGGGGGTACGGCGGGGTGGGACCGGAACGCGATCAGGGCGCGTCGGAGATGTCCAGCTTGTTCACCTTGATGCGGGTGGTGTCGAACTCCCAGGTGACGAAGAACTTGCCCGGGGCGTACTCGTCGGCCATCGGGTACGTGTCCCAGCCCGCGCCGGTGCCGGCCGGTGTCGGGTCCTCCTGGCTCGCAGGACCGTCGGCGAAGAACTTGGCCGCGCTCCAGGACGTCGCGCCGGGGCGCTTGGTCTTGTAGTAGAGGGCCGGGCGGGTGTTGGTGTCGCCGGTCGTGTAGATGTACAGGAGCTGGCCGTTGCTGTCCTTGCCGAAGTAGCTCCTGGCAGCGTTGTTGCTCGGCAGACCGGTGGCGGCTGTGAAGGCCGTCCAGCTCGTGCCGCCGTTGGTGCTCGTGGCCGTCATCGCGTTGGCGTTGTCGGCGCGGGCGACCATGATCAGCGTGTTCGGGTCGTCCGGCGAGACGACGATCTGGTTCTCACCGGCCTTGACGCCGGTGGCGTTCCCGTTCGAGACGGTGCCGCCCTTCGTCCAGGTCTTCAGGTCCGGGTTCGTGGCGATCAGCACCCCGTTCTCCCGGCCCGTGCCCCAGTACGGGAGGACGGTGTTGCCGTTGGCCAGCTTGATCGGGCGGCCGGAGATGGCGAGATTGCCGATGGTCGGCATGGTGACGGGGTAGTCCTGCCAGGTGTGGCCCTCGTCGGTGCTGCGCTTGACGACGGTGGCGGTGATCGGCAGCCCGTTGTTGTTCCAGGTGTCGCCGTCGTTGTCCTCGTCGGTCGGGTCCGCGATCGGGGTGCGCCCGAGGAACGCGAACAGCTCGCTGCCCGACTTGTAGAGCATCACGTAGTGCCAGGCGTACTGGTCGGTCTCCTGCGCCAGCGTCTGGGGGCGGCTCCAGGTCGCACCACCGTCGGTCGTGTAGGCGTACCGCATGTAGCCCATGTCCCGGTTGCCGGGCCGCAGGCCTTCACGCCAGGCCACGACCGCGTTGCTGGCGCTCGTGCTGATGATGTCCGGGGTGCGGGGGCCATCGCCTCCGGTCGCCGTGTTGGTGTACACGGTCTTCTCGGCCGACGTGCCCTCGGCGGAGGCCGGGCCCGGCATCAGGAGGCCGGTCAGGACGGCGAGGACGAGTGCGGTCAGGAGCGCGGTCCAGCCGCGCTTGCGGGTCACCACAGCCATTCCCGGTCCAGGTTCGGAGTCGTGTCGGTCACGGCGTCGCAGTTCCACTGGATGGCCTCCGTGCCGGCGGTCGTGGTGCTGTTGGGGATGGCCAGGCACAGTCCGGTCTTGACGTTCCTCAGCTGGTCGATCCCGTCGTGCACCCAGACCTGCTCGTCGTTCTGCGTGGTCTGGCACGGCCACTGGATGGCCTTGACGCCGAGCGTCGTGCTCCCGCTGGGGATGGCCAGGCACTGGCCGCTCGCCTTGTTGACCACGTGGTAGCCGCCACCGGTCATCGGCTGGAGGGACCAGTAGTTGCTGTCGCTGTTGCTGCACGTCCACTGGATCATCACGGTGCCGTTGGTCTGGCTGGAGCTCGGGTTGGCCAGACACAGGCCGGTGCCCATGTTGTAGAGGCGTGCGTTGGTGACCGCCTCGGCTGTCTCGGCCGCCGACGCCGTTCCGGTGAGGGCGGAGCCTGTGAGCAGAGGTGCGCTCAGCATGGCGATGGCCGCCATGGTGGCGGCGATGCGTCTTCTCATTCGGGAGCTTCCTTAGCTGTTCCTGCTGTTCCCAAAGGCGGAGCGGCCCTCGTGGGGAGGGCCGCTCCGGTGGTTCTCTCTACCAGAGCCACACCTGGTCGTCGCTGGTGGTGCAGGTCCACTGGACGGCCCCGGTGCCGTTGGCGGTACTGCCGTTGGGGATGGCCAGGCACTTGTCGCTGTTCAGGTTGCGCAGGCGGTCGGCGCTGTCGTGGATCCAGATCTGTTCGCTGCCGCCGTCGCAGGTCCACTGGATGGCCTGGGTGCCGTTGGCCGTGCTGGCGTTCGGCATGGCGAGACACTTGTTGCTGTTCAGGTTCCTGACGAGGTAGCGGTCACCGTTTCCGCCTGCTACCGACTCCAGCTGCCACTGCTGTTCGCTGTTGCCGCTGCATCCCCACTGGATCACGCCGACGCCGTTGGCCGTGCTCGCGTTGGGGACGGCCAGACACTTCGCGGTCCCGTAGTTGAGGAGCGTGTCGTAGGCGGTTGCTCCCGCGTTGGCCGGTGTGGCGAAGGCCACGGCGGACACGGCGGTGGCGGCGACTGCGGAGACTCTTGTGAGCAGTTTCATGGTCATGACAGTTGGGGGGCTCCTTTGTATCCGTTGATCGGATCGGGTAGAGCGACTGCCCGACCAGCATGCGAGGTGGCCACCGGGACTGTCGTTAACGATGAGTGCACTGGGACTTGGCAGTGCGTCTAGTCCGGCTGGTGCCGGTACTCGCTCGGCGGTACCCCATAGGCGGCGCGGAAGGCACGGGTGAAGTCGGACGCGCGGGACAGGCCCCAGCGGGCGGCGATCGTGTAGATCGGCGTGGCACCCTGCGTGGGGTCGGCCAAGTCGCGGCGGGCCCCTTCCAGCCGCTGGTGCCGGATCCAGGCCGCGACCGTCTCGCCCTGCGTCTGCTGCTGGAACAGCCGGTGCAGATAGCTGAGGGAGATGTGGTGGGCGGCGGCGATCACCGGCGGTGTCAGCCCCGGGTCGTGCAGGTTCTGCTGGATGAACGCCCGGATCTGTACGGTCAGGGCGTGCTGGCGGGTCTCCGGTGGCAGCGCGGCCTCCGCCTCCAGCGGTTGGGCGAACCAGACTGAGACCAGGTCGAGCAGGATCCTGCTGAGGCGGGGTGTGTCGGACGGCTGGAGGACGGCCGACTGCCGGTCCAGCCCGATCAGGAAATCCGTCAGCAGAGCGCCGCTCCCCTCGCGGCCCGACAGACGTCTGCTCAGCAGTCCCCGGACCTGGTCCGGGGGCAGCGGCAGCGACGCCTTGGGTAACTCCACTGCCACCCCGGTGACGACGTGACGGCTCTCGTCCCTCGGCGGTCGTACGTCGTAGGGCCGCGAGCTGTCGGACACCCACAGATCACACGGGCCGTACGTGTCGGTTCGCCCGACGTGGTCGAGGCCGAGCCCGCCTCCCAGCAGCAGTTGCAGGTGGTACTGCTCGGGGTCGGACTGCCGGATCAGTTTCGGGTTCCGTCGGTAGCGCGTCGGCAGGAGCCCCCCGGACCACACGATCACCGGACCCAGCTTCACCAGTCGCTGCTCCGCCCAGAAGTCGGCGGAATGGTGGCTACTGAGCTCACTGGGTGCGATCGTCCGGCTCATCAACTCCCGCCAGTACTCGAACCGGTCCTCCGTCGGCACGTCCGTAGTCCGGAACACCGTTCTGATCATCCCGCTCCCCACGCTGATTCCGCACCCGTGCTGTCGCCGGGCACACGTCTGGATATGACCGCTTCCGCTTCCGCGTGGTTGCGTCGTGCGGGCAGTGACGAGGAGGGGAAATACCGAGGTAGGGGCAGGGGGTGGTGTCAGGAGGTGGCTACCGTCTCGCCCGGCAGCGACAGATCCAGGGCGACCGCGCTCTCGTCGCCCGCATGGGTCGCCGACGAGGCGAGCGGCCCGTGGCCGGTGGCGCGGGCGGCCAGTACGTACGCGCCCTGGGCCGGGACCGCGAGGGCGTAACCGCCGTCCTCGTCGGAGAGCGTCGCGCCCGCCTGGCGGCCGCGGTGGTCGATGAGCGTGACCTTGGCGCGGGGGACCGGGGCGCCCTCGGCGTCCAGGACCCGGCCGCGGAATCCGCGCAGGGCCTCCTCGGCGCGCGCCAGGTTGTCCTCCTCCTCGCTGCTCGCCCGCAGCTGGGGCGCACGGTTCGGCTTCGGCAGGAACAGGGCCATCAGCAGACCGATCGCCACCGCACCGGTCGCGATGAGGAAGGAGACGCGGAAGCCGTGCATGGTCGGGATCGCGACGCCGTTCACGGTGTTCGCGGTGTTGGCCAGCACCATGCCGATGACAGCGCTCGACACCGACGTACCGATGGACCGCATCAGCGTGTTGAGACCGTTCGCCGCGCCCGTCTCCGAGGCCGGGACCGCGCCGACGATCAGGGCGGGCAGCGAGGAGTAGGCGAGGCCGATGCCCGCGCCGAGGACGACGGCGATGACCAGGCTCTGCCAGGCGGCGCTCATGAGGCCCAGACCCGCTCCGTAGCCGATCGCGATGATCAGCATGCCGAGGATGAGGGTGGTCTTGGGGCCGTACTTCGCGGACAGACGGGCGTAGACGGGCGCCGTGAACATCATCGTCAGGCCCAGCGGGGCGACCAGCAGACCGGCGACGACCATCGACTGGCCGAGGCCGTAGCCGGTGGCCTTCGGGAGCTGGAGGAGCTGGGGAAGGACCAGCGAGACGACGTAGAAGCTGACCCCGACCATGATCGACGCGAGGTTGGTGAAGAGGACGGCCGGGCGGGCCGTGGTGCGCAGGTCGACGAGCGGCGCCTTGGTGCGCAGCTCGAAGACGCCCCACAGGAGCAGCACGAGGGCCGACGCGGCGAACAGGCCGAGCGTGGTGGCCGAGGTCCAGCCCCAGTCGCTGCCCTTGGTGATGGGCAGCAGGAAGAGGACCAGGCCGGTGGAGAGGCCGAACGCGCCGAGCCCGTCGAAGGATCCCTCGGCGCGCATGGGGGATTCCGGTACGACGAGGAGGGTGAGGACGATGGAGAGCACGCCGAGGCCCGCGGCGCCGTAGAAGAGGGCGTGCCAGTCGGCGTGCTGGGCGATCAGGGCCGCGAGCGGCAGAGCGAGGCCGCCGCCGACGCCGATCGAGGAGCTCATCAGGGCCATCGCCGAGCCGAGCTTCTCGCGCGGCAGCATGTCCCGCATCAGGCCGATGCCGAGGGGGATCGCGCCCATCGCGAAGCCCTGGAGGGTACGGCCGACGATCATGACGATCAGGTCGCTGGTGAGCGCGCTGACCAGTGCGCCGACCACCATCACCGACAGGCTGGCGATCAGCAGCCGACGCTTGCCGTACAGGTCGCCGAGGCGGCCCATGATCGGCGTGGCCACGGCGCCCGAGAGAAGCGTGGAGGTCAGGACCCAGGTGGCGTTGCTGGGCTCGGTGTCGAGGAGCTGGGGCAGGTCCTTGATGACCGGGACGAGCAGGGTCTGCATCACCGCGACGACGATGCCCGCGAAGGCGAGCACCGGGACGAGGGCGCCGCTCGCCGGGCGGCTGTGCTGATCGGTCGGCGTAGATCTCATGTCAGTGGCCAACCCGGTGTGCTGGGGCAACTATTCCGATGCTTTGGCCAGCTAACGAATTCTTTATCTTCTCTTGAAGAAGAGGCAGGCCCAGGCCCGGCCTAGGTCCTCCTGCGGAGGCGGGCTGGGCCGAAATCCCGATGCCGGGGACATTCGGCGGTTGACACCATGACGGCCATGCCGGAAGCCGCCGCACTGACCCGTGCCCCCCGCCCCCGTACGACACCTCCCGTCTGGCTGGTCGTGGCGCTCGCGTGCGCCGGACAGTTCCTCGTCGTGCTCGACATGTCCGTCGTCAACGTGGCACTGCCGTCGGTACGGGCCGACCTGGCCCTGAGCGAGCAGGGCCTCCAGTGGGTGGTGAACGCGTACGCGATCGCCTTCGCCGGGTTCATGCTGCTCGGCGGGCGGGCCGGCGATCTGTACGGGCGCAAGCGGATGTTCCTGGTCGGGCTCGGCCTGTTCACCCTCGCCTCGCTGGGCGGCGGACTGGCCCAGGACGGCTGGCAGCTGCTGGTCGCACGGGCCGTGCAGGGACTGGGCGCGGCGGTACTGGCGCCCTCGACGCTGACGATCGTCACGTCCGCGGTGCCCGAGGGAGCGGCACGCGCGCGTGCCATAGCGACCTGGACGGCGGTGGGCGCGGGCGGCGGGGCGGCGGGCGGGTTCGTCGGCGGGGTCCTCGTGGACGTGTGGTCGTGGCGCTGGACGCTGCTGGTCAACGTGCCGGTCGGCGCGGTCCTCCTCCTCGGCGCCCTGTGGTGGCTCACCGAGAGCCGGGCCGGGGACGGGCGCCGGCTCGACCTGCCGGGCGCGGTACTGGTGACGGCGGGGCTGGGGGCCACGGCGTACGGCATCTCGCAGACGGAGGCCGAGGGGTGGACGTCGACGGCGACAGCGGTCCCGCTCATGGCCGGCCTGACGCTGATCGGGGTGTTCCTGCTGGTCGAGGCGCGTACGGCGGCCCCGCTGATGCCCCTCGGACTGCTGCGGCGGCGCTCGGTGGCCTCCGCCAACGTCGCGATGTTCCTGAGCGGCTCCGCGATGTTCTGCATGTGGTTCTTCATGACGCTGTACGCCCAGAACGTGCTCGGCTACTCCCCGACCGAAGCCGGTCTCGCACTGGTGCCGAGCTCCCTGGCGATCGTGCTGGCGTCGAAGGCGGCGCCCCGGTTCATGCGGGCGCTCGGCGAGCGGAACGTGGCGGTGCTGGGGACGCTCGTCGCGGCGACCGGGTTCGCCTGGCAGTCGACGATGAGCGTGGACGGGGACTACGTCGTCACCATCATGATCCCCGGCATCCTGATGATGCTCGGAGCCGGCCTCGCCACCACACCCCTGGCCGCGCTGGCCACGTCGGGGGCGGCGCCCGGGGAAGCGGGACTGGTCTCGGGGCTGGTCAACACCTCCCGCACGATGGGCGGCTCACTGGGACTCGCGGTGATGTCGACACTGGCGGCGGCACGGACGGCGGGGAGCACGGGGCGGGAGGCGCTGACGGAGGGGTATGCGCTGGTGTTCCGGACGGGGGCCGGGGTGTTGGTGGGTGGGGCGGTGGTGATGTTGGTGTGGCTGCCGCGGAGGGTTCCGGCGGCGGTGGTGGCGGTTCCGGGGGCGGTTTCGGGGGTTGTTCCCGTGGCGGTTCCGGCGTCGGGGGAGGCGGGGGACGAGGTGGGGGTGGGCGTCGAGGCCGAGGCGGAGGCGGGGTCAGAGGCGGAGACGGGTGGGAAGTTCTCCGCCGAGTGAGACGGGGGCGGGGGAGCGGTCGCCGGTGAAGGCTTCGGTATCGAGGGCGGTGGCCAGGTGGCCAGGTGGGCGGTGGTTCCGGTGCGCGGGGCCCGCTCGGCGCGGGGGGCTCGGTTTCGTCGGCGTCGATCCGTACCGTCTCGGACGCTGGCCGGAGCAGTGCGCGGGGTGCGGGACACGGGCGGTGAGCGCCGGCTCCAGGGCGCGGCGGGCGGTGTGCGGGGCGAGGCGGAGGCTGCCGAGGGAGGGGGGCGGATGTGTCGGCCGTGTCGGTGCCGAGTCCGGTTCGGTCATCGGCCCCGCGCGTCGGCACTCCGGCTCGGTGTCATCGGCGGGGAGCGCGGCGAACGCGGGGTGGCCTGGTGGGGTGTGAGGCGACCTGTGCGGTGGGGATGAGGCGGGGCGGCGCTTCCGGGACCGGCGGGAGGATGCGGGCGGGCGAAAAGTTGTCCGCCGGCTGAGGCAACGGTCTGGGCGGCTCATGGACTCCTTTAGACATCTAGGAGGTGGGAGGTGCCCATGGGGGATCGCAAAGAGGCTCGGGACGAGGAGTTCCAGAGCTTCGTCATCGGCCGCTGGCCGCGGCTGATGCGGACGGCATTTCTCCTCACGGGGGAGCAGCACGGCGCGGAGGACCTGGTCCAGTCGACCTTGGAACAGGTCTACGTGGCCTGGCGCAGAGTCGGTTCGGCCGACGACCCGGAGGCTTATGTACGGCGCGTGATGATCAACGCGCACGCTCGAAAACACCGCCGACGGCTCCGGGAGTTCCTGGCGCCCAAGGACGACTCGGGTCTCGTGCGCGAGATCGCCGACACCGGCGACCGCATCGCCCAGGCCGAGGACCGCAACGCGCTGCTGAAGGCGTTGTCCCAGTTGCCGCCACGGCAGCGCGAGGCGGTCGTCCTGCGGTACTGGGAGGACCTCACCGAGACACAGACCGCCGAGGCGATGGGCTGTTCCGTCGGCTCGGTGAAGAGCAACGCGGCCAAGGGAATCGCGAAACTCCGCGCCATACCGGGGTTGGCCGACGTCGTGACGCAGGGAGGGCGGAAGTGATGAACGCGGACCGGGAGACGAACCACGACATGACGAACGGTGACATCGCCTCCATGCTGGCCGGAGCCGCGGACGAGGTCGAGATCGGTATAGCCCCCTACGAGGCGGTCATCCGCGGCGGCCGCCGCCGCAAGGCCCGCCGCTGGGCGGTCGCCGCGGCCACGGCCCTGGTACTCGCCGGTTCCTCGGCGACGCTCGCGGTGGCGGGGCTGCCGGGCGGGGACGGGACGGTGGCACCACCGGCGGCGACCCGGTCGGTGTCGCCGGCACCCGACCTGTTCACCCCCGCCCGGACGACCCTCGCGACCGGCACGGAGAACGGCAAGGAGTGGCGGGTCGCCATCGACGTTTGGGCGGCGCCGCGGACCGAGGCGCAGGCGGCGGGTCAGCTGGAGGCGATGGGTGAGTACGGCGATGCGCCGGCCGGGACCAAGCCCTCCGAACTGATCGGCAAGAGGTCGTACCTCGTGTGGCTTTCCTCGAACCTTTTGCGCCGCTGGCCGCCGTTGCTGAACCCGTTCGGGAACGACGACACCATGTCGGGCACGGACCTCCAGACCGCCTCGATCCCCTTTTTCGACGTCGACCCCGACGGTCTGGAACGCCTGGTCATCGGCATGGTCGGCAAGGACGTCCAGCAGGTCACCTGCAACTGGAAGAACGGCACGGCGACCAAGGTCGACAGGGCCCCGCAGAACGAGGACACCAGCACCGACGTCCCGGCGATCCGCCCGGCGGAGGGCTCCCCGGTGGACTGGTTCGTCTGCCTGGCCCCGAAGGGCACGGAAGCGAGTTCGGCGGAGGTGACGGCGGTGAGGTGACGGCGGTGGCGGGTGCGTCGGGGGCCTCCCGTCACACCCACCCCTGCTGTCGGGCCTCCCGCAGCGCCTCCATCCGGTTGCGGGTGCCGGTCTTGCCGATGGCGGAGGAGAGGTAGTTGCGGACGGTGGACTCGGAGAGGTGGAGGGCGGAGGCGATGTCGGCGACGGTCGCCCCGTCCGCCGAGGCACTCAGTACGTCGCACTCGCGGGAGGTGAGGGGGTTGGGGCCGGCGCTGAGGGCGGCCGCGGCGAGGGCGGAGTCGATGACCGTCTCGCCGGTCAGGACGCGGCGGATGGAGGAGGCCAGTTCCTCGACGGGGCCGTCCTTCACGAGGAAGCCCGCGGCGCCTGCCTCCATGGCCCGGCGGAGGTAGCCGGGGCGGCCGAAGGTGGTGAGGATCAGGACCCGGCAGTCCGGGACCTGGTCGCGGAGCTCGGCGGCGGCGTCGAGGCCGCTCTTGCCGGGCAGTTCGATGTCGAGGAGCGCGACGTCCGGGCGGTGGATCAGCGCCGCGTCCACGATCTTGTCACCGGCCCCGACCTGGGCCACGACCTCGATGTCCGCCTCCATGCCGAGCAGCAGCGCGAGGGCGCCCCGCATCATCCCCTGGTCCTCGGCGAGCAGAACCCTGATGGACTTGGCGGGCCGGTAGTCCCGGGGCATCTCGTTCACGGCCCAAGGGTAGGGCGCGGGGGCCGGGTGCGCTCGGTGCGGAGTCGTGCGGGTGTGCCTTGCACCTAACATGCTCCAAGTGATGTCGGCCGATGACGTGTTGTCCGTGCTCGCCCTGCTGCGCCGGGCCCGTGTGGAGGTCTGGGTCGGTGGGGGCTGGGGCATCGACGCGCTGGTCGGTGAGCAGACCCGGGACCATCGCGACCTCGACCTGATGCACCGCCTGGAGCAGGAGCCCACTGTCACGGCGGCCCTGTCCGGGGCCGGGTACGTGGAGAGCCTCGACCGGCGCCCCGTCCGCTTCGTCGTGACGGCCCCGGACGCCAGGGAGATCGATCTGCACCCGCTCACCTTCGACGGGGACGGCTCCGCGACGCAGGCCTCCTTCGACCCGCGGCACCCCTTCCGCTACCCCGCCTCGGCTTTCGCGACCGGCACGATCGGCTCCACCCCGGTCCCCTGCCTCTCCGCCGCCCAGCAGGTCCACTTCCACCAGGGCTACGAGCCGACGCCCCGAGACCGCCACGACATGGCACAACTCCGCCGCGCCTTCGACATCCCCACGCACTTCTGACCCACCCCACCCCACAGACCGGCAATCACCAGACCCGTCCCGGCCTTCAGCCCACCCCACCTGCACGTTTCCGCCCCAGGCCTGGGACACATCGGCCAACCGCCCCATCCCTCGCACCGGGCCTCTCACCCTCGGCCCTGGCCCCATCCCTCGCACCGGGCCTTTCACCCTCGGCCCTGGCCCCGGGCCTCTCGCACCGGGCCTTTCACCCTCGGCCCTGGCA